>URXY01000011.1 GCA_900552015.1 uncultured Eubacteriales bacterium | reverse complement strand
CTCTCAAGATCGCCTGCGACCTCGTCGACGAGGGCATGATCGACGAGAAGAAGGCTGTCTCCATGATTGACCCGCGCAACCTCGACACCTTGCTCCATCCTCAGTTCGATACGGCGGCGCTCAAGGCGGCTCCCGCTATCGCTAAGGCTCTGCCCGCCTCCCCCGGCGCTGCCTGCGGCAAGATCGTCTTCTCCGCTGAGGACGCCAAGGAGTGGCAGGAGCGCGGCGAGAAGGTCGTTCTCGTCCGTCTCGAGACTTCTCCGGAGGATATCGAGGGCATGAAGGCCTCTCAGGGCATCCTGACCGTCCGCGGCGGTATGACCTCTCACGCGGCTGTCGTCGCGCGCGGCATGGGCAAGTGCTGCGTCTCCGGCTGCGGCGATATCAAGATGGACGAGGAGAACAAGAAGTTCGAGCTCGCCGGCAAGGTCTATCACGAGGGCGACTTCATCTCCATCGACGGTTCCACCGGTAACATTTACGACGGCATCATCCCCACGGTCGACGCCACCATCGGCGGCGAGTTCGGCCGCGTCATGGCCTGGGCCGACAAGTATCGCCGCCTGGGTGTTCGCACGAACGCCGATAACCCGCACGATACCGCGCAGGCTGTCAAGTTCGGCGCTGAGGGCATCGGCCTCTGCCGCACTGAGCACATGTTCTTCGAGGCGGACCGTATCCCCGCCATCCGCGAGATGATCTGCTCCGACACCGTCGAGCAGCGCGAGAAGGCGCTCGCCAAGCTCGAGCCGATGCAGCAGGGCGACTTTGAAGCCATGTATATCGCGCTCGAGGGCCGTCCGATGACCGTTCGTTTCCTCGATCCCCCGCTGCACGAGTTCGTTCCCACCGAGGAGGCTGATATCGAGCTGCTCGCCAAGGACATGGGCAAGAGCGTTGAGGAGATCAAGAACATCATCGCTTCCCTGCACGAGTTCAACCCGATGATGGGTCACCGCGGCTGCCGTCTGGCCGTCACCTTCCCCGAGATCGCTGCCATGCAGACCCGCGCGGTCATCAAGGCGGCTCTCAACGTCAACGCCGCTCACCCCGATTGGCACGTTGTGCCCGAGATCATGATCCCGCTCGTCGGCGAGGTCAAGGAGCTCAAGTACGTCAAGGATGTCGTCGTCGAGACCGCTGATAAGCTGATCGCCGAGGCCGGCAGCTCCATGAAGTACAAGGTCGGCACCATGATCGAGATCCCGCGCGCCGCTCTGACCGCGGACGAGATCGCCAAGGAAGCTGACTTCTTCTCCTTCGGCACGAACGACCTGACCCAGATGACCTTCGGCTTCTCCCGTGACGACGCCGGCAAGTTCCTCGGTGCGTACTACGACAAGAAGATCTACGAGAGCGATCCGTTCGCCCGCCTCGACCAGGTCGGCGTCGGCAAGCTCGTCTGCATGGCCGCCAAGATGGGCCGCGAGACCAACCCCGACATCCACCTCGGCATCTGCGGCGAGCACGGCGGCGATCCCACGTCCGTCGAGTTCTGCCACAAGGTCGGCCTGGACTATGTCTCCTGCAGCCCATTCCGTGTCCCCATCGCCCGCCTCGCCGCCGCTCAGGCTGCGATCAAGGACATGCAGTAAGCGAATTGCTTTCGGCATAGAGACTCTATATTGAATAAAAGCAAGCGCCCAGCCAATGGCCGGGCGCTTGTGCTTTGTAAAAAGATGTGGTAGGATGTGGACCAATCAGATGTTGGATGGGAAAGGGGAGAGTGCATGGAGATCAGACCCTTGGACAGGGAGATATATGCGGGCAAAACGTTTACCGCCCGCTACCGCACAAACGGTTATTATGAGATCCGCCCGTCCGAGACAGGCTTTCAGATGGACTATGTGCCCTTTGCGGAGCCGACTGAGAGATCGTTCGACGATGTGTTCTTCGGCGAATGGCTCGAAGACCCGATCGCCTTCGGCGCGTTCGAGAGCGAAAAACTGATCGGATATGTCGAAGGCTCGATAGAGGGCTGGAACAACCGTTTTCGGCTCAGCAACATCTGCGTGCTGGACTTTTCCGAGCGCAGCAGGGGCGTCGGCACGGCGCTGATGAAGCCCATAGAGCGAGCAGCGGAGGACGCCGGGGCGCGCATGCTGATTTTAGAGACGCAGTCGTGCAATGAAAACGCCATCGCGTTTTATAAAAAGAACGGTTTCGAAATCGTCGGTTTCGACCTGTACGCCTACTCCAACGACGATCCTGAGCGGCACGAGGTGAGGGTCGAAATGGGAAAGAAGCTGAACTGAGCGCCGACTTTCCCGTTTTCTAAAGCATTTTTCAAAGGAGAATATAGCCATGCTTTTGCTGTTTCAGCTCATCTTATACTGTCTCCTGTTTCTTGCGCTCGTCAAGTATGCAGTGAAGGACAGTGGGCGCAACTGCCTCTATTTTTACCCACAGGAATTTCTTGACGAGGCGCAGCGACGCGGCATCATTGCCGATAAGGACACCGAGATGCGCAAGGGTAAGCGTTTTATGACGGTTTTCTGCCTTGCGATCTTTGTCGCGCTGCTTGCCATCATCGCCGGCTGGAACCGCGTAACGGATCTCAAGACCGCGTACTGGCAAGCCTACCTCTTCCTTGTGGTGATGAACTGGTTCGACGGTATCGTCATCGATCGGCTGTGGGTCAGCCGCGGCAAGATATGGCGCATCGAAGGCATGGAGGGCGTTCCCTATGTGAAGCCGTGGAAAACGGTGCTCATCAAGCGCGGCGCGGCAACGGTGCTGTATCTGTTCATCGCGGCTGCGGTGGCCGGGCTGGTCGTGCTGCTCGGTAAGCTCTGATACAGAAATGGGAAAAAGGTCCCTGAGCCGACGGCTCGGGGACCTTTTCGCATCGCCGCGCGATGCAGAGGGTCAAAGGAGAGGTCTATAAAAAAGTTTAGAAGCAATCGTTTCAAATGCGGCTGCGAATTTCCGCGCCCATGGCCTTGCAGCCGACGAGTTGGCAGTTTTCCTGCATGATATCGCCGCAGCGGAAGCCCGAGCGCAGCGTTTCATCCACTGCGCGCTCGATGGCGTCAGCCTCGGCGGCCATGTCGAAGCTGTAGCGCAGCATCATCGCGGCGGCTAAAATGGTGCCAATGGGGTTCGCCTTGTCCTGTCCCGCGATGTCGGGCGCAGAGCCATGGATCGGCTCGTAGAGCCCGCGCGTGCCATCGCCCATGCTGGAGGACGGGATCATGCCGATCGAGCCCGTGATCTGGCTCGCCTCGTCGGAGAGAATGTCGCCGAAGAGGTTTTCTGTCACGATGACGTCGAACTGGCTCGGGTCGCGCACGAGCTGCATCGCCGCGTTGTCGACATACATGTGGCGAAGCTCGACGTCGGGGTAGTCCTTGGCGACCTCTGTGACCGTCTTGCGCCAGAGACGCGAGGTGTCGAGCACGTTGGCCTTGTCGATGGAGGTGACGCGCTTGCGGCGTTTGCGCGCAGTCTCGAACGCGACGCGCGCGACACGCTTGATCTCATGCTCGGAATAGGCCATGATATCGGTGGCCTTCTGCTCGCCGTTCGCCTCTTCCGTGCGGTGCTCGCCGAAGTACACGCCGCCGATGAGCTCGCGCACGACGACGAAGTCGATGCCGCCTTCCGCGATGTCGGCGCGCAGCGGGCAGGCGGCGGAGAGCTCGGAGAACATCTTCGCAGGGCGCACGTTCGTGTAGAGGCCCATGCCCTCGCGCAGCTTGAGCAGACCGCGCTCGGGACGGTTGGCGGCGGGCTGATCATCCCACTTCGGGCCGCCGACCGCACCGAGCAACACACTGTCCGCGTTGCGGCAGATTTGTAGACTTGGATCCGGCAGCGGCACGCCGAATTTATCGATGGCGTTGCCGCCCATCGGCGCGTCGACGTAGGTGAAGGTGTGGCCAAACTTCGCGGCCACGGCGTCTAAAACGCCCATGGCCTCGGTGACGATCTCGGGGCCGATGCCGTCGCCCTTGATGATGGCAATGGTCTTGTTCATTTCGCCGCCTCCTTTGCCTTGAGCGAGGCCATCAGGCCGCCGCGCGCGATCATGTCCTTGATAAACGGCGGGAAGGGCTCGGCCTGATACGTCGTGCCCTTTGTCACGTCTGTGATGACGCCGGTGTCGAAGTCGACCGTCACCTCGTCGCCGTTTTCGATCTCCGCGCTCGCGGCGGGGCACTCCAAAATGGCGAGGCCGATGTTGATAGCGTTGCGGTAGAAGATGCGGGCGAAATTCGCCGCGATGACGCAGGAGATGCCGCTCGCCTTGATGGCGACGGGCGCGTGCTCGCGCGACGAGCCGCAGCCGAAGTTTACGCCCGCGACCATGATGTCGCCGTCTTTGACGCGGTGGATGAAGTCCTTGTCGATGTCCTCCATGCAGTGGGAGGCGAGCTCCTTGTGGCTCTGGGTGTTCAGATAGCGCGCGGGGATGATGACGTCCGTATCGACGTGATCCCCATACTTATGGACAATGCCGTGTGCATTCATTTGTTCATGACCTCCTCCGGATGAGAAATGTGGCCGGTAATACCAGACGCCGCGGCGACAGCCGGAGAGGCGAGGTAGACCTCGCTGTCGACGTGGCCCATGCGGCCGACAAAGTTGCGGTTGGTGGTGGAAACGCAGCGCTCGCCGGCGGCGAGGATGCCCATATAGCCGCCGAGGCACGGCCCGCATGTGGGCGTGGAGACGATGCAGCCCGCGTCGAGGAAAATGTCGGTGTAACCCTCGTGCATGCAGGCGCGGTAAACTTCCTGCGTGGCGGGGATGATGATGCCGCGGACGTTCTGGGCCAGATGATGACCCTTTAAGATCGCGGCAGCAGCGGCCATGTCGGGGAGCTGGCCGTTCGTGCACGAGCCGATGACGATCTGGTCGATGGCGATGTCGCTGCCCTCGCGCGCGCTGTGCGCATTTTCGGGCAGGTGCGGCCAGGCGACCGTGCAGTCGACCTTGCCGAGGTCAATGTCGATAACGCGCTCGTATTCTGCATCGGGGTCGGCCTCGAACGCTGTCCAGGGGCGGTCCACGCGGCCCTCAACATAGGCGCGCGTCACGTCGTCGACGGGGAAGATGCCGTTTTTACCGCCCGCCTCGATGGCCATGTTGCAGATCGTTAGGCGGTCGTAAATCGTGAGGTTCTTGACGCCCTCGCCGGAAAATTCGATGGACTGATAGCGTGCGCCGTCCACGCCGATCATGCCGATGAGCGTCAGGATGACGTCCTTGCCGGAGACGAACGGGCGGAGCTTGCCAGTGAGATACACCTTGATGGCGGACGGGACCTTGAACCACGTCTCGCCCGCGGCCATGGCCGCGCCCATGTCGGTCGAGCCGACGCCGGTGGAGAACGCGCCGAGCGCGCCGTAAGTGCAGGTGTGAGAGTCCGCGCCAATCACGGCCTCGCCCGGGGCGACAAGCCCCTGCTCGGGCAGCAGCGCGTGCTCGATGCCCATCGTGCCGACATCGTAGAAGTGGTCGATGTCGAAGCGGCGGGCAAAGGTGCGGCACTGCTTGCACTGCGTGGCGGACTTGATGTCCTTGTTCGGTGCGAAGTGATCCATCACCATGGCGATGCGGCTCTTGTCGAAGACCTTTTCAAAGCCCGCGGACTCAAACTCGTTGATGGCCACGGGGGTCGTGATGTCGTTGCCGAGGACGAGGTCGAGCTTTGCCTGGATGAGCTGGCCCGCGCGCACGCTCTCAAGTCCTGCGTGCTTGGCGAGAATTTTCTGCGTCATTGTCATGCCCATGTCGCGTTTCTCCTTTCAGTTGCCGGATCCCATGATCTTGTTGATGCCGTTGACGTAGGCGCGGATCGACGATTCGATGATATCGGTCGAGAGGCCCGAGCCGGTGTACGAGCGCCCGTCGGGGCCGGAGACCTTGACCACGGCCTCGCCGATGGCGTCCTCGCCGTCCGTGACGGCGTTGAGGCTGAAGCTCTCGAGCTTCACGTCCATTTGGAGCATGCGGTTGATGGCCTTGAACGAGGCGTCCAGCGGGCCCGTGCCGATGGCGACATCTTCGATCTGCTCGTCGCCGCGCTGGAGCTTGATGCACGAGATGTTCGGCACGCCGTGGCCCGTGTTGACCACATGACTCACGAGCTGGCAGCTGCCCTGCACCGCGGCCTGGCGGTGGAGCACGAGCGCCTCAATGTCGCTGCTCGTGATGTTCTTTTTCTTGTCGGCGAGATCCTTGAAGCGGGTGAACACGCTTTCAAGCTCCTCGTCGCTCAATTCGTAGCCCATGGATTCGAGCTTTTCACGCAGCGCGTGCTTGCCGGAGTGCTTGCCGAGCACCATCGTGTTCTGCGGGATGCCGACGTCGGTGGAGTTCATGATCTCGTACGTTCTTGCATTGGCAATGACGCCGTGCTGATGGATGCCCGACTCGTGCGCGAAGGCGTTCGCGCCGACGATGGCCTTGCTCGGCGGGATGGGCACGCCCGTGATGTTGCTCAGCAGCTTGCTCGAGCGGTAGATCTGCTTGGTGTTCACGCCGGTCTCGGCGTCGTAAAAGTCCTTTCTCGTGCGCAGCGCCATGACGATCTCTTCAAGGCTCGCGTTGCCCGCGCGCTCGCCGATGCCGTTGACCGTGCATTCGACCTGCGTCGCGCCCGCGCGGACGCATTCGAGCGAATTCGCGACCGCCATGCCAAGGTCGTTGTGGCAGTGGACGGAGATGTCGACATGCTCGACGCCCTCGATGTTTTCACGCAGGTAGGTGATGAGGTCATACATCTCCTGCGGCGTGGAGTAGCCGACGGTGTCGGGCACATTCAGCGTCGTCGCGCCCGCGGCGACGGCAGTGGAGTAGCAATGGGCCAGAAATGCCCAGTCGGAGCGGGAGGCGTCCTCGGCGGAAAACTCGATGTCATCGCAATAGCTCTTGGCGTAGGCGACCATCTCGCGGATGCGGTCGATGACCTGCTCGCGCGTCATCTTGAGCTTGTACTCCATGTGGATGTCGCTCGTCGCAAGGAAGACGTGGATGCGGGGGTGGTTCGCTTCCTTCACGGCGTCCCACGCCGCGTCGATATCGCCCTTGGCGCAGCGCGCGAGCGAGGCGACCGTGCAGTTCGTCACCGCGGCGGAGATGGCCTGCACGCTCTTGTGGTCCATGGGAGACGCGATGGCGAAGCCCGCCTCGATCACGTCGACGCCCAGCTTTTCAAGCTGGCGGGCCATTTCGATCTTTTCCGTCAGATTCATGCTGCAGCCGGGGGACTGCTCGCCGTCTCTCAGGGTCGTGTCAAAAATTTTAATGCGCTTCATGGTGTGTTCCTCCTGCTTTTTTCTCTCGCATAGCAACAAAAAAAGCCTTCGTCTCTTCCCTTGAAGAGACGAAAGCTCAAAACTTCCGCGGTACCACTCTTGTTGGCATATGAAATGCCCGCTTTCTGCATCGGCTTGAAAATCAAACGAATGCGCCTCGTTGGTAACGGTGAGGAGATCCGGCTGCGCCTAAACGAAAATCGTCTCAGCGAAGCTACTCAGGGGCCAGTGACATCATCCCGCTCTGCATTGCCTCGCAGCGACCGGCAACTCTCTGAAGCGTCTGTAGGACGAATTTTTCCCCGTCACGGTATTTGTGAACTATGAGATTTAATGATGCTACTATAATCGCCCGCCCCCGCTTTGTCAAGCGGGGAAAAAGAAATTTGCGCTTTTGACAAAAAACTGCGCGGCGGAAAAACATATTTTGCCTACTTTGAACGGAGAAAAAGGCGGGAGAGCAAAAGAAAAGGGAACGCGCAAGCGTTTCCTTTTTTGCCAAAATTTCTTACCTGCCGCCGAAGATCAGGCTGCCGAGACCCGTGGAGGTCAAAAACAGAATGAGCATGACGATGGGGACGACATACTTCATCATCACGCTGTAGAGCTTGGCGCGGCCAAAGTGTTCGCCGTTTTTCTCGACCTCGGCGATGATCCATTTCGGACCCACGACCCAGCCGACCAAAATGCTCGTGAGCAGGCTGATAAACGGCATGAGGAAGCTGTTGCTGATGTAGTCCATCACGTCGAGCAGCTGCGCGGTCGAGCCGTTGGGCAGCGGAAGCTCAAAGTAGAGCACATTGTAGCCCATGCAGATGAGCACAGCCGTCACGAGCGAATAGACGCCCACGGCGGCGCACATCTCCTTGCGCGACTTGTGGAAGATCTCCATGTAGTTGGCAACGAGCGTCTCCATGACGGACACGCAGCTCGTCAGCGCGGCGAAGCCGAGCGCGAGGAAGAACACTGCGCCCACGACGCGGCCCACGCCGCCCATCGCGGCAAAGACCTTCGGCAGGCTGATGAACGTCAGGCTCGGGCCGCTGGCCATGCCGTCGGTGCCAAGGAAGACATAGACCGCCGGAATGATCATCAGACCTGCGAGGAACGCGACGCCCGTGTCGAAGATCTCGATCTGGTTGTTGGCCTTGTTGAGGTCAACGTCGTCCTTGACGTAACTACCGTAGGTGATCATGATGCCCATGCTCACGCTGAGGGAAAAAAAGAGCTGGCTCATCGCGTCGAGCGCGATGTTCAAAAAGCGCGGGACAGTCAGGCCTGTGAAGTCGGGCTTGATGTAGACGAGCAGGCCCTCGATGCCCGTGCGCGTCATGCCGCTTTCGTCGGTGTAAGAGAGCGTGAGCGAGAAGATGGCGATGCCGATGATGAGAAGGAGCAGACCCGGCATGATGTAGCGGGAGTATTTTTCAATGCCCTTTTCAACGCCGCAGTACACGACCCACGCCGTCAGCGCCAAAAAGATCAGCATGAAGACGATGGGCGAGACGGGGGAGGTGATGAACGAGGTGAAGAACCCGTCTTGTGCGGCGGCATCGCCGCTTGAGACGAGGTAGAGGGTAAAATACTTCGTGATCCAGCCGCCGATGACGGAGTAATACGTCATGATGAGCGTGGGGACGAGGAAGGTGAGGTAGCCCAAGAACTTCCACTTTTTGTTGAGCGTTGCAAAGGCATTGAGGGCGTTCTGCTTCGTGCGGCGGCCGATGGCTACGTCAGTTGTCAGCAGGGTGAAGCCGAATGTCAGCACCAGCACGAGGTAGACGAGCAGGAACAGTCCGCCGCCGTCCTTGGCACAGAGATAGGGGAAGCGCCAGATATTGCCGACGCCCACTGCGCTGCCCGCCGCGGCCAGCACAAAGCCGAGCGAGCCGCTGAAACTACTGCTTTTTTTCATGTTCGATTCTCTCTTTTTTTCATGTAAATGGAATGACTAATGCCCCATTATAGCAGAAGAAACCGAATTGGCAAGGGGAGAAGCGATGAAAATGCAGGAATTCTTGCGAAAATGTGAAAAAATATCTCACCAGCGGCTTACTGGTGAGATATTTTATTCATAACAGGATTAGATTTTGTCATGGCCGACGGCTTCGTCGGTGAAGACGGCCTCAAATTCCTCAGCGCTCATCGTCTCGTGCGCAAGCAGGAATTCCGCCACGGCGATGAGGTGCTTCTGATCGCGCGAGAGGATGTCCTCGCAGCGCTCGTAGGCCGCGTCGACGATGGACTTGACCTCCTCGTCGATCTGTGCGGCGACCTGCTCGGAATACGGCTTGGCCTGCGCCATCGAGCGGCCGATGAAAATTTCATCGTGGCCGGATTCAAACGAGATCGAGCCGAGCCTGTCGCTCATGCCGTACACCGAGACCATCTTGCGCGCGATCTGCGAGGCGCGCTGGATGTCGTTCGACGCGCCGGTCGAAATGTCGCCGAGCATCAGCTTTTCCGCCACGCGCCCGCCAAGCAGCGAGACGATCTGCTCTTCCATATAGCGCTTGGACTGGTACGAGCGGTCCTCCGTGGGCAGCGAGATCGTCATGCCGCCCGCGCCGCCGCGCGGGACGATCGTGATCTGGTGCACGGGATCGTGCGTCGGCAGTGCGTGCATCACGATGGCGTGACCGGCCTCGTGATAGGCGGTCAGCTTGCGCTCGTGCTCGCTGACGACGCGGCTCTTCTTCTCGGGACCTGCGATGACCTTGATCTCCGCCTCGGAGAAGTCGGCCATCGTGATGAGCTTGCTGCCGCGGCGCGCGGCGAGCAGCGCCGCCTCGTTCGAGAGGTTCTCGAGGTCCGCGCCTGTGAAGCCGGGCGTTCCCTTTGCGACGGTGGAGAGATCCACATCCTCGGCAAGGGGCTTATTCTTGACATGGATATTCAGGATATCCTCGCGGCCGCGGATGTCGGGAAGCCCCACGTAGACCTGACGGTCGAAGCGGCCCGGGCGCAGCAGCGCGGGGTCGAGGATGTCGGCGCGGTTCGTCGCTGCCATGACGACGACGCCCTGATTCGTACCGAAGCCGTCCATTTCGACGAGCAGCTGGTTGAGCGTCTGCTCGCGCTCGTCGTGGCCGCCGCCAAGGCCCGTGCCGCGCTGACGGCCCACGGCGTCGATCTCGTCGATGAAGATGATTGCGGGGGCAACTTTCTTCGCCTGTTCGAAGAGGTCGCGCACGCGGCTCGCGCCGACGCCGACATACATTTCGACAAAATCAGAGCCGGAGATCGACAAAAACTGCACGCCTGCCTCGCCCGCGACCGCGCGGGCCAGCAGCGTCTTGCCCGTGCCCGGAGGGCCGACAAGCAGCACACCCTTGGGGATGCGCGCGCCGAGGTCGATGAACTTGCCCGGCGCTTTCAAAAAGTCGACGATCTCCTGCAATTCCTCTTTTTCCTCATCCGCACCGGCGACGTCAGAGAACGTCGTGGGGCGCTTGTTGTCTCCGCCGGTCTTGAACGACGCCGTGCCGAATTTTGCCATGCGGTCGCCGCCGCCTCCGCCCGCGGAGCGGACGGAGAGGAAGTACCAGATGGCGAAAATGCCGAGCACCGCTAAAATATAAGGCGCGAACATCGCGACATAGTTGATCGAGTGGTCGGCGGTGAAGTCGTAGTCCTCGATGATGCCGTCGGCCTTCTGCTGCTCGATGAGCTCGCCTAAGTCATCATAGAAGAGCGTCACGCTGAAAAGGTCCTTTTTGAGCTCCGTTTTGCCGTCGATGGGCTCGCGCAGCTTCATGCGCAGCGTGGTGTCCGTCACCGTGAAGGCCGAGACCTGCTCGGATTCGAACAGCTCGCGTACCTCGGCATACGACGGTTCGGCCTCCACCGGCTTGTTCATAAAGCCGTAGACGCCGACGAGCACCAGCAGCACCAGCAGATACGGCAAAAGATTGGGACGCTTGGTCTGTTGAGTCAATGGGATATCCTCCTTGCTGATTCAAAAAAGAGGCAAAGCCTCTTTTTTGAACCGGATTTATTTCTCCGAATAGACCTCCGGTTTTAATACGCCGATGTACGGCATATTGCGGTACTTCTGTGCATAGTCGAGGCCGTAGCCGACGACGAACTCATCGGGGACTTCAAAGCCCGCGAGGTCGGCGACGACGGGCTTGGTGCGGCGGGAAGGCTTGTCGAGCAGCGTCACGACGGTCACGCTGGCCGCGCCCTTGGTCATAAAGTAATTCTTGAGGAAGTAGAGCGTGTTGCCGGAGTCGAGAATGTCCTCGATGACGACGATATCGCGGCCCGTGATGTCCTGCTGGAGATCGCGCGTGATCTGCACGACGCCGGAGGAGGTCGTCGCGTTCTGATAGGACGAGACAGCGATGAATTCCACGTCGCTCTTGAGCTGGCAGGCGCGCACGATGTCGGCCATGAAGATGAAGGAGCCCTTCAGTACGCCGAGAAACAGGGGGTTCTTGTCTTTCAGACGCTCATAGAGCTCATCGCCCATCTCCTGCACGCGCGTTTTGAGCTGCTCCTCGGAATACAGTACCTTCAGGATATCCTGATCCATATTGCTCTTAGCCATAGCTTTTTTCTCCACTTTCTTTTTATTCGTATTTGTTGTATCTGATGCGGCGTTCCGCCGCAGGTCGCACGAATTGACGCTATCGGGGGACGACGCGCACAAAACGCGCCCTTTTGCCGTCTTTCGGCAGAAAAGCAACGTCCGTCCCCAGCCGCCACACGGCGGCAAGTTGGCTGCCCACGTAAAGGGCAGGGAGCGCGTCGCGCTCGGTGAGGGAGAGCTTTTGGTCAACGCACAGCCGCTTGATGCTGCGCGTGCCGTTCGCGCCCTCGAGCGTCAGGCGCGCGTTCAGGTCGCACGGGGCGACGAAAATTGCTTCGCCGTCCTTCGGCGCGCGGAGCAGGATGCCTGCGCCCTCGGGCTCACGCAGCAGCGTCAGCTCGAAATTTCCCCATGGGAGGGGGATATTTTCCACGAGCGGGGTCTTCTGCGGTGCAACGGACACCTTTTCAAGTGTCAGCCGCCCGTCTGCGATGCGCACGACCGCGCCGCGCGGCAGCGAGACCTGACGTTTTGCCGTATCAGGCTTCTGTACGAGCGCAAGGATCGCTTGCAGCGTCTCGCGGCCGATATCCTTTCGCCCGACACCGAGTGCGTCCGCCATGCGCAGTAGCGCGCGGGCCTGTACGGCTTCCTCCGCCGCACAAAAACGGTCCAGCGGCAGCGCGACGGACTGTTCTGAGCCTTTCGCATCCGCAAGCAGCGCTTCCGCCTTCTGTTCGATGGCATCGTCGAGCGCGCTGAGGGAGCGCGCCGTTGCGGTAATATGCTCGCCCGCGCGGGAATTGAGGTGTTTGAGCCGCGGCAGGATCTCATGCCGCAGGTAGTTTCGCGCGGCGGCGTTCGGGTCGGCGTTCGTATGGTCCTCGACGTGCGGGATATCATGAGACTGTGCATAGGTGACGAGCTCTTCGCGCGTCTGCTCTAAAAACGGGCGGACAATGTCGCCCTGCCTGGGCCGCATACCACACAGGCCGCGCAGATCCGTCCCGCGGACGAGGTTCAAAAGCACCGTTTCCGCGTTGTCGTTCGCATGGTGTGCCAGCGCGATCTGGGCGCCGAGCATTTGCGCTGTTTCACGGAGAAAGGCGTAGCGCAGGTCGCGTCCAGCCTCCTCCTCGGTCTTGCCGGTCTCGCGCGCGTGGGCACGCACGTCGCCGGAGCCCAGATAGAATGGAATGTCCTCTTTTTCGCACCACGCGCGGACGAAGTCTTCGTCACGCGCAGCCTCTTCGCCACGAAGCTGGTGGTTGAAGTGCGCACAGGAGACGTCATACCCCTCCCCGCGCAGAAAATGCAGTAAACACATCGAGTCCAAACCACCGGACACGGCGGCGAGCACGGGCCGGTTCTTGTCGAGATAGCGCGCGCAGAGTGCTTCCGCGCGCGGCAGCTCAGTCCTCTTCATGCCGGTAGTCGAGCGACGAGAACGTCGTATACTGCGGCGACCAGGCGAGCTCGACCTTGCCGGTTTCGCCGTGGCGGTTCTTGGCGATGATGCACTCGGCGATGTTGCGCTTTTCCGAGTCCTCGTTGTAATAATCGTCGCGGTACAGGAACATGACGATATCCGCGTCCTGCTCGATGGCACCCGATTCACGAAGGTCGGAGAGCATGGGGCGCTTATCCTCGCGCTTTTCGTTCGCACGCGAGAGCTGGGAAAGACACAGCACGGGAACCTGAAGCTCCTTTGCCATGATCTTGAGCATACGGGAAATATCGCTGACGACCTGCTGGCGGCTCTCGCCGCTGTAGCCTTTCGTGCCGGAGGACGCCATCAATTGCAAGTAGTCGATGACTACCAAACCTAAATTGTCGATACGGCGGCACTTGGCGTTCATGTCCGCAACGGTGAGCAGCGGATTGTCGTCAATGAGAATGTCAAGCCCCGAGAGGACAGATGCGGCGTTTGCGATGTTGACCCAGTCCTGCTCACGCAGGTTGCCCGTCACGAGACGCTGGTTCTCGACCGTCGCCTGATTCGACAGGATTCGCGTCACGAGCTGCTCACGCGACATTTCGAGCGAGAACACGGCCACGGCCTGCCCGCTTGAGCGCGCGACATTCAGCGCAAGGTTCAGCGCCATACTCGTTTTACCCATACCGGGACGTGCGGCCAGCAGCACAAGGTCCGATTTGTTGAGGCCATTCATTTTGTCGTCCAGCACGCCAAAGCCCGTGGGAAGGCCCGGCAGCGTCTTGCCGCCGTTGGCGCTCAGCTCGCTCAAATGGTCCAGAACGCCTTGCAGCACAACGCCGATGCTTGCCATGCTCTGCGCGCTGCGCCCGCGGCGCACGGCGTAGATCTTCTGCTCCGCCGCGTCGAGCACGCTGGAAGCGCCGCCCGTGCCGTCCTGCACCATGGAGGAAATTTCCCCCGCCACGGTGTAGAGCGCGCGCAGCAGCGCCTTGTCGCGCACGATGCCGACGTATTCCATCACGTTTGCGCTCGTGGGCGTCACGTCCATGAGCTGGGCGAGGTACGGGCGCGTCGTATTTTCATCGTAGGTGCCGTTTTTCTCCATCTCGCCCGCGACGGTCACGCCGTCGATAGGCTTGGAGTAGACGAACATGGAGTAGATCGTCTCGAAGATCTCACGGTTCTGCTTTAGGTAAAAATCATCGGGGCGGAGCTGCTCCATCACGTCCTTGACGCAGTTTGCGTCGATGAGCATGGAGCCGAGCACCGATTGCTCCGCCTCGAGGGAGTGCGGCATCTGCCGGTAGAAGATATCCTCCACGTAGAAGCCCTCCTTATCGCGTAATGATGCGCCTTTTTACTCCTCGCTCACGCTGACAGAGAACTTGGCGCTGACCTCGTAGCCGAGCTTGGCCTTGACCTCATAGGTGCCGTAGGCCTTGATGGGCTCGTCGAGCACGATCTTCTGCTTGGGCACGTCGAGCTGGAACTGGCTCGCAAGACCCTCGGAAATTTCCTTGCTCGTGATGGCACCGAAGAGCTTGCCTTCCTTGCCGCCCTTGGCCGTGAGCTTGACGGTCACGTTTTTGAGCTTTGCGCCCATCTCGACGGCGGCCTGACGGTTCGCGGCCTCCTCGGCTCTGCGGGCCTTTTCTTTCAGGTTCATGGTGTTGATGGCATCGGCCGTGGCGAGCACGGCGAGCTTGCGGGGCAGCAGGAAGTTTCTTGCGTAGCCCTCGGCCGCATCGATGAGCTGGCCCTTCTTGCCCTGACCTCTTACGTCCTGCGTTAAAATGACTTTCATGTGTATGTCCTCCTTGTGGGTGATTTACTCTTCTGTATATTCGTCGATGGCGGCGAGCAGACGCTCGCGCACCTCGTCCACGGTGGCGTCAGCCACCTGTCCGCCTGCGGTGGTGGAATTTCCGCCGCCGCCGAGCTTTTCCATAATGAACTGCACGTTGATCTCGCCGAGCGAGCGTGCAGACAGGTTCACGCCCGTGCCGCGCTTGTAGAGCACGACCGAAGCGTGGATGCCGGAAAGTGTCAAAAGCTCGTCGGCCGCCTTGGCGGCGGTCACGCGGTCGATCTCCTTTTCGACTGCCGCCACGGCGATGTCGCCGTGCACGAGCTCGGCGTGACGGATGATGTCGTAGCGCTCGATCATGCCGGCAAGGTCACTCTGGAAGAGCCGCTGCACGTCCGACGTGTCCGCGCCTGCGCGGCGCAGGAATGCGGCGGCCTCAAAGGTGCGTCCGCCGGTGCGCATCGTGAAATTTTTTGTGTCGAGCACGATGCCCGCGAGCAGCGCTTCAGACTCCGCGCGCAAAAGATCGGTCGGGTCGGCGAGGTATTGCAAAAGCTCCGTCACGAGCTCGGACGCGCTCGAAGCGTACGGCTCGTGGAAGTTGAGCGCGGCGGATTCGATGTAATTCGCGGCGCGGCGATGGTGGTCAATGACCGCTACGCGGTTGCACGCGTCGAGCAGCTGCTCGGATTCAACAAAGTCGGGGCGGTTCGTGTCCACCACGACGAGCAGCGCGCCCGGCTGGGCGGAAATGAAGGCGTCATTGCCGGAGATAAAGGCATCCTTGTATTCCGGCAGAGCCGCGAGCTTGGTGAGCAGCGGCTTTGCGACGTTGTCCTCCATGTCGATGACGATCTGTGCCTTTTTGCCGCGCTTGCGCGCGATGCAGCAGATGCCTGCCGCCGCGCCGACGGCGTCCATATCCGCGTGCTGATGGCCCATGACGAAGATCTGGCCCGCATCGGAGATGAGCTCGCCGAGGGCATTGGCCATCACGCGGGATTTGACCTTCGTGCGCTTTTCGGTGGATTTGGACTTGCCGCCATAGAACTCAAAGTCGAGGCGGTTGCGCACAACGACCTGGTCGCCGCCGCGCGAGAGTGCCATTTCAATCGAGAGCATCGCGTTTTTGTAGAGCGTCTCGTAGTCGTCCATATCCTTGCCCACACCGATCGAGAGCGTCGCGGCGACACCGTCCTCGGTGACGACGCTTCGCACCGCGTCGAGCACGGAGAACTTGCCCTCCAGCAGCTTTTGATATTCCTGCTCGGTCGTGACGAGCACATAGCGGTTGCGGTCGAACTTGCGCAGCAGGCTGTTGGAATCCTTGAGCCAGTCGTTGAGCTTCTCGTCGATGGCGGCGAGCACCGCGCTGCGCGAGGCCTCGCTGCCGGCCTTCATCAGCTCCTCGTAGTTGTCGATGTAGATGGCGGCCACGATGGGGCGGCGGCTCTCGTTCTCTTCGCGCAGCGAATCCTGCTCGGTCACATCCGTCCAATAGGTCGTGGCGAGCAGGCTCTGCCCGCCGCGGCGGGAGGCGGGGTGGCTCAGATTGCCGAACACGCGGAAGTGGCGCCCACCGAGCATCACAGTCTCGGGGCATTCGCTTTTGCCCTCGAGCAGCCAGTGGGTCGGAAAGTCAGGCAGGACGTCATCGATGCGGTTGTCAAAGATATCCTCCTGCACGCCGGTGAGCTGCAAGAAGCTGTCGTTGCTCCACAGGATCTCGCGCGTGTCGGGGCGGAAGACCATCATCGCGAATGGGGCCGAGAGCATCGAGGCCTTGTCGGCGGTGGTCATATCGTCGGTCACATCGTCGATGTACTGGCGGATGCCCTCGCGGCGCTTCTGCGCCGTGTGGCGGAAGTACCATAGGAGAAACGCCATCGCGGCGGCCTCACAGATGGCGAGCGGAATGCTCACGCGCAGTGTGACGGCGGCGAATAGAAAGCCGACGACAAAGTAGAGCCGGAAGCTGGGGTCCACCAGCTTGCTGATCCTTTTGTTCCTCATAAATGGGCTGCCTCCCGTCCGGATAATGAGTCCTGCGGCTTTGCACAGGGGAATAATCCATTTCATTATAGCACGTGGCATGGCACGGATACAATATAAAAACAAAAATTTTGCCTGTCGACAAAAAATGTGGTATACTTTTTGCGCAGAATGTGCTATACTACCCCATACAAAGCAGGAAAACGCGCGATTCTTTCCGCGCGAGGCGCTGTTTTTTCTTCGGTTTTGGCCGCGGCTTGATCGCGGTTTTTATAAAAAAGTCCATATGGGTCTCCTTAAGGCGCCGCAGGTGCATTTGCTTCGTGAAGCAGGGCGAAGCATGGGCACGGACGTCTCTTCTGCCTTGCGCCTTTTGACCCGGACACAGAACAAATTCAAAACAAATCTATCGTTTTTATGTTTCAAACGAATCAAAAGGAGTTGATCCAGCATTGGCTGAACAGTTAAAAATCATCCCTCTCGGCGGTCTCAATGAGATCGGTAAGAACATGACCGTGTACGAGTACGGCGGCGAGATCATCGTGGTCGACTGCGGCATGGCCTTCCCTGGCGACGATATGTACGGCATCGACTGCGTCATTCCCGATGTGAGCTATCTTGTCAAGCACAAGAACCGCATCCGCGGCATGTTCATCACCCACGGGCACGAGGACCACATCGGCGCCGTGCCCTACATCCTCAAAAAGGTCAATATCCCCATCTACTGCACGCGCCTGACCGCGGGCCTCATCCGCTTAAAGCTCGAAGAGCACGGCCTTCTTAAAACCACAAAGATCGTCACGGTGGAAAGCGGCATGACCGTCAAGGCCGGCAAATTCAGCGTGGAGTTCATCCACGTGAACCACTCCATCGCGGACTCGGTGGCGTTTGCCATCCACACGGGGCTTGGCACGGTCGTCCACACGGGCGACTTCAAGATCGACTCGACGCCCATCGACGGCGAGGTCATCGACCTTGCCCGCTTCGGCGAGCTCGGCAAGCAGGGCGTTTTGGCGCTGCTCGCGGATTCGACGAACGTCGAGCGCCCAGGCTATACGATGAGCGAGCGCACGGTGGGCAGGACCTTCAACCGCCTGTTCCAGGGCTGCAAGCAGCGCATCATCGTCACGACGTTCGCCTCCAACGTCCACCGCATCCAGCAGATCATGGACGCCGCGGCGGAGTGCGGGCGCAAGGTCGCCGTCACGGGCCGCAGCATGGAGAATGTGACGAAGGTCGCCATGGACCTCGGCTACATGAAGCCGCCGAAAAACACCGTGGTCGACATCAACAAGCTCAAGTCGATGCCGCTTGAAAAGCAGGTCATCGTCACGACTGGCTCGCAGGGCGAGGAGATGTCCGCCCTGTACCGCATGGCCTTTTCCCAGCACAAGCAGATCGAGGTCGGCCCCGGCGACCGCGTCATCATCTCGGCGAGCGCCATCCCCGGCAACGAGAACACCGTCTCGCGCGTCATCAATGAGCTCTTCCGCAAGGGCGTTGAGGTCATCTACGACCGCGCGGACATGCTGCACGTTTCGGGCCATGCCTGCCAGGAGGAGCTCAAGATCATCCACGCGCTGACAAAGCCCAAGTACTTTATCCCCGTGCACGGTGAGCAGCGCATGCTCCAGCTGCACAAGGACTTGGCCCTCCAGATGGGCATGGACCGCAAGAACATCGTCATCTGCGACAATGGCGACGCCGTCGAGATCGGCGCGCGCTCGATGAAGTGCGTGCCCGGCTACGCGCCCGCGGGCGAGGTGTTTGTCGACGGCTACGGCGTCGGCGACGTCGGCGCGGTGGTGCTGCGCGACCGCAAGCACCTTGCAGAGGACGGCATGGTCGTCGTGGTGCTGCCGGTCTCCGCGCAGAACGGCGACCTGCTCGCCGAGCCGGAGATCATCACGCGCGGCTTCATCTATGTCAAGGATTCCGAGGAACTCCTGCAAGATCTCAGGAATCTCACGATGTCCACGGCGGAGGCGTTCCGCGGCAAGCGCGGACGCGACATAAACGAGCTCAAGGGCGCGATCCGCAGCGCCGTGAGCAACTACCTCTTCAAGGCGACCAAGCGCAGCCCGATGGTGCTGCCGGTCATCACGAGACTTTAAGCCTTCCAAAAAGCGGCGGCAAAGTCTGCGACGCGTTGAAAGGGGCAGGGAGTGCAAATTTTGCATTCCCTGCCCCTTTTTCTATTGACAGACTGCGTGCGGTGTGATAGTTTATCGGTAGACGATATATCGGCTGCCGTTATATCGGGAGACGAAAGGAGAGACGCGACATGGGAACGACGGCACTGACCGAAGCGGTCTTTTATATCCTGCTCTCGCTCGATGCGCCGCTGCACGGCTACGGCATCATGCAGAATGTGGAAAACCTGAGCGGCGGGCGCGTGCGCCTTGCCGCGGGCACGCTCTACGGCGCGTTGGCAACGCTCACCGAGCGCGGCTGGATCGCATCGCTTGGCGACGAGAACGAGGGGCGCAAGAAGGAATACCAGCTCACGCCCGCGGGACGCGAGGCCGTGCGCGCGGAGCTGAGAAGACTGCATGAGCTGACGCAGAACGGCGACGCGCTGACAAACGAATGGAACTGAGAGGAGAGAGCCATGTTTGAAAAGATCATGCCGCGGATGTTTGTCTACGCCTATGACCCGGAACGGATCGAGGAAATGCTCGACCGCAAGTCGCGCGAGGGCTGGCAGTGCTATGAAGTAGGTCTGTTCTACTGCTTCCACCGCGGCGAGCCGGATGAGTACGAATACCGTGTGCAGGCGACGAAAAAGAAAGAAATGGAGCGGCTGCAATATATCAAGGGACTGCGCGAGCTCGGCATCGAGCATGTGGGCACGGTGGGAGAGTATCTGATCCTGCGCAAGAAGAAAGACGGTACGCCGTTTGAGCTGTATTCTGATTTGGATTCGTTAATGGCGCAGATAAAGCGCGTGCGGCGCGTGCTGTGGAGCGGGGCTGTGATGTGCCCGTTTATCGCGTTTGCGGAAATAGTGCCGCTGATCGGCAGGCTGTATCGGCACTTTCAGACCGGCGGCTATGCAGAGCCCGTAATATATATACCGGCCATCGCGTTGATGGTGCTGCTTTTGATAGGACTCTGCATCTGCGCCGCGCAGTGTATCCGCGCATTGTGCCGAACGAGAGAAAAGCTCAAAAAGCTCGAAGCCGAGCGCGTCATTCAGGAGTGAAAGGAGAAACACCATGGCGAAGGACAAAAAGACCGTGCCGCATTTGTCAAGCTATGCCAACGATCCCGAGCGGATCGAGGAGCAGGCAAACCGAATGGCGAAAGAGGGCTGGCTTCTTGAAAAATTCGGCTCGCTGCTTTCCACCTACCGCCGCGGCGCGCCGAACGAATACGAGTATCGCGTGCAGGTGAAGGAAGCGGGGATAGACCGCCTTACCTACATCGCAGAGCTTACAGAGTTCGGCATTGAAGAGGTCGGCGGCGTGGGCGACCTGCTCGTTCTGCGCAAGAAGGCGGACGGCACGCCTTTTGATCTGTACTCAGACCTCGATTCCCTCATCGCCCAGCAGAAAAAAGCCGTGCGCTACCTGCGCGCGGGCCTGATCATGAGCTTTTTCTGGGGAAGCATGATGCTGATGAATGTGTTGACAACACTGATGAATGCGAATGTGATTGGCCGGTACGCAGGCGAGGCTGCGATAAACTTTAATACAGCGAAGGTGCTGATGCTTGTGGCGGCCTCTCTTCTTCTGCTTGTCTGCATTGTGGGTTTTGTCGACTGCCCGCGCGGCCTGCGCCGCGCGAAAAGAAAGATCGCATCGCTCGAAGCCGAGCGCGTGATTCAGGAGTGACGCGCATCTTGCAAAATGCCGCGGCGCGTTGTAGAATAGCCCTGCTAAAGAACAAACGAGCGGGAGGAAAGCCGACATGATCCAGGATATCGAGCCGAAGCATCTTTACAACGAGTGGAAAAAGAATGCCGTGCCGAAAAAGAGCAGCGCCGTGGTGCAGTTCCGCGGGCGTGACCTTTTGTGCCGCATCGACGACAACGGGCTCAAATTCCCGTCACGCTCGCAGTTTGCAGAGCACGACGAGGCATTCACCTACCTCTTCGAGCTCGACGGGCGGGAGTATTACCTGCTCTTTGACGAAAAAGAGCGCGAGCTGGACGGCTATTCCTACCGCGATATCGCCCTTTTTCGCACGGAAAAGCCGCAGGAACTTGCCTACGCGGCGGTGAGCGCGTGGCACCTGTGCTCGTGGTACCGCGACGCGCAATATTGCGGCCGCTGCGGAGAACCGCTCGTCCACGACGAAAACGAGCGCATGATGCGCTGCCCCAAGTGCGGCAACATGATCTTCCCGCGCATCAACCCTTCGGTCATCGTGGCGGTGACGCACGGGGACTACCTGCTGCTCACAAAGTACGCCAACCGTCCCGGCGCGCAGCGCACGGCGCTCGTCGCGGGCTTCACCGAGTTTGCCGAGAGCTTTGAGCAGACCGTGCGCCGCGAGGTGATGGAGGAGGTCGGATTAAAGGTCAAGGACCTGCGCTATTACCGCTGCCAGCCCTGGGGCATCAGCGGCAACATCATGATGGGCTACTGGTGCAGGCTCGACGGCGACGACGATACGATCCATCTCGACAACTTTGAGCTGGCGGACGGCGCGTGGGTCAGCCGGAAAGAATTGCAGGAGACCTTCGTCAACAACGGTATCGCCCTGACGGCGGAGATGATCTCCGAATTCGCCGCGGGCAGAGACCCCTACAGCCTGGAAGCGAAAAGCTAAAACAAAAAACGTCTGTCTCGACTGAGACAGGCGTTTTTTCTATGGATTTCAGATGAGACCGACTGACAGCAGACGCATATTGTCCCATTGACAAAGCTCGCGGAGCTCTCCGCCGTCGTACTCGTACAGCGTGCACGGATCCCACCAGTTGACGTTGAGCTTAACAAAGGCAAAGTAGCGCTGGCCGTTCACGACGATGATCTGAAAATCGAAGATCGCATGGTCAATCTGGTCTGCGGCGGCGTGCATCATGGCAATCATCGTTTCGTTGGGTTCAACGACATTGCCGACAGAATCATAGAGCGTGGTGGCGATAAGTGTGTTGACCCTGTGCGAGCGAAGCGCGGAGGTGTCAAAGTCTGCGTAGTCGGCGGTGTAAAAGACGCAGGTGTCGGGTGTGAAAGCATTGCAGCGGCGGCTTTTGCCGCTTGCATAGACTGTTTCATAGACGTAAGCGGCGTCCTGCTCACCAGATGATTTCAGCGCGACGTGCAGGATCGGTTCATCAGACTTATTTCGGACGAAGAAAAGCAGCGCGAGACACAGTGCGAAGCTGAGCAGCGCGGCGAAAAAGCGTTTCATCGTAAGCCTCCTTGCAGACCGGCGCTCAAAAGAGCGCGGGGACATAGTCGACCGCGTCGGTGATGCCGCCCGCCTGACCGGCGAGCGACAGCTCGAAGCGGTAGACCGGTTGATAGAAGCCCTTGGAATCGGAGAGGTAGTCGAGCGTGCAGGAGCGCACCTCGATGCCCTGGACGCTCTGCGCGAACCACGCGCCCTCGAAGCTCTTGCCCGATTGCAGCGCGGCGAGCGCCTGCGCGGGGGAGAGAATGGGCTCTTCGCGCACGGGCGCGAGCGTGGTGATGCGGTTTTCGAGCTGCGAGAGCGTCGATTGACCGTCGCCTTGTGTTCTCAGATCACAAGTGAGCGTGCCGTGGAGGAAGCCGTCCTCCGCAGGGAGAAGATCGGCGGAGAACACCGCGCGGTAAGAGGTCTCGCCATACGGCGAGAGCGTGAACGCGGCGTCGGCGGGGATGGAAAAGCCAAACTTGTCGAGCTCTTCGCGCAGCATGTCCTCTGTGACACCAGACGCGGGCGCATCGAAAACGGGCGTGTGATCGCGCCCAAAGCTGTATTCCCACGTGCCGTCGTGCAGGGTGACGTTGAGGAAGTCGCCGGAAGAGTGGTTGGCGTAGATCACAAGGTCATCGTAGTAGTACGCATCCGGAAATTCGACGCCGTGCGCGGCGGCGAATTCCGCGGCGAAGCGGTCGGCGCCCACGTTGTCGAGCGCCTGCGCCTGATAGACATAGGCGGTCTTGCTGTCTTCGTCGAGAGCAAAGTCGACCGACCAGCGGACGCCGCTCAGGTCTGCCGTCGTGACGGAGGCGTCGCGCAGGTTGCCGTAGGGCTGCGCGGCGTAGGAAATGAAAATGGCGGATAGTGCGAGTGCGAACGCGGCGGGCAGCGCGCAGTAGCGCGGCCACGTCCTGTTCTTTTGATGCAGCGCGAGCACGAGCATTGCTGCACACCAGCCGAGCATCGCGCCGAGCGTATTGGTGAAGAGGTCGTCCACATCGCACATGCCGCTTCCGGTGAAAAACTGCGCCAGCTCGATCAGGAGCGAAACGCCGAAGCCCGCGCCCAGCGCAGCATACCACTTGCGAAACGGTTTCCACAAGAGCGGCAGCAGCACGCCGAATGGGATGAAGAGCGCGATGTTGAGCAGCACATTGAGCCAGATTTGCAGCGTGAAGCGCTGGTACGCTTCGCGCCAGGCGCGGAAAAGCTGCAAATTCCACTGCCGCGCGGCAAATTCATTCGTCACGCTGCGCAGCAGCGTGACGAAGACCGTGACCACCGCCCAGCCGACAAGCAGCACCGCGCAGACCGCCTTTCCCCACGGGAAGCGGCGGCCCTGCCTGCGGCAGACGGTGTAGCAGACGGCCAGAATAAGGCCGCAGATAAGCGCAGCGGGCACGGCAAAGCGCATCCCGCGCTGCAGCAGATAAAAAAGATAGGAAACAAAGTCGTGCATGAGCTCCCTCCCGATTTGATTTATCAGTTGGTTTCACTGTTCGCGGTTTTGTCCTCTTCGATGCGCTCGCGCACGTCCGCGCGGAAGGCGAGCCACGCATCCTCGTTTTCCACATAGTATTTGGGGCAGATCTTGCCCGTCACGTCGTAGTGGCGGATGACGTCTTCGGCGGGGTCAAGAGAAAACGTATCGCAGAGCCATGCGACGAGTTGTTCAAGGCTCTCCATCGTCGCGTCATTGAACTTGCCTGTGTCGTCGGGGTGGCAGACCTCGATGGACACAGTGTAGTCGTTCGCCGTGTTTGAGCAGTAGGCGATCTCCGTCAGCGGCACGCACTGTAAAATCTCACCCTCCAGCCCCACGAGGAAGTGGGCGCTCGCGTAGGTCTCGTGCGTCAGGGCGAGATTGGCGAAAAAGCTGCGGTTCGCCGCGGCGCTCGTGCCGGGATTGCCGACATAGTGCACCACCACGCCGGAAATTTCCCTGAGCGGCGTGCCGGGACGGGAGTATTCGTTTGTAGGAATGTAGTCGACCGTGACAAAGTCCGGCACGCTGACATTCGAACCGGGGAGATTCCGGTGCGCGAGCGCATAGCGCAGCTTCACGCCGCCGAGAACGAGCAAAACGAGCGCGAGCAGGACGAGAAATGCTTTCTTGTTCCCGGTGCGGCGGCGCTTGCGCCGCCGCTTTGCGTTTTCTGCCATGTCAGTTCACGCTTTCCTCGGTGGAAACGTCCTCTGTGGCGGGGAGGGTGTGAATGCCGTCGTCGCTGGGCGGCGTTACGATGTTGGATTTCAGCTCGGGCAGCAGCTCGCTGAGTACTTGCAGGGTGTTGGGCGTCGAGCCGTTCACATTGGGGCTGAGCGTATACACCTCCGGGCGGCCTTTTTCATTGGTGGACTCAAAGTACAGCTCGAGCCAGAAGGAGATGGGGGAAACGTACTGGTATTCCTGCACGGCGAAGATGTCGCTGCCGCCGTTATCGGAATCCTGAACGTCCCGCATCAGCGCGGCGTAGACCTGTTCGGCCTGCGCGGCGGTGAGGGCATAGTCCTTTGTGTTGGATTTCTCATCGTAATAGCAGTAGCTGTCGAGGAAGCGCGGCGTATCGCCGAGGTGCTCGTAGCCGTAGCCGAGGACGCGACGGAGCACGGACTCTCTGCACATATAGAGCGCGTTCACGCGCGCCGTGACGGACGAGGGCACGGTGAGGTCACTTCTCCGCAGGTAGAGCGAATAGGAGCGCGAGAGCTGCGAGCCGTCCTTGAGGTAGTAGGTCAGGCGCAGGGAGAAATGTTCGATGTCGTCATGATCGCTCTGGGAGAGCGTATCCGCGTCCCATGCGTCTGCGATGCGCGCCTGCTCGTTCCGGTTTTTGACGATGGCCTGGTGTGCCGCGGTGAGGCGGCGGATGGTATCGGCGTCGTCGGTCGTGACGTTCGTCATGCCGGAGAAGGTGTAGAAGGCGGATTCGATCTCGCTCTCGTCCGGCACGCGCTTTTCATAGCCCGTGAGGTCGAAGCTCATCGCAACGCCGAGCAGCACAAGAGCAAGCGCGACGATGGCCGCGCCCTTTGCGCCCGCGCGGAAGACGCGGAAGCTTTTTCTGATGAGCATCTCGGCGACAAAGTAGCCCACAAGCCCCGCCGCCACCATGCAGAGGATCGTGCCGGGCAGAGAATCGTTGCCGCTCGAGCGGTACTGGCCGAAGAGGAAATAGTAGAGGAACTGCCCGAGGGCAACGGCGGTGCAGAACGCCACGCCGTACTTGAAGATGGGCGTCGCCCACGGGAAGGCGACCGTCGAGCCGGTCATCTCGCTCTTGCGCGTGCGGTAGAGGAGCAACGCGATGAGGGCGATGACAAGTCCCGCGAGCGCGTAGGCGGCGAGGATCATGAGCGAGCCGCGCTCGAGCGCGTAGGCAGTCACATAGTACGAGTCGCTCTCGCAGGTCTCGATCGAGGCGATGGCCACCTCGGTGCACATGGTGTACATATAGAGGGGCGGGGAGAGGAAACCGAGCGCAACGTCGGTGTGCCCACTGTAGCCGTAGAGGAAATTGCCCGCAAAGTTGCGCAGCAGATATTCCATTCCCGGAACGAGGATATTGCCGACGAAATAGAAGACGGGCGCGGCGAGGATATGCCCCGTCATCACCATGCACAGCACGGCGAAGGAGTAGAAAAAGACGGCTTCGAGCATGGCGCTGCCCATGGCCGCGCCAGTGACACTCCAGAAGCTTAAGTGCAGCGGGGCAGAGACCGCCGCGCCGAGCAGGAACGTGACGAGAATGGTGGAAAGCTGGCAGAACAGTCCCGTGAGGTAGGCGGTCAGAAAGATGGTCTCGCGCCGCACGGGGAGCGCGTGGAAGCCGTTCGTCGCGCGGCTCTGCGTCAGGTGCGAGAAGGAGAGCATTGCAAAGAAAAGGCTGAAGACGAAGGAAATAAAGACGCCGCCGCGCACACCGGCATTGAGCAGCAGGCCGGACGCATCCGCTGCGCTGTAGCTGCCCTGATAGGCGGAAAGCGCTGAAAAGAGCATGACCGGCACGAGGAAGAGCCACAAGGCGGTGTAGCCGAGCCAGAGCGGCCAGGTGTGTTTGAGCTGGCTGCGGAATAGGGTCTTATCAAAGAACGATGTCGCGGATCGCATAGTCCTCACCTCCCAGTTCATAGATGAAAATTTCTTCAAGTGACAGCGGCACCGCGTCGATAAAGATCGGGTGCAGCGCGGCGAGCTGCTGTTCCAGTTCCTCTGCACTGCCGCGGCAGATGAGCGTGTGGACGCGCCCGGTCTGCGCGTGGTGCAGCACCTTGATCTCCTGTGGCAGGGCGGGCAGCTCCGCGCCCTCGAAAGCGAGCTGGAGCTTGACGGTATAGTCCTGCAATTCGCTCAGAGAATGTTCGAGCAGGAGCTTACCGCGGCTCATCACGCCCACATGGTCGCACACGTCCTCCAGTTCGCGCAGGTTGTGCGAGGAGACGAGCACCGTCGTGCCGCGCTCGGCAACGTCCTGCAAGATGAGGCTCCACACCTGACGGCGCATCACGGGGTCAAGGCCGTCCACCGGCTCGTCGAGGATGAGATAGTCGGGCATCGTGCACAGCGCGAGCCAGAAGGCCGCCTGCTTCTGCTGGCCCTTGCTCATGCGGCGCAGCGGCCGCTTTTCATCGAGCGCGAAGACCTCGCGGAGCTTTTCAAAGCGCTCCTGATCGAACTTCGGGTACAGCCCGCGGTAAAAGCGCATCATATCGCGCAGTCCCGCCTGCATAAAGTAGAACCAGTCGTCGGGGATGGAGGCGATGCGCGCCTTCACACCCGCATTTTCCCAGACCTCCTCGCCGTCAAAGCGCACGCTGCCCTCATCCTGGCGGTAAACGCCCGTCAGGTGGCGCAGCAGCGTCGTCTTGCCCGCGCCGTTCGGCCCGACAAGGCCGTAGACCGCGCCGCGCGGTACGCTCAGATCCGCGCCGTCAAGCGCGGCAAAGCCGTCAAAGGTCTTTTTAAGACCTCGTACTTCGATCATTTCGCTTCTCCCTCCCTGCACAATGCTTGAATGTCTTTTTCGCTCACGCCCATGGCGCGCAGCTCCTGCAACAGCTCTTTGACCTCTTCTTCCAGTGCGCGGCGGCGCTTGTCATCGCGCTCGCGGTAGGTGTGCACGGCAAAGCAGCCCTTTCCCGGCACCGAGCAGCAGTAGCCGCTCGTTTCCAGCTCATTGTAAGCGCGCTGGATGGTATTGGGGTTGATGGCCAGCTGCGTCGCCAGCGCGCGCACCGAGGGGAGCTTATCCCCGTCGGCGATCGCGCCGGAGACGATCAGCCGCCGCAGTCCGTCGCACACCTGCTCGTAGATCGGGCGCGCGTCGCGGTAATTCAAACTTATCATATCGTCCTCCCGTGGCCGTCAGCGTGCGCACAGCACAATGAGGAACAAAAGGCCGAGCAGCAGAAAGCCGAGCGCCGGAAGCAGAAAAATATAGGTGAACATAGGTACCTCCTAACTGTATTAAGCGTGTTAGTACAGTTAGAATAGCACAGGAGCTTCTCCTTGTCAATCCCCTTCAAGTGTCCGGGACGGAATGGGTAAAAAACACAGGAAATGCGCTTAAAGTGATAAAATATTAACGATTTCTTGTATAAAATACAAGATTTTACTGCTTCTTAGCGGCGAGAAACGCCGCTTTGCCCGTTGACAGCGGGCGGCCGATTTGGTATGCTTTGGACTATGAAATATTTTCATCCAGTGTTTCATGAAATGTGATTTTTTCGGAAAGGGGAAAAGTATGGATCAGTTTATGAACATCAACAAAGCGGTGAACGGCTTTGTCTGGGGACCGGTGATGCTGGTGCTGCTCGTCGGCACGGGCGTCTATCTGAGCATCGCCGTGGGCTTTATCCAGTTTTCCAAGATCGGCTACTGGTGGAAAAACACCATCGGTAAGATATTTAAAAAGAGTGAGGCGGGCGACGGCGAGATCACGCCCCTGCAGGCCGTATCCACGGCCCTTGCCTCCACCGTCGGCACGGGCAACATCGCGGGCGTCACGGGCGCGATCATCTTAGGCGGCCCCGGCGCCGTGTTCTGGATGTGGGTGTCGGCGCTTTTTGGCATGGTGACGAAGTTCTCCGAGGTCACGCTCGCTGTCAAGTACCGCGAACGCAATGAAAAGGGCGACTGGTGCGGCGGCCCCATGTACTACATAAAAAACGGCCTCGGCCCGAAGTGGAAGTGGCTCGGCGGTGTGTTCGCCGTCCTCGGCGCGATCGCGGCCTTCGGTATCGGCAACATCGCACAGGTGCACTCCATCGCGGATTCCGTCAAGTCCGTTGCCGTCGCGTTCAATGAAAACGCGGCGAGCAGGGAGACGATGATCTGCCTCATCACCGGCATTTGCGTCGCCATCTTCGTCGCGCTGGTGCTGCTCGGCGGCGTCAAGCGCATCGGTCAGGTCACGGAAAAGCTCGTGCCCCTCATGGCCATCATCTACATCGTCTGCGCGCTTATCGTCGTGTTTGCGAATGTCAGCGCCGTTCCCGGCGTGTTTGCCTCCATCTTTAAGGGCGCTTTTGACCCCGCGGCCGTCACCGGCGGCGCGGCGGGCATTTCCATCAAGCTTGCGATGACCAAGGGCGTCGGCCGCGGCGTTTTCTCCAATGAGGCGGGCCTCGGCTCCGCGCCCATCGCGCACGCCGCCACCTCGGAAAAGAACCCCGTCAAGCAGGGCCTCTACGGTATTTTCGAGGTCTTCATGGATACCATCGTTATCTGCACGCTCACCGCGCTCGTCGTCCTTTGCTCCGGCGCGGCGGACGGCAACTACGGCAACGATGCCCTTGCGGGCGTTCCCACCGCGGTCGCGGGCTTTTCGAGCGTCTTCGGCGACAAGGCCGGTTCGATGATCCTCGCCGTGGGCCTGCTGCTGTTTGCCACGTCCACCATCCTCGGCTGGGCGCTCTACGGCACGCGCTGCGCGGAGTTCCTCTTTGGCAGCAAGATCATCCGCCCCTATCAGATCATCTTCTGCCTCGTCGTTGTGGCCGGCGCGGTCGCGGACCTGACGCTCGTGTGGGATATCTCCGACACGCTCAACGGCCTCATGTCCATCCCGAACCTCATCGCGCTGCTCCTGCTGAGCCCGGTGGTCATCAAGCTGACAAGAGAACATTTTGCGGCACTGAAAAAATAGTCGAAACAGTAGCGTGCCGCTGTTTCGAGTGAGTTTCGCTGCGCTTCGTGCCTCGCATGGCTCGACACGCGCTCCGCGCAAGGAGTAAGATCCGACGCGCGTGTCGTCGAATTTTACGATCCAAATTTATTTGCCGCCGTGCGCGGCGGCAAAGTCTGCGACGCTGAAAAAGAGACGGCCAAGGCCGTCTCTTTTTTCCGCTTTGCCGCGCGGGAGGAAAAACGCAAAAAAATCGACGGAAAGCCAAAGGTTTTGCTTTACAACGGGGAAAAGCTGTGTTACTATAATTCAGCACGCTTATCGTGTATTCCCGCACTTAGGACGTGGAGGACTCACCGACCCGCCGCTCAGTGCCGGGAGAATTTATGAAAGGTGGAATACACACTATGATGCTCAAAGACCAGAAGACGGCCATCATCGAGGCCAACCGCACCCACGAAGGCGACACCGGTTCTCCGGAGGTTCAGGTCGCTATCCTTACCGAGCGTATCGCTCAGCTCACCGAGCACCTCGAGCAGCACCCGCAGGACAACCACTCCCGCCGCGGCCTGTATAAGATGATCGGTAAGCGCCGCAGCCTTCTCGATTACCTCATGAAGAAGGACATCGAGCGCTATCGTGCCCTGATCGCCAAGCTGGGTATCCGTAAGTAAGTTTGAAAACAGGGTGATGCGCACGCATCACCCTTCTTTTCTTACTTCCACCCTGCACTTTCCCCGCGCGTATGAGAGCCTGCTATGCTTTAGCAGTTGAAAAAGCGGCGGCGTGACCGACGTTTTTTCAAGTGCTAAACGGTCGGCTCCAATACGGAATTTTACAAAAAAGGAGATCGACAAATGTCTACCATCATTACCCACAGACAGTTTCCCAACTACCACAAGTACGAGATGGATCTCGCGGGCCGTCCCCTCACGCTCGAGGTCGGCAAGCTCGCCGAGCTTGCCAACGCCGCCGTCATGGTCGGCTACGGCGACACCCGCGTGCTCGTCTGCGCCACGGCTTCCGCCCGCCCGCGCGACGGCATCGACTTCTTCCCCCTCTCCGTTGACTTTGAGGAGAAGCTCTACTCCGTCGGCCGCATCCCCGGTTCTTTCAACCGCCGCGAGGGCCGTCCCGGCGAAAAGGGCATCCTGACCAGCCGCGTCATCGACCGTCCCATCCGCCCGCTCTTCCCCTCCGACTTCCGCAACGACGTCTCCATCATGGCGACGGTCATGAGCGTCGACCACGACTGCTCTCCCGAGATCGCGGCCCTGATCGGTACCTCCGCCGCGCTCGCCATCTCCGATATCCCCTGGAACGGCCCTGTCGGCGCGCTCAAGGTCGGCCTTGTGAACGGCGAGCTCGTGCTCAACCCCAACTCCGAGCAGCGCAAGGTCAGCGATCTCGACGTCACGGTCGTCTCGACCGGCAAGAAGGTCGTCATGATCGAGGCCGGTGCGAACGAAGTCGACAACGACACCATGTACAAGGCCATCGAGCTTGCCCACAACGAGAACCAGAAGCAGGTCGAGCTCATCAACCGCATGGTCGCCGAGATCGGCAAGCCCAAGTTCGACTACCCGCACGCGAGCTTCAACCAGGAGCTGTTTGACAAGATCGTCGAGTGCTTTATGAACGAGGCTAAGGCCGCGATGGACACCGACGACAAGAACGTCCGCGAGGCCCGCTGGAACGAGATGATCGAGCACTGGCATGAGATGTTCCTCGAGCAGTACCCCGATATGGACCAGTATCTCGATGAGATCACCTACAAGTTCCAGAAGAAGATCGTCAAGCAGTGGCTGCTCGAAGGCCACCGCGTCGACGGCCGAGCGAAGAACGAGATCCGTCCTCTCGCCGCCGAAGTCGGCGTCCTGCCCCGCGTCCACGGTTCGGGCCTGTTCACCCGCGGCCAGACGCAGGTGCTCTCCGTCTGCACGCTCGATACGCTTTCCGCCTGCCAGAAGCTCGACACCATCTGGGAAGAGACCGAAAAGCGCTATATGCACCACTACAACTTCCCCGGCTACTCCGTCGGCGAGGCCAAGCCCTCCCGCAGCCCCGGCCGCCGCGAGATCGGCCACGGCGCTCTCGCTGAGCGCGCGCTGCTGCCGGTCATCCCGTCTGTCGACGAGTTCCCGTATGCCATCCGCGTTGTGAGCGAGGTCGTCTCCTCCAACGGCTCGACCTCTCAGGGCTCTATCTGCGGCTCCACGCTCGCGCTGATGGACGCAGGCGTCCCCATCAAGGCGCCCGTCGCCGGTATCTCCTGCGGCCTTATCCAGGATGGCGACGATTTCACCACCTTCATCGACATTCAGGGCGTTGAGGACTTCCACGGCGAGATGGACTTCAAGGTCGCCGGCACCAAGAAGGGCATCACCGCCATCCAGATGGACCTCAAGAACGACGGCCTCACCATGGCCATCATCAAGAACGCCCTTGAGATCACCTATGACGCGCGCGTGCAGATCCTCGACCAGATCATGCTGCCCTGCATCGCAGAGCCGCGCGCCGAGGTCAGCCAGTATGCGCCCAAGATGATCACCATGCACATCGATCCCGAGCGCATCCGCGAGGTCATCGGCAAGGGTGGCAGCGTCATCCAGAAGATCGTTGCCGATACCGGCGCCAAGGTCGACATCGACGACGACGGCACCATCCACATCGCCTCCGCCAACGCCGCTGCGTGCGACGCCGCGAAGAAGTGCATCGACGATATCGTCTTTGTGCCCGAGGTCGGCAAGCTCTACTATGGCCGCGTCGTGCGCCTGATGCAGTTCGGCGCGTTCGTCGAGATCGCTCCGGGCAAGGACGGCCTTGTCCACATCTCCAAGCTCGACCGCAAGCGCGTCGAGAAGGTCGAGGACGTGGTCACCGTCGGCGACATGATCTGGGTCAAGTTCATGGAGATCGACGAGAAGGGCCGCTGGAACCTCTCCCGCAAGGACGCCCTCATCGAGATCGAAGCCCAGCAGGCCGCCGCGAAGGCCGCCGAGCAGCAGTAAGCTTTCTTATCAAATCAACAGAAAAGCAGCGCGTTCAGCGCTGCTTTTCTATACCCGCGGAAAAACGATGCGTTGAAGCCGCGGAGACCGGGCAAGAGCTGCGGAGGAAACAAAAGTGGGAGAAGAATGCCTGATTTGCAAGGACCGCCTGGAATATCTCAAGGCGGACGTTTTGATGGAGTGTGCCATCTGCCATAAGAAGGAAAACAGCAAGACGCGGTGCGTCCGGGGCCATTATGTGTGCAACGAGTGTCACACGCAGGGAATGGACGCGATCGTCGGACTCTGCATGGCGGAGACCTCAAAAAATCCTGTTGCCATCATCGAAAAAATGATGCAGATGCCGTTTTGCCATATGCACGGACCGGAGCATCACGTGATGGTCGGCGCGGCGCTGCTGACGGCCTTCAAAAACGCGGGGGGAGAGATCGACCTGCGCGCTGCGCTGGCCGAGATGGTGAGCCGGGGGAAAAGCGTTCCCGGCGGCGCCTGCGGCTTCTGGGGCGCCTGCGGAGCCGGAGTCAGCACGGGGATGTTCGTCTCGATCATTTCCGGCTCCACGCCGCTCACGGTCGAGCCGTTTGCCCTGTCGCATCAGATGACGGCGAGCGCGCTTGCGCAGATCGGGGCGGTCGGCGGCCCGCGCTGCTGCAAGCGGGACTCGTTTCTGGCCATCCGGGAGGCGATCGGCTTTGTGAAGGAGCACTTCGGGATCGAGATGGAGCAGGAGGACACGGTTTGCCGTTTCTACCGGCAGAATGCGCAGTGCGTCGGCAGACGGTGCCCGTTTTCCGCGGCAAATCATTTGTAAATACCCGATGAGGCGCGGGAAACCGCGCCCTTTTCAAATCGTTCTCCGTGTGGTATACTCTCTCCAAATGACAAAAAAGAGAAAGGTGGAGCGCCCATGGAAACCATTGCAGCCATCGCCACGGCGCAGAGCCCGTCGGCCATCGGCATCGTGCGTCTGAGCGGAGAGGGGACGCGGCGCGTGCTCACCGCGCTGTTCACGCCCGCGAGCGGCGCGGCGGTCGAGGACCTTCCGTACCGCCGCATGACCTATGGCGATGTCCGTTCAGTGGACGGCACGCTGCTCGACCGCGGCATGGCGGTCTGCTTTTCCGCGGCTCACAGCTACACGGGCGAGGAGAGCGCCGAGCTCCACTGCCACGGCTCGCCGATCGTACTGAACGAGGTGCTGCGCTCGGCGTTTGCCGCGGGTGCGCGGCAGGCGAAGCCCGGCGAATTCACGCAGCGGGCGTTTTTGAGCGGCAGGATGGACCTCACTGAGGCCGAGGCCGTCATTGATCTCATTGACGCCGAGACAGCTGAGAGCGCGCGCAACGCCGCGGCTCAGCTCTCCGGTGCGCTGCGCCGTCCGATCGAAGAGGTTTACGACAAGCTGCTCGATGTTTCGAGCCGCTTTTACGCCGTGGTCGACTATCCCGACGAGGACATCGAAGACCTTTCGCGCGAGGAGACGGAGCGCTCGCTCGCATCCTGTGAAGCGACGCTTTCCGACCTGCTTGGCACGTTTGCACGCGGGAAAGTCCTGAAAAACGGCGTCGCCACCGCCATCATCGGCGCGCCGAACGCGGGCAAGAGCTCGCTTTTGAACGCGCTCGTCGGCTTCGACCGCGCGATCGTCACGGACATCGCGGGCACGACGCGCGACACGGTGGAGGAAAAGGCGACGGTCGGCGGCGTGCTGCTGCGGCTCATCGACACGGCGGGCCTGCATGAAACGAATGATATCGTCGAGCAGCTCGGTGTCGAGCGTTCGCGGAGGGCCGTTGAGGATGCAGACCTCATTTTCGCGCTGCTGGATGGCAGTAAAGGACTGCCGCCGCCTGAGCGGGCAGAGGAGATGCTTGCTCCGCTCGCGCTTGCCGCAAAGAGCGGCAAGCCGTGGCTGCTGCTGTTGACCAAGTCAGACCTTGGCGGTAGGGCGGGCATTGTCCCCGATGAGGACTGGCGCGCGCCTGAGGCGGTCATCCCGCTTTCGAGCGTGACGCACGAGGGCTTTGACGCACTAGAGGATGCTGTCCGCACGCTTTATCCCGCGCCGCCAGCCGGCGGCACGCTGCTGACGAACGCCCGTCAGGCTGAAGCCGTCCGCCGTGCGCTTGAAAGCGTCCGCGCGGCGAAGGAGGCGCTTATCGCGGGCATGATGCCGGACGTCGTGCTCACGGAGGTCGAGCAGGCACAGACCGCGCTCGGCGAGCTCACGGGCCGCACCGCGCGCGAGGACATGGTCGCGCGCATCTTCGAGCGCTTCTGCGTCGGAAAATAATTTAGCGGCGTATTTACACGCCGCGGCAACATTTGGTATAATAACACTACCTATGAATGTCATCATCCCTAAAAGGAGGATCCACACCATGCGTGATTATATCATCATGACCGATAGCTGCTGCGATCTGAGCCAGCAAGAGGTCGAGGAGCTCGACCTCACGGTCCTGCCCCTCTCGTTCACCATCGAGGGCAAAACGCTTTTGAATACCCCTGACCATGCGGATATGTCCCCGGAGGAATTCTTCCAGAAGATCGCCGCGGGCGCGGACTGCACGACCGCCGCGGTCAATGTCGGCCAGTTCACCGACGCGATGGAGAAAGTGCTGAGCGAAGAGAAGGACATTCTCTGCATCTGCTTCTCGAGCGCACTGTCCACCACCTATCAGTCCGCCTGTATCGCTGCAAGCGACCTGCGCGAAAAGCATCACGGCGCAAAGATCGTCGTGATCGACTCCCTCTCCGCCTCGCGTGGACAGGGAATGCTGCTCTACCGTGCTGTGCGGGAGCGCCGCGAAAAGGGCCTTGATATCGACGCGCTCGCGCGCTATGTGGAAAACATCATCCAGAGCCAAGACCACTGGTTTATCGTGGACGATCTGAATCATCTCAAGCGCGGCGGCCGCGTGAGCGCCGCGGCGGCACTGGTCGGCACGATGCTCGGCATCAAGCCTGTCATGCACACCGACAGTGAAGGCCGTCTCACGCCTGTGAGCAAGGCGCGCGGCAGCAAGGCCGCGCTCCGCGCGCTCGTGGACAAAATGGAGGAGATCGGCATCGAGCCGGAGAAGAACCAGCCCGTCTTCATCTGCCACGCCAACTGCCCGGACTATGTCGAGTACGTCAAGGGCCTGCTCAAGGAGCGCTTCAACGTCACCGACGTGCGTGCGGACTTCATCGGCCCCGTCATCGGTGCGCACACCGGCTGCGGCACGCTGGGCCTCTTCTTTGTGGGGACTGAGCGATGAAATGGCTGGAACTGCACCTCGATACGCGGCCTGAGGGCATCGAGCCTGTGACGGAGCTTTTGAGTACCTACGGCATCGACAGTCTGATGATCGATGAGGAGGGCGACTTCAAGGACTTCCTTGAAAACAACCACCAGTATTGGGATTACGTCGACGAGGACCTGATGAAGTCGATGCACGGCAAGAGCCGCATCACCTTCTACCTTGAAGACAGCGCCGAGGGAATGAATACCCTTGCGCAGTTCCGCATCGGCCTGTCGGCCTTCAAAAAGCAGCATCCTGAGTACGCGCCGCTCATCCTCAACATGGAAAATGTCGAGGATGCGGACTGGGAGAACAACTGGAAGCAGTTTTATAAGCCCATGGAGATCGGCGAGCGATTGCTCGTCGTGCCTGAGTGGGAGCAGGCAGAGGAGGACGGGCGCGTCAAGCTTGTCCTGAACCCCGGATTGACGTTTGGCACCGGCAGCCACGCCACCACGCGCCTTTGCCTGCAAGCGCTGGAACAGCATATCCACGGCGGGGAAAAGGTCCTCGACCTCGGCTGCGGCAGCGGTATCCTCTCCATCGCCGCGCTGCTGCTCGGCGCGAAGGACGCCTTCGCCTGTGATATTGACGACAAGTGCGTGGGCGTCGCCTACGAAAACGCCGCGCTCAACGGCGTGGGACGCGAGCACTACACCGTCCGCGCGGGCGACGTGCTCAGCGACAAGGGCTTGCAAAAGGAATTCGGCGGCGACTATGATGTGATCGTTGCGAACATCGTCGCGGACGTCATTATCGCGCTTGCCCCGCAGGTGGGGAGGCTGCTCAAAAAGGGCAGCATCTTCCTCTGCTCCGGCATCATCGACGACCGCGCCGACGAGGTGCGCGAAAAGCTCGTCGAGGCGGGCTGGACGATCGAGGAAACGCGCAGCAGCGAGGGCTGGTTTTCCTTCCTCTGCCGGTAAAATGAAACAAAAAAGACCATCCTCTTTTGTGAAAGAGGATGGTCTTTTTTTGACTGTGCAAAATGCGCTTGACAATATCGATTATCGATAATACACTTGGATCAAAGAGTATCGAATATCGATATATGGAGGTGAACGCGTGGCACGAGAGAAATTCGGCACGCTGACCGAGCAGATGTTTTATATCCTCCTGTGCCTGCGCGAGGAGTGCTGCGGCATGGACGTGATGGCGCGTGTGAGCGAGCTGACAGGCGGCCGTGTAGCCGTCGGCCCCGGCACGCTTTACAACCTGCTCGAGCAGTTTCTGGCGGCGGGCTACATCGTCGAAACGCGCGCGGAGGGGCGGCGGCGCAGCTACCGGCTCACCGGCGCGGGAGAAGCGCTGCTGAAAGGCGAGGTAGAGCGCCTGCAAATGCAGGTGCGGGATTACGAGAAGCTATTTGAGAGATAACGCCCTATCGTGGGTGGAGAGAAATGAGAGAAAGTGAGGTTTTCTGATGCACAATACCAGATGGGAGCTGAATCCCTATTCCTTTTACGACACCGAGGGCCTTGCGCGCCATTTTGAGCGCATGGCGGCGGAGGGCTGGGCACCTGACCGCGTGGGACTTTTTATCCGTTACCGCCGCATCCGGCCGCAGAAGCTGCGCTTTGCCGTCACCTATTATCCTGATGATGGCGGCGGAGAGGATGGCGAGGAGGTCTTTCTTGATTACTGTGAGCAGGCGGGCTGGCGGCAGACTGCGGGCGCGGGCGAGCTGACCTTTTGGGGCGGCGGCGCCATGGGGGAGGGCGGCGGCCTTGGCGGGCGGACGCGCCATGTGCTCTGCACAGCGGATGAGAACGCCGTCGATGTCGAGACCGACCCTGTCTTACAGGTGGACGCGATGCACCGTGCCCTCAAATATTACCACAGTATGATGATTTTTTGGTTCGGCTATATGCTCCTCAGGATCTGGGATATCCTGACCGGCCTGAAAACAGACCCTCTGAATACGCTTATCTATGGAATGGGGGATTTTTTGTCATGTATTTCGCCTGTTGTCACGCTGATCTGCGGGACTGACCTTATCTGCTATAACAGCTGGTATCGGAAGGCGGCGCGCACGGCGAGAGAGGAACATCGCTTTTTGCCTGCAAAGTCGCGCCTCTGGCTCCAGATACTGGAGCGCGCGGCGCTGCTGCTGACACTTTTCGGCATTTTGGTGAGAGCCCTGCTGGGGACCGGCGGCAGCAGTATGGGAAGGCTTTACCTTGCCGCGATCCTGTGCGGGATCACGCCGTTTGCTGCGATGTTTCTCACCTATTCGGCGGTGAAAACCGGTGCGGGCAGGGCGAAGCGCTGCATCGTCACGGCCTGCGTGACGGCGGCGGTCGCGCTGGCTTCGGTGGGGGTGCTGCTCACCATGGAGCAGAACGGACTTTTTGACAGCGATGAAGTTCCGCCTGAGCTGTATGATGAAGAATTTCGGGCGACGGTCTACCACGACGCGCTGCCGCTCTACCTCTCCGACCTCGGCATAGAGGATGAGGATGCGCTCTGGTCGTGCCTGAGTTGGGGGAGCTCCTCGCCCTTCGCTGCGCGGTACGGCGGAGAGCAGCGAGATGTGCTTGCCAGCTTGGATGATCCCGAGCATCCGGAGACGGCGCGCGGCGATCCTGCGTGGATCCACTACGACATCGGAGAGGTGTATCTTGCGTCGTGGTTTGACCGCTGCCTCGCCTCCGAACTGGACTATGAGCAGACTGCCCTTGTTGACGGCGAGCATCGCCGTCTTCCTTACGCCTACCGCGAGGTCGATGCCGCGCCGTGGGGCGCAGAGCAGGCGTGGCGGCTCTACGACGAGGAAGAGAAGCAGTGGCTTGACCACTGGCTCATCACAAGCGGCACGCGCATTGTGGAGTTTGTGTCGGGCAATGTGGAAATGAACGATGCCCAAAAGGCAATCGTCGGCGAAAAGCTGCTGGGTAACTAACAAAAAACGGCCTTCTCCCATCGGGAGAAAGCCGTTTTTTTCAGCAAAGTTTTTACTTGTTCGCCGCGCGCTCCGCCGCTTCGACGACATGGCTTGCAAGAATGGTGCTCGTCACGGTGCCGACGCCGCCGGGAACGGGGGTGATGGCCTCGACGATGGGCTCGACCTCGGCAAAGCGGGTGTCGCCGCAGAGGTTGCCGTCCGCGCCAACGTGGATGCCGACATCCAGCACGACCTGACCGGCGCGCACGCTCTCCGCGCCGACCATACCGGCCTTGCCGGCGGCGACGACGAGGATATCGGCCTCGCGGCAGATATCGGGCAGGTTCTCGCTGCGGCTGTGGCAGATGGTCACGGTCGCGTGCTCGGCGAGCAGCAGCAGGGAGACCGGCTTGCCGATGACCAGGCTGCGGCCGATGACGACGACACGCTTGCCTTTGATGGGAATGTTGTAGTGCTTGAGCAGTGCCACGCAGGCCGCGGCAGTGCAGGGGGGATAACCGCCCTTGGTGCCGGCATACACGGCGGTCATGGAGCCGTCGGTGATGCCGTCCATGTCCTTCTTCGGGTCGAGCGCTGCGCGCGCCGCCTCATCGTCGAGGTGCCCCGGCAGCGGACGGAACATCAGCACGCCATGGACCTTTTCGTCCGCGCCCAGCGCGTGGATGTTCTCCATCAGCTCTTCCTGCGTCACATCCTCGGGCAGGACGACCTGACGCACCGCCACGCCGACCTTCTCACAGCGCTTGAGTGCGCCGCGCTCGTAGGCAAGGTCATCCTCGCGCGCGCCGACGCGCAGGATGGCAAGGCAGGGCTCGGTGCCGTTTTTCTTCAGTTCTTCAGTCTTCGCGTGGAGCTCCTCGGTCAGCGTCTTGGCGACCTCAGCTCCCTTGAGCAGCATGGCCATCGTAATGTTCCTCCTCAATTGCGCGGCAGCGCCGCGTTGCATTCTGCATTTAGGATAACAAAATTAAAAAATGCTGTCAATTTCTTTTCACAAGCAGCGCGCGGGAATTGATTTACTTTCTTCAGTGCCTTGCGTTTTGGCGCGCTTTTTGCTACGATAAGAAAAGAATTTTTACACATCGGGAGGAATTGACCCATGTCTATTATCGAAGAAAAGAAGGCGTTGCGCACCTTCATCCGCAAGAAGGAGCGCACGCTCGACCCCGCTTACAAGGCTGAGAGCTCTGAGGCCATCTGCCGCCACATCCTCGCGCTGGACGAGTACAAGCGTGCGAAGATCGTCTTTGCCTTTGCGGGGACGGAGAAGGAGATCGATACCTCGCTCCTCATGAACGAGACCATCGCCGCGGGCAAGACGCTCATCCTGCCCCGCTGCGCCGCCGAGCACGCAATCGATCTGTGCGTCGTGCGCTCGATGGACGATCTCGAAGCGGGCGCCTACGGTATTTTAGAGCCGAAGAAGAGCTGCGCGCTCGTCACCGCGGCGGACATCGACTTCGCCGTCGTGCCCTGCCTGTCGTTCGACCGCAAGGGCCGTCGTCTCGGCCAGGGCGGCGGTTACTATGACCGCCTGCTGCCGCAGCTCCACTGCCCCACGGTGCTCATCTGCCGCGAGCAGCTCCTCTCGCCCGAGGTGCCGGTCGAGGAGCATGATATGCGCTGCACGATGCTGATCACGGAGAAGGGCGTTCTCACGCCGGGGGTGTGAGGGTCTCCCCTGCGCCGGTGCAGGGGGCGTGAACCAAAAGGGGGGTGTTCTCTTTCACGAAAGAGAACACTCCCCTTTACCCGTGCAGAGCCATCGGCGCTGCCGCCGGGCGCAAAGAAGGAGCACCCTTTCGGATGCTCCTTCTTTTATACCGTAAGAACAGCAATTACTGCTTGTCGTACAGGTCGATGAGTTTGGTGAGGTGCTCGTAACGCTCTTTCGCCGCATCCTCGTTGCGCTCGAAGAGGCCTTCGGCACGCTCGGGGAATTCGCGGGTCAGGCGGCTGTAACGCGCCTCGTTCATCAGGAATTCACGGTAACCGCCGGCGGGCGCCTTGGAGTCGAGCGTGAACTTCTTGTCGGCCGCGGGATTGAAGCGGAACAGGTTCCAGTAGCCGCACTCGACAGCCTTCTTCATTTCCTTCTGGCAGTTCATCATGCCGCCCTTGATGCTGTGCATCTCGCAGGGGCTGTAGCCGATGATGAGGGACGGGCCGTGATAGGCCTCGGCCTCG
>URXY01000010.1 GCA_900552015.1 uncultured Eubacteriales bacterium | reverse complement strand
CCGTGTGTCGCCAGTGAGCATGACCGTCTTTTCCACGCCGGAATGCTTGAGCCGCTCGATGGCTTCCTTCGCGTGCGGCTTCACCACGTCGGAGATGACGATATGGCCCGCATACTCGCCGTCAATGGCCATGTGAATGATCGTGCCGACGCTGTGGCAGTCGATGAACGCAATGCGGTTCAGCTCCATCAGCTTGCTGTTGCCCGCCAGCACGTCATGGCCGTCCACTTTGGCGGAAATGCCCTTGCCGCTGATCTCCTGAATGTCGCTCACGCGGTCACGGCCAATCTCCTTACCATAAGCGCGCTGCAAGCTCTTGCTGATGGGATGAGAAGACGCGCACTCAGCCAGCGCCGCATATTCCAGCAGCTGCTCCTCGGCCAGCGGGCTGTGATGCACGGCCGTGACCTCGAAGACGCCCTGCGTCAACGTGCCGGTCTTGTCGAAGACGACGACCTTCGCCCCGGAGAGCGCCTCGAGATAGTTGGAACCCTTGATCAGGATGCCCTCCTTACTGGCCCCGCCGATGCCCGCGAAGAAGCTCAGCGGGATGCTGATGACGAGGGCGCACGGGCAGCTGACGACGAGGAAGGAAAGGGCGCGATAGATCCACTCCGTCCAGTCCGCGTCCAGCCCCGCGATCATGCGCCCGACGGGCGCGAGGATGGCCAGGGCCAGCGCCGCGATGCAGACGGCGGGCGTATAAATTTTCGCGAAGCGCGAGATGAACGCCTCGGAGCGGGATTTGCGCGAGCTGGCGTTCTCGACGAGATCGAGGATCTTCGAGACCGTGGACTCGCCGAACGCCTTCGTCGTGCGGATCTTCAGCACGCCGGACATGTCGATGCAGCCGCTGATGATCTCGTCGCCCGCGCGGACGTCGCGCGGCATGCTCTCGCCGGTCAGAGCGCTGGTGTTGAGGCTGGGGCTGCCCTCGACGATCACGCCGTCGAGCGGGACCTTTTCGCCCGGCTGAACGACGATGATGCTCCCGACCTCGACCTCGTCCGGGTCGACCTGCGTGAGCTGACCGTCCTGCTCGATGTTGGCGTAGTCCGGACGAATGTCCATCAGGGCGGAGATGTTCCGGCGGGATTTGCCGACGGCGTAGCTCTGGAACAGCTCGCCGATCTGGTAGAAGAGCATGACCGCCACGGCCTCAGCATAGTCGCCGCTCTTTTCGTAGATCGCGAGCGCGATGGCGCCGATCGTGGCGACCGCCATCAGGAAGTTTTCGTCGAACACCTGATGGTTGCGAATGCCCTTGAAGGCCTTGCGCAGAATGTCGTAGCCGATGGTGATATAGGCGGCGAAGTAGAGCACGGTGGAGACGAGCATCGGCATGGGAATGAATTTCGCGGCGAGGAACAGCACCGCCGCGATCAGGATGCGGTAAAGCATCTTTTTTTGCTTTTTCGTCATAAAGATGACCTCCTTGAAGGGGGAGAATTTGAATTTTGCCTAAGAAAGCGCCCCGGTGCGTTCGTCCGGGGCGTGAGAGGGAGAAGATCTCTTACAGATAGATCTCGCAGTCGTCCTCGACCTTCTTGCAATTCTTGAGGACGGCCTTCATCACGGCCTTGGGGTCCTGACCCTCGGCGAACTCGACGGTCATCTTCTGGGTCATGAAGTTCACGACGGCGTCGGCGACGCCCTCGGTCTTCTTGGTGGCTTCTTCCATAAGGTTGGCGCAGTTGGCGCAGTCGACTTCGATCTGATAGGTCTTTTTCATGGTATGTTTCTCCTTTTCGGCACAAAATATTTAACGATTAAGTGCTTGTTTAATCTTGATGACCGTACTATAATGTCCGCAAAGGCAAAAGTCAAGGCCCCTGCGCGCGTCTCTTCCGTTCGGGCGAAAAGAATTTCCAAACGGGAGAGAACGGGCGAAGAGACCGGATGAGAAAGGACGGGAAACCCATGGAGGAACTGCATCTGCCCCACCAGCACGAGGATGCGCAGACCATGCAGCAGCTTCACGAATCGGTCGAGACGGTCGGGAGCTTTCAGACCGTGGCGGACATTTTCAAGCAGCTCTCCGACAGCAGCCGTGTGCGCATATTCTGGCTGCTGTGCCACTGCGAGGAGTGCGTCATCGACCTCTCGGCAATGGTGAGCATGAGCTCGCCTGCCGTGTCGCACCATCTGAGGCAGCTGCGTGAGAGCGGACTTCTCATCTCGCGCCGCGTGGGGAAAGAGGTCTACTACCGCGCCGCGGAGAACGAGCAGGCGCAGCTATTGCACCGCATGATCGAGCGCACGATGGAGATCTCGTGTCCTGAGGAGGAGAGCAGGGCTGCCACTGGTGCGCCGCACCTCCCCCCGCTCGACGCTGAGCTCCACGAAGGCGGCGGCACCGCCGAGCAGCTCGAGACCATCCGCGCCGTGCACGATTATCTGACGCAGCACCTTTCAAGCCGCATGACCATCGAGGAGCTGTCCAAGCGGTTTTTGATGAATCCCTCGACGATGAAGGCACTTTTCAAATCAGTATATGGCTCGTCGCTCGCCTCGCATATCCGCGAGCACCGCATGGAGCACGCGGCGCGGCTGCTCATCGAGGGCGACGAGAACGTCGCGCAGGTCGCGCGCTCGGTCGGTTACGAGAGCCAGAGCAAGTTTTCCACGGAATTCCACAAGGCATACGGCGTCTTGCCGACGGAATACCGAAAAGCGCAGAAAAGGTAAGTCAGATGAGCGCAAACGTTCCCTCTTCCCACGGTGTTTCGCGGAAGCCGACGCGCCAGTCGATGTGGTCGACTATCTCAAAGTGCAGCGACGAGCACGCGGCGTGGAGCTTCCCCTGCGCAGCTTCGCCCACGACGATGGCGACCGGCCCGTCCGCGCCGCCGATGATACCGACGCAGAAGTCGTTCTGCGCCTCGGGCGCAAAGGAAGCGGTCTCGCGTTTGACCTGGCGCGGGCGGTCGCTTTCGGCGCAGTCTTCGACGAAGATCGAGTGTTCCGGCGGCTCGGGCGTGAGCGTAAAGCTGATGGCTGTGAAATGCGTCGGATAGTCGAACCGCGGGTCAAGGCTCATGCGCTCGCGCGGCAGCTCCTGCGGCTCGACCTCCTGCACGGCGAGCGTATACTCTGTGCCGCGGTAGGAGAAGGCAAACGTATCGCCCGCCCTATCAGCGCGGAAGCGCGCCCCGGGGACGCGCACCTCATCCGCCGTCATCGTGACGGCGAGTGATTTGAGCTTCGGCGCGCGCTTCGTGACGAACGGGAATGCCGCGCGGCGGATGCTCCAGCCATACGCGCGGTCAAGGCCGTAGTGCGCCATGGCGGGCTCTGCGTCGGCGCAGAAGCCGGGCTGCTCCGGCAGGAAAATGACGCCGCAGCCGTGGCTCGTGCGGAGCTTCGCGCCGTTCAAGGTGAGGCTGGGGGTAAAACCGAGGCTGAGCGGGTGCTCGCGCTCCATCTGTTCGCGTTCGTCGCGCGAGAAGTCGATGGATTCATCGCTTTCGGGATCGATCCCCCACTTTTTCATAAAGCCGCGCAGCGCGGAAGCCTCCGCGCGCATACAAAAATCAACGACAATGCCCTTTGAACAAACGTAGACCGACGGCACGAACCAGTCGCGCCCCGCCCACGAAAACCACTTTTGTACGCTCATCTCCCTGCCCGCGCGCTCGCGCCCGTGGTGGCCCCAAAAGCTGCCGTCAAAGTAGACCTTCCAGTCCGTTTTCTGTTCGGGCGCGTCGGGATTCATTTCGGGGTCATAAAAGTCCTCGGTGAATTTGAGCTCGCTGAGATCGAACTCCGCTTGCAGCTTGCGCAGGTATTGCCACGGCCGCTCCATCGGCGTGAGGCCGAAGGCTGTGGAGATCTGCGAGAGCACCGCCTTCTGCTCGTCCGTCGGCGGATTCTCGGCAAGAAAGGCGTCGAATTGCGCCTCGTCCCACTGCCACGCCTGCTCGAGCGCCGCGCTGTCGCCGGTCGCGAGCAGCAGGCGCAGAAAATCGCTGAAATCGCGCGCGATGACGTGCACGCAGTCCTTGCCACCGTTCATCGGGCTCACGGCGAAGACCGTTTCGCCAAAACCGCGGACAAAGCAGAAGTGGATGCCGTCGACGCCCGCCCAGCCGAAGATAGAAGCGCCCTTGGGCGTGCAGAAATAGGGATCGTTGTCCTCCCGCCGCATCACGCTGAGAGATGATAAGTCAAGATGCTTGCGCAGAAATTTTTGATAAAACGCCGCCATGGAAAGCCCTCCTTTGGAGTTCAGGTTTTCCATAGCATACCATATGGGTGCGGAAAAGTCACCGGAATTGCGAAAGCTGTGGATTTTTCGCGCCGGAAGCCGCGCTGCGGCCTTGCCACGTTCTCGCGAACATGATATACTATATTGCTAAACTATCGAGATTCGGGAGGAAACATCCCTTGGAACGCAAAGAAGTCATCGTCAGCGAGCAGGAGCTCGCGCGTCAGAAGGAATTTACGCGCAAGATGCGCGAGATGAACGACCGCCGCACCCGCACGCCGCTCGCGCTGGTCGACACGTTCGGCTGCCAGCAGAACGTGGCCGACGGCGAGGTGCTCATGGGCATGCTGCGCGAGATGGGCTATGAGCTCACGCGCGACGAGCAGCAGGCCGACGTCATCCTGCTCAACACCTGCGCCATCCGCGAGCACGCGGAAAAACGCGTTTACGGCCACTTGGGCCGCCTCAGCCACACGAAGGCCGCAAAGCCCGATCAGATCATCTGCCTCTGCGGCTGCATGGCGCAGCAGAAGGTCGTGGCCGACAAGGTAAAAAATTCCTATCATCATGTCGACCTTGTGCTCGGCCCCCAGGCCGAGTGGCGCCTCCCCGAGCTGCTGCACGAGGTGTACACGAAGAATAAGCGCGTTTTCTCCATCGAGAACGAGCATGGCCGCATCGCCGAGGACCTTCCCATCGTGCGCGAGGGCGGCGTGCGCGCGTGGGTGAGCATCATGTACGGGTGCAATAACTTCTGCTCGTACTGCATCGTGCCCTACGTCCGCGGCCGCGAGCGCAGCCGCGAGCCGGAGAAGATCATCGAGGAATGCCGCGGCCTCATCGCCGAGGGCTACAAGGAGATCACCCTCCTCGGCCAGAACGTGAACAGCTACGGCAAGGACTTGGGCACCGATTACGACTTTGCAGACCTGCTCGCCGCCATCAACGCCATTCCCGGCGACTATTGGCTCCGCTTTATGTCGAGCCAGCCGAAGGACGCGACCAACAAGCTCTTCGACACGATGGCACGCTGCGAGCACGTTGCAAAGCAGCTCCACCTCCCCGTCCAGTCCGGGTGCGACCGCGTTCTGAAAGCGATGAACCGCCCATATACGCGCGCAAAGTACGAGGAAATGATCGCCTACGCGCGAAGCGTCATGCCAGGCATGGTGCTCACGAGCGACATCATCATCGGCTTCCCGGGAGAGACCGAGGACGAAGCGATGCAGACTGTCGATCTTGTAGAAAAGACGCAGTTCGACGCGCTCTTCACCTTTATTTTCTCCCCGCGTCCCGGCACGCCGGCGGCGAAGATGGACGACCCCGTCTCGCGCGAGGAAAAGCAGGTCTGGTTTGAAAAGCTCGTCGACGCGCAGAACGCCATCAGCGCGAAAAAGCACGCAGCCTACATCGGCAGGACGGTGAAAGTCCTTGTCGACGGCGAGAGCGACGACGAGGCCTTCCCCTTCGCCGCGCGCACGGAGGGCAACCGCCTCGTGCGCATGAAGGGCGACAAGGCCCTGATCGGCACATTTGCCAAAGCGAAGATCACCGACAGCAACACCTGGGCGCTCTACGGCGAAGCGGTAGAGGAATAAAGAAAAGGGGGCTTTTTGATGAAAGTCGTCATTTTGATGGAAAACAGCACGTGCAGAGACACCGTCGCCTGCGCGCACGGCCTGTCGATGTATATTGAGACCGACAAGCACAAAATTCTTTTCGACATGGGCCCTGACGCGCAGTTCATCGACAACGCTGCGGCGCTCGGCGTTGATCTTACAAAGGTCGACATCGCCTTTTTGTCCCACGCGCACAACGACCACTGCGGCGGCCTCGAAGCGTTCTTGAAGCTGAACGACCGCGCCAAGGTCTATATGCAGAAGGCCGTCTGGGGGCGGTACTACGTCGTCACGCCCAGCAAGTGCGCCTACATCGGCATGGACACGGTGCTCAAATCTTACGAAGAGCGATTCGTTCTCTGCGAGGGCGTGCAGAAGCTCGACGATGAGCTGACGTTTTTTTCCGCCGTCACCGGCCGCGAACTCTGGAGCGGCGCGAACGACACGCTGCGCGAAAAGGTCGGCGAGGACTATCCGCGCGACACGTTCCGCCACGAGCAGGACCTGCTCGTCACGGAAAACGGCAGGACCGCACTGTTCGCGGGCTGCGCGCACTGCGGCATCGTGAATATCCTGAAAAGCGCCGAGGACGTGCTCGGCAGAGCGCCCGACGCGGTGTTTGCGGGCTTCCACCTCTATAACCCCTCGCTCGGCAAGAGCGAGCCGGACGAGCTGGTCGACGCCGTGGGCGAAAAGCTGCGCGGCGACAAGGTCGCGCACTACTTCACGGGCCACTGCACGGGCAAGGAAGCCTATGAAAGATTGAAACGTAAGCTCGGCGACCGCCTCGGCGAAATGCCCGCGGGCGCGGACTTCACCCTGTAACAGGATAAGAAAATTTTGAAAGAGAAAGAAAGCGAGGACGGATCATGGCCGAGATCACGCCGATGATGAAGCAGTATTTGGAGATCAAGGAACAGAATAAGGATTCGATCCTCTTTTTCCGCTTGGGCGACTTCTACGAGATGTTCAACGAGGATGCTCAGCTCGCCTCGCGCGAGCTCGATTTGACGCTGACGACCCGCGACCGCGGCAAGGCGGCGGAGGATCAGACGCCGATGTGCGGCATTCCCTATCATTCGAGCGACGCCTACATCGCGCGCCTGATCGCCAAGGGCTACAAGGTCGCCATCTGCGAGCAGACCGAGGACCCTGCGCTCGCCAAGGGCCTTGTCAAGCGCGATATCATCCGCGTCATCACGCCCGGCACGGTCATCGATAGCGCATGCCTCGACGACCGGCGCGGCAACTTCCTCTGTGGCATCTTTTTGGACGGGCAGAACGCCGGCGCGGCCTTCTGCGACATGACGACTGGCCACACGCACGTGACCGCCTTTTCGGGCGACGACCGCGCAGAGCACCTGTATAACGAGTTATCCCGTTTCTCCCCCGCCGAGGCGGTGCTGAGCGCGGGTGCTTACGACAACGGTGAGCTGGTCGAATACCTTCGCGATAAGCTGTCCTGCGCGGTCGAGCGCGGCGAGAACCGCTTTGAGCTCAAAGCGTGCGAAAAAGCCATCCGCGCGCAGTTTGGCGAGGAGCGCTTTGCAAGCCTTCCACGCAACAACCCCGCGGCGTCGCTCGCGCTGGGCGCGCTGCTCTCGTATCTGCACGAGACGCAGAAGACCGATCTTTCCTACATCAAGGATTTAGAATACTACGAGCAGGGCCGCTTCATGGAGCTTGACCTCTCCGCGCGGCGCAATCTGGAGCTGACCGAGACCATCCGCGCCAAAGAAAAGCGCGGCAGCCTCCTCTGGGTGCTCGACAAGACGAAGACCGCCATGGGCGCGCGCAATCTGCGCGCGTGGCTGACGCGCCCGCTGCGCGATGTTGCGGCCATCGAGCGCCGCCTCGGCGCGGTCGAGGCGCTGACGAAGAACACCGTCGCGCGCGAAGAGCTGATTTTGGCGCTTTCCGGCATCAGCGACATGGAGCGCCTCATCGGCCGCATTGCCTACGGCACGGCGGGCGGACGCGACTTTGCGTCGCTTCGCAACTCCATCGAGCGCATCACGGAGGTCAAAGCCCAGCTCGCGGCGTTCACGACGGGCAGGCTGCATGAGTTAGACAACGAGCTCGACACGCTCACCGACGTGGCGCAGAGCATCCGCGACACGCTCATCGACGAGCCGCCGTTTTCCGTGCGTGAGGGCGGCTTCATCCGCAAGGGCTACAATGCCGAAGTCGACCGCCTGCACGAGATCTTATCCGGCGGTAAGGGGCTTCTCGCCGACATCGAGACGCGCGAGAAGGAAAAGACCGGCATCCGCACGCTGAAGATCGGCTACAACAAGGTCTTCGGCTACTATATCGAGGTCTCGAATTCGTTCAAGGACCTCGTCCCAGACACTTACATCCGCAAGCAGACGCTCGTGAACGGCGAGCGCTACATCACCGAAGAGCTCAAGAACCTCGAGCAGGAGATTCTGACCGCGGGAGATCGCGACAAGGCGCTCGAATTTGAAATTTTCACCGCCCTGCGCGAATCCGTCACCGCCGAGAGCGTGCGCATCCAGCGCGCGGCGGGGCTCATCGCCGAGCTCGACACGCTCTGCTCGCTCGCGTCCGTCGCGGTGAACAACAACTATTGCCGTCCGAGCGTGGACGACAGCGGCGTCATCGAAATTCACGACGGCCGCCACCCCGTCGTCGAGCGCGTGCTCAAGGACGCGCTCTTCGTCCCGAACGACACCTATATGGGCGAGCGCGAGGACCGCGCCGCCATCATCACCGGCCCCAACATGGCCGGTAAGTCGACCTACATGCGTCAGGTCGCGCTCATCACGCTTATGGCGCAGATCGGCTCGTTCGTGCCCGCCAAGAGCGCGCGCATCGGCGTGGTCGACCGCATCTTCACGCGTATCGGCGCGAGCGACGACTTAGCCGGCGGCCAGTCGACCTTCATGGTCGAGATGACCGAGGTGAGCGAGATCTTGCATCAGGCAACGCCTCGCTCGCTGCTCATTCTCGACGAGATCGGCCGCGGCACGTCGACGTTCGACGGCATGAGCATCGCGCGCGCGGTGCTCGAATTCTGCGCCGACCCAAAACGCTTAGGCGCGAAGACGCTGTTCGCCACGCACTATCACGAGCTCACGGAGCTTGAGGGCATTCTTCCCGGCGTGAAGAATTACAGCATTTCCATTAAAAAGCGCGGCGACGAGCTCATCTTCCTGCGCAAGATCGTCCCCGGCGGCGCCGACCGCAGCTACGGCATCGAGGTCGCAAAGTTAGCGGGCCTTCCGAACGAGGTCGTGAGGCGCGCGAACGTCATCCTAAAAGAGCTCGAGCAGGGCGGCGCGTATCAGGCAAAGCCCCGCGAGGAAGCAGAGCAGGTCAGTCTCGACGCGATCGGCGAGGCTGAGGTGCTCGCGGCCATCCGCCGCGCGCAGCCCGACACGATGTCCCCCATCGAGGCAATGCAGCTTCTCTACGAGCTCAAGCAGAAGCTCTCGTAATTTCCCCGGAAAAGAGGTCTCCCCATGGCAAAAAAGAAAACCGCCTCCGGCGGCATGAACCGCACCGAGCGCGTCGCCGGAACGATCTTCTTCCTCGTCTATCTTCTGGTGATGCCGCTTTTGGCAACAAGAATATTCGACCTTCTGGAGGTCGTGCTCGACACCACCATCAACGATTCCCTGCGCAATGTGCTCTATTACTACACGCTCTTCGCCGTCACGGTGCTGCTGTTCCACTCGTATCTGGCGCACACATCGGGCCGGTTTTTAGACAACCTGAACCGCGCGCTTTCGACGATGCTGCTGGGCCTTCTCGTCTTCTACGGCGCGAACGAGCTCATATTCCGCGTGTGCAACGTGCTTTTCGACAGCCGCACGAACCTGAACGACATGACCATCGCCGCGCAGGTGGCTTCCGCCCCGCGCATGACGGTGCTCATCGTCGTGCTGCTCGCGCCGTTTGTAGAAGAGGTGCTCTTCCGCGGGCTCGTCTTCGGCTGCCTCAAGGAAAAGAGCCGCGTCTTCGCCTATCTCCTCTCCTGCGCGCTCTTTGCGCTGCTGCACGTCTGGACGGCGGCAGTTTCGAACTGGGACTTAGGCTACCTCATTTTGATGCTCCAGTATCTCGTCCCCGGCCTTGTCTTTGCCTGGGCGTATGAACACTCCGGCACACTGTGGACGTCGATTTTGCTCCACGCGCTCGTCAATGCCCTTTCCCTTTTCACCATCGCTTCCTAAAAGAAGGAGGAAACCAATGCCCCATATTCAGCAATTATCGCCGCATGTCGCCGACCTCATCGCCGCGGGCGAGGTGGTCGAGCGCCCTGCGAGCGTTGTCAAGGAGCTGCTGGAAAACGCCATCGACGCCGGCGCGCAGAGCGTGACGGTGGAGATGAAAAACGGCGGCATGACCTATCTTCGCGTCAGCGACGACGGCTGCGGCATCGCGCCGAGCGAGCTGCCGACGGCCTTTTTGCGCCACGCGACGAGCAAGCTGCGCACGGCGGAGGACCTTGCCGCCATCGGCACGCTCGGTTTTCGCGGCGAGGCGCTCGCGGCGATCTCGTCCGTTTCGCGGCTCGATATCTTCTCGCGTGAGCGCGGCGCGCTCAGCGGCGCAAAGCTCCACCTGGAAGGCGGCGTCCCCGGCACGGTCGAGGACGCGGGCTGCCCCGAGGGGACGAGCGTCATCGTGCGCGACCTCTTCTACAACACGCCCGCGCGCCTCAAGTTCATGAAGCGCGACAGCGCGGAGGCCACGGCCATCGCGGGCCTTGTCGCCCACCTTGCGCTCTCGCATCCGGAGGTGTCGTTCAAGCTCATCAAGGACGGCACACAGACGCTTTTGACCCCCGGCGACGGCGCGCTGCGCTCCGCCATTTACGCCTCTCTCGGGCGTGAGTTCACGCTCTCGCTCCTTGAGGTCAAGGGCGCGGACGCGGAGCTGGGCGTCACGGGCTTTATCAGTTCTCCCCTTTCTGCGCGCGGCACGCGCGGCATGCAGACGTTTTTCGTCAACGGGCGGCTCGTCAAATCCCAGCTTCTCACCGCCGCGCTCGAGGAAGCCTACGCAAACCGCATGATGAAGGGCAAGTTCCCCGGCTGCGTGCTGCTCGTCGAGCTGCCGCGCGATATGGTGGATGTGAACGTCCATCCTGCCAAGACCATCGTGAAGTTCGTGGGCGAAAAGCGCGTGTTTGATCTCGTTTACCACGCGGTCATGGCCGCGCTCGACAAACGCGAGGAGGCCGAGCGCCCCCAGCCGAAGCCCGCGTCTCAAGTACAGAATCCGCGCGGCGATTTTTTCGCCAACATGACCTCGCAGCAGTACCGCGAGAGCCGGAAGACGGCGGAAAAGCCCGCCTATACACCTGCCGGTGCGCGTCCCGTGTCCGCGCCGCAAAGCGCGCCGGTGAAGCCCGCGCCCGCCCCGCAGTGGCAGACGAGAGTGCCCGCCATCGACACGCAGAGCGGCGGCAAAGCGGCGCTTTCCGACTATGTGCGCCATGAAACGCCCGCGTCCGCGCCAGTACTGTCAGCACAGCAGTCACAGCCTGTGGAAAAGTCTGTCCATTCTGTGGAAAACCATGACGACGAGGTCGTCACGCTGCCGATGCCCGAGGAAAACGCCCGCCCCGTCGTGACCGGCCCGATCATCGGACCGGCGGCGGAGACTGCGGCAGAGCCCGAGCCGGAAGCGCCCGCCGTCCCCGTGTTTGCCCCTGCGAAGCAGGAAGAGCCCGAGATCGAGCAGACGACGTTCGTTCCCCCGTCCGCCGCGCCGTGGCGCATCGCGGGTGAGGTGCTCGACACCTACATCGTCTGCGAGGACGAAGACAAAAACGTCTGGCTCATCGACAAGCACGCCGCGCACGAGCGCGTGAATTTTGACCGCATGAAGGCTGATCAGGAGCCGTTGATGTGTCAGGCGCTGCTCGCCCCGCTCGTGGCGGAGTTTGCCGCCGAGGAGTACAGCGCGCTCGCGGCGAATCTGGACCTTTTGCGCGAATTCGGTTTTGAGTGCGAGGAATTCGGCGGCGGGAGCCTCATCCTGCGCGCCATCCCCGCCGATATCGACAGCGGCGACGCCATCCCCGCGCTCGAGGAGCTCGCCGACAAGCTCGTCACCGCGCACACCGCCGACCCCGCCGCCGCGCGCGACGCGCTGCTGCACACGATGGCCTGCAAGGCGGCCATCAAGGGCGGCTGGAAGAGCGACCTCTCCGAGCTGCGCGTGCTCGTCGACAAGGTGCAGAGCGGCGAGGTGCAGTTCTGCCCGCACGGACGGCCCGTGAAAGCCAAGCTCACGAAGTACGAGCTCGAAAAAATGTTCAAGCGCGCGTGAGCGCAGGAGGGAGAAGATGAAACTCGTATGCGTCGTCGGCCCGACGGGCTGCGGCAAAACGTGGCTCGGTGTCGAGCTTGCGAAAATGCTCGGCGGCGAGGTCGTCTCCTGCGACTCGATGCAGCTCTACCGCGGCATGGTCATCGGCACCGCCGCGCCGACGGCGGAGGAGATGCAGGGCATTCCGCATCACATGGTCGGCGTCGCCGACCCGCGGGAAAACTACTCTGTCGCCCGCTACGCATGCGACGCGGCGAAATGCGTCGACGATATTTTGTCGCGCGGCAGGCAGCCCGTCATCGTCGGCGGCACGGGGCTTTACCTCAATGCCCTGCTCGCCGGTCACGGCTTCGCCGGCGGTGACAAGGACGGCGCATACCGCGCGGAATTGGAGTCCCGCTGGGACAAGGAGGGCGGCGAGGCGATGCTGGAAGAACTCCGGCGCATCGACCCCGAGACCGCCGGAAAGCTGCACGGAAACGACAAAAAACGCATCCTCCGCGCGCTCGAGGTCTGGTATGAGACCGGCAAGACCATGGCACAGCACAACGCGGAGACGAAACTCATCCCCCCGCGCTACGATTCCGTGCGCATCGGCCTTGCCTATGAGGACCGCGACGACATGAAGCGCGCCATCGACCTCCGCGTCGACAAAATGGTCGAGGCGGGGCTTTTCGACGAGGTCAGAGCGCTGCTCGATTCCGGGCTTTCGCGCGATGTGACGGCCATGCAGGCGATCGGCTACAAGGAAACGCTTGCCTACCTCGACGGCGCGGCCACACGCGAGGAGGCCATCGCGGAGATCAAGCTCCGGTCGCGCCAGTACGCCAAGCGTCAGCTCACATGGCTGCGGCGCGACAAGGACATTCATTGGTACTACTGGAAAAAAACGAGGAATACTGCCGAGTGCCTCGCTTTTTCGACAGAAATTCTCAGGGAGCATGGCGTATCCTGTTCTTAAAGCGGACAGACAAGTCCGCGGAAAAAGAAAGGAACGAAAAGCCATGAAAAAAATTGCAAATCTTCAGGACCTGTTTCTCCTCTCCGCCCGCCGCGCCCGTATGCCGGTGACTGTCTTTCTCGTCAACGGCTTTCAGATGCGGGGCATCGTGACCGGTTTCGACAGCTTTGTCGTCATCTTAGAGAGCGACGGCAAGCAGCAGATGCTCTACAAGCACGCGATCTCAACGATCGTGCCGGTGAGCCCCGTGGACCTTCGCGCCGCGGATGAACAGGAGGAAACGGCCCTGTAACGGGAGACGTTTCATGAGATCTACATCCCTTTCCACAAAGGTCATCACGGTGCTGCTTCTGCTCGCGGTCATCGGCTACTTCGGCGTGCAGGGCTACCGGTACTTAGTCGACCCCGAGACGACGACGCTCGTCTACCGCTATCACAGCGAGGAGTCGATCGCCCTGCGGGGCTACGTCGTGCGCGACGAGCAGGTCGTGGACTGCACGGAGACGCTCATCGAGCTGACGCACGCCGAGGGCACGCGCGTGGGCCTTGGCGACACGGTCGCGACGGTGTACCGCTCAGCCGAGGCGCTTCAGGCCACACAGGAGCTCGAAACGCTGCGCGCGCAGAAGGAGCAGCTCGAATACGCCCGGAGCGCCTCGAGCGACGCCGAGACCGCGCTGCGCCTGGATACGGATATCCGCGACCAGATCGTCGCGGTGCGTGCGGCCTTCGCCTCCGGCAGCTACAGTGCGCTCGATTCGCTTGCGGACGAGCTCAAGACAACGGTCCTGAAGCGCGAATATGCCTACAACGGCAGCGAGGACCTGACGGCCCGGCTCGACGAGCTGAACGCGCAGATCGGTGCGCTCTCAGGCGCGGCGAGCGGCGGCACGACGCGCATCACAGCGCCCGTCTCCGGCACCTACAGCGCCGTAGCCGACGGGTACGAGAGCGTGCTGACGCCCGAGAGCCTGAACACGATGACGCCCTCGCAGCTCACGTCCGCTGCGCCGCAGAGCGTTTCGACCACGGTGGGCAAACTCATCCGGGGCAGCACATGGTATTTCACCGCAAGCGTGAACGCCTTCGACGCCGAGGGCCTGAGAGTCGGCAGCAAGCTGACGCTGCGCATGGCGTCCGGTGTCGACTTTGACCTGCCGGTCACGCTCTCGCGCGTGAGCGATGAGGAAAACGGCAAGTGCCTCATCGTGGTGCAGAGCGACCGGTACTTATCCTATATGACGCTGCTGCGCGAGCAGAACGCGGAGCTTATCCTGAAGGAGTACGACGGTCTGCGCGTGCCGAAAAACGCGCTGCGCGTGGATGAGAACGGCGTCTCCGGCGTCTACTGTCTCGTCGGCCGCGTCGCGTACTTCAAGCCCGTGAGCATCGTCTATCAGGGCAGCGATTACTGCCTCGTGGAGCCCGGCAAGATCGAAGCCGCCACGGAAAGTCAGCAGTCCCTTTACACCCTGCGTCCCAACGATGAGGTCATCGTTTCGGCAGGGGAGCTATATAACGGAAAGGTCGTAGATCAGAAATGAGTATTGCGGAAAACATCGCGCGCGTGCGCGCAAACATCGCGTCTGCCGCCAAAGAGGCGGGCCGTGACCCGAGTGAAATTACCCTTGTCGGCGCGAGCAAGATGAACGACGCGGACGCCTGCCGCCAGGCCATCGCCGCGGGCATCGACGCGCTGGGCGAGAACCGCGAGCAGGAGATGACGAAAAAGCTCGCGGAGAACGCCTACGACGGCGCGCCCCTGCACTTTATCGGACATCTGCAGCGCAACAAGGTGAAAAACGTCGTCGGCAAGGTGGCGCTCCTTGAGTCCGTCGGCTCGTTCGAGCTGCTCTCTGCCGTCAACAAGCAGGCAGAGAAGCTGGGCATCGTGCAGGATATCCTGCTGGAGGTGAATATCGGCGGCGAGGAGGCCAAGAGCGGCTTCGCGCCGGAGAAGCTGGAGCAGGCGGCGGAAGAGGCCAAAAAGTGCGCAAATGTTCGCGTGAGGGGCCTCATGTGCATCCCGCCGGTCGCCGAGGGCGAGCACGGCAGTATGCCGTACTTTGAAAAAGTTCATGCACTTTATGTTGACATCAATGCCAAGTTGTATGATAATACACTTGATATACTGTCAATGGGCATGAGCGGCGACTATGAGGACGCGGTGCGCGCGGGTGCGACGATGGTGCGCGTCGGCACGGCGATCTTCGGCGCACGCAATTACACGATTTGATCGAGGAGGTCTTGATACCATGGGTATTTTTGATGATCTGAAAAAGTGGGCTCACCCCTACGAGGATGAGGACGAGGAATATGAAGACGATTTCCCCGATCTGAGAGACCGCGGCGACACGGGCGCCTTTGCCGACCGCCGCAGCCTTGACCGCAAGGTGGAGGACCGCCGCAACAAGGTCGTGAACATCAACGCGACCACGCAGCTCAAGGTCGTGCTCGTTAAGCCCGAGCGCTTTGAAAACGCCAGCGAGATCGCCGACCACCTGAAGGAAAAGCGCACGGTGGTCATCAACCTCGAATCCACGAACAAGGACATTGCCCGCCGCCTGATCGACTTCCTCTCCGGCGTCGCTTACGCGGGCGAGGGCAAGATCAAGAAGGTCGCGGCCAACACGTACATCATCACGCCCTACCATGTCGACATCATGGGCGATCTGATCGACGAGCTGGAAAACAACGGCCTGTACCTGTAAACGAAACGGAGGATGGGATAAATGCTGACCCCGCAGGAAGTTTCCGGCCGCGCATTCAGCAAGGCGGCCTTCGGCGGCTACAATATGGCGATGGTCGACGAGTTTCTCGACGAGCTGACCGACGACTATACCTCGCTCTATAAAGAAAATGCCGCCCTCAAAGCAAAGCTCAAGGTGCTGGTCGACAAGGTGGAGGAGTACCGCGCGACGGAGGATTCCATGCGCGCCGCGCTCCTGACCGCCCAGCGCATGGCCAACACCATGGTCGAAGAGGCCGAGGAGAAGAAAAAGACCATGCTCGCCGGCGCGGAGGACGAAGCCCGCGCCAAGATCGGCGCGCTGCAGAGCGATGTCGAGCTTGAGCAGCGCCGATTGAACGCGGCCAAGGCCGCGACGGCAGAATTTTTGCAGAAGACGCGCGAGCTTGCGCAGGCACAGCTTGCGCTCATCGAGCGCGCGCCCGACCTGACGCCCGAGGAGATCGCGGGCGCGGACGAGCCGACACAGAAGGTGGAGACGGATGTGAACGCCATCGAGGAAAATATCCTTGCCTCCTTCCGCGCCGACAAGGAGCAGGCTGCTCCCGCGGCGGAAGCCGCAGCCGAGCCTGCCGCCGCACCGGCCGCCGAGGGCGCGCCGCAGGCGGAGAAGAAGGCAGAGCCCCTTGAACCGGACGACAGCCCGTTCGTGGAGACGGCGAGCCACGCGATCCGTCTGGACGATCTGCAGTTCGGCCGCAACTATCACCGGGAAGAGTAACACCCCAAAAAGGGCGGTCTTGACCGACTCCACAGCGGAGCCGGTTTCAGACCGCCCTTTTATTTTTCTTTGGCCGCAGTGCGGCAAGAAGGAGCCGACATGAACAAAAAGCCCATCATCGCCTTTCTTTACGACTTTGATAAGACCCTCTGCACCACCGATATGCAGGATTACAGCTTCATCCCCGCCCTCGGCTACACGCCGGGCGAGTTTTGGAGCATCGCCAACCGTTTCGGCTATGAAAACCACATGGACGGCCTGCTCGCCTACATGTACACGATGATCGAGGAGTGCCGCAAAAAGGGCATTCGGCTGGACCGAGACTACCTCGTTTCCTGCGGGCACGCGATCGAGCTGTTTCCTGGCGTGCAAGAGTGGTTTTCGCGCATCAACGCCTTCGGCGAGACGCTGGGGGTGGAGATCGAGCACTACGTGCTCTCCTCCGGCCTGCGCGAGATCATCGAGGGCAGCGGCGTGAGCCACGAATTTAAGGAAATTTACGCCTGTGAGTTTTTCTACAACGAAGAGGGCCTCGCCTCGTGGCCGAAGCTCGACGTCAACTTTACGAACAAGACCCAGTTCGTCTACCGCATCAACAAAGGCATTCTGGATGTCGCCAAGGACAAGGAGCTCAACGCCTCGATGCCCGACGACTCCAAGCGCATCCCCTTTACGAACATGATCTACATCGGCGACGGCCTTTCCGACGTGCCGTGCATGAAAATGATGCGCGCCTACGGCGGGCAGGCGGTGGCCGTGTATCAGGACAGCAACCGCGCGGGCGTGGAGGACCTGCTCGCCAAGGGGCGCGTGGACTTCATCTTCCCCGCAGACTATCGCGACGGGACGCTTTTTGACGCGACGATGAAGAACATCGTGCGCAAAATGGCCATCGCCGATGCGCTGATGGAGGAGAACCAGCAGCAGCTCCGCTCGCTCGGGCGCGGCGAGCTGCCGCAGCAGGTGGGGATGCGCGGATGGTGACAACGCTGTGCTGCCCCGTTTGCGGCGGGGCGCTTGAAAGATGCGCGGGGGCGTATCGCTGCCAAAAAAACCACAGCTTCGACATTGCGAAAAGCGGCTATGTCAACCTCCTGCTCAACTCCTCGCAGGGCCACCACGGGGACGATAAGCTGATGGTGCGCGCGCGGCGCGACTTTTTGGACAAGGGCTATTACGACCGCTTCATCGCAGCCGTCGCGGACGCGGCGGCAGAATTTGCGCCCAATGAGGCCACAGTGCTCGATGCGGGCTGCGGCGAGGGCATTTATTCCCTTGCCGTTTTGCGCGCCATCGAAAAGGCGGGCAAGCACGGCGAGCTTTTAGGCGTTGACATCTCGAAGACCGCACTCCAGTACGCGGCCAAGCGCTCGTCCGACTTCACGCTCTGTGTCGCCTCGTGCGCGCATCTGCCGGTCGAAGACGGCAGCGTCGACGAGGTGCTCAATATCTTCTCCCCTTTCGTGCCGGAGGAATTTGCGCGCGTGCTGAAGCCGGGCGGCTATCTTCTGCGCGCCTATCCCCTGCGCGAGCATCTGTGGGAGCTCAAAGCGCTCATCTACGACACGCCGCGCGACAACCCGCCCACGCCGCTTACGACTGAGGGCTTCACGCTCGTTGAGACGCGCGAGGTGCGCGATGAGATCCACCTGCCCCGCAATGAGGATATTCAGGCGCTGTTCCGCATGACGCCGTACTATTATAAGACGGGGGCCAAGGATCAGCAAAAAGCTGAGCAGGCTCAGGAGCTTAGTGTCAAACTGGCGTTTGGGCTGGCGATTTATCAAAAGGAGTAATGCTTTTCCCGTGCTTGTGCGGGAGGGGGAAGGCAGCGCCAATGGCGCTGCACTATCACCCCGCGCGGCGCGCGGAGAAAAATTCCCCCATGAAATGGAGCGCCTTAGCCCTCCGAATCCGTCCGGGTCCTCCACGAGATCTCCTGCTCGAGCTCATAGCGGAGCTTCTTGTTTTCCTCGACGAGCTCGTCGTAGTGCTCGCCCTGCACGTAGTACTTGACGAAGGTGAATGTCGCCTCATCGAGTTCCTCCTCCGTGTAGGACGGGAGCAGAGAGCCGTTCTTACGCTGAAGGCCGGAGATGTTCACGACCACCAGACGGCGGTGCTGCTCGGAGAGCTGGAAGAGCTGGAGCTTTTCCGGCAGCTCGAGCCCCAAGTCGTAGGTCTTGTTCACGCGCTCCATGATGTTGCGGTATTCGGGCTTGGCCGAGACGATAACGCCGTGCTTTTCAAAGAGCTTCTTCAGGTAGTCCACCGAAACATCCTCGCGGGTGATGGTGCCCTTGCCGAGGCCGGTGAGCATGGTGTTGGAAAGATTCAGGCTGACGTAAACTTCTTCGCCGGTCTTGGGATAGCTCATAATTGACCCTCCATTGAGAATTGCGCCGAAAGCGGCGGCAAATGTGGATATTGATATTTGCATGGTAGCACGGCGAGGGGCAAAAAACAAGCGGCAGGTTGTATGAACTGACCCTCGTAAATTTGTCGGGATCGCCGCGAATGCAAGCTTTTTCCTTGACAAGGACGCGCCGGACTGCTACACTTTTCCCATCGATCACGGGTGCGCACCTACCGGCAGTCAGGCGGAAGTCTGGCTGCCGTTTTGCATCCGGCATTTGAATAGGAGGGAATATTTATGGCTTACTTCTGGCCGCTCATTCTCGTTGTGGCGTCGAACAGCGTGTATCACATCTGCGCCAAATCGCTGCCCGAGAGCGTTGATCCGCTCGCGTCGCTCACGGTCACGTATCTGATCGGCTCGATCTTTTCGGGCATCCTGTATTTTGTGACGAACCGCGGCGGGGCGAACCTTCTGCACGAATACAGCCAGATGAACTGGGCGCCGTACCTGCTCGGTCTCGCTATCGTCGGGTTGGAGGCTGGCAGCATGCACGCCTACAAGGCGGGCTGGCCGGTCAGCGCGTTTCAGGTGTCGTCTGCGGCGGCCATCGCGACGATTTTGGTGTTCATTGGGTATCTTGTCTACCACGAGGCCATCACGGTCAACAAGCTCGTGGGCCTTGCGCTGTGCCTTGTCGGGCTGTTTTTCCTCAACAAATGAGTTGTGCCGCGGCTTTTGCCGTGGTATGATGGGGAAAACTTGTTTTAAAGAAGGAATTTTGATCTATGAAAGCTGCACGCGAATATCCGATCCTGACCGTCACCGCCAAAGGCACGCGCTGGCTCGAGAGCGGCCACCCCTGGGTCTACGACTCCGACGTTGCCCGCGAGCCGGACGAGAGCGAGTGTGAAAACGGTGCGCTCGTCGACGTGGTGTCGGAAAAGGGCAAATATCTCGGCACGGGCTTTTTGAGCAGACTCAGTAAGCTCCGCGTGCGCATCGTCTCGCGCAACGCGAACGACCGCTTTGATGAAAATTTCTGGCGGCGGCGCGTACGCTACGCCTGGGACTACCGCAAGGCGGTCATGGACGGGCAGACCGGCTGCTGCCGCCTGATCTTCGGCGAGGCCGATGCCTTCCCCGGCCTGACGGTCGACCGGTTTGAAAATCTTCTCGTCACGCAGACGCTCTCGCTCGGCATGGAAAAGATCAAGGACATGCTCTTCCCCCTCATTGTCGAGGTTCTGGAGGAGGACGGCGAGAAGATCGACGGTCTTTTCGAGCGCAACGATGTCGTGCTTCGCGAAAAGGAGGGCCTTTCGCAGAATAAGGGCTGGTTTGCCCTTCCGGGGAAGGAAACGCCCGAGAGCCCCATCACCGAGATCTGCGAAAACGGCGTTTTCTACCGCGTGGACGTGGAAAACGGGCAGAAGACGGGCTTTTTCCTCGACCAGAAGTTCAATCGCCTCGCCGTCGCACACCTCGCGCACGGCAAGCGCGTGCTCGACTGCTTCACGCACACGGGCTCCTTTGCGCTCAACGCCGCCAAGGGTGGGGCGGAGCACGTGACGGCGGTGGACGTATCCGAGAGCGCGGTCGAAATGGCGCGCGCGAACGCAGCGCGCAACGGCCTTACGGACAGGATGGACTTCCTCGCCGCCGACGTTTTTGACCTTCTGCCGCAGCTTGAAGCCGCGCACGAAAAGCCCTATGACTTCATCATCCTTGACCCGCCGGCCTTCACCAAGTCGCGCCGCACGGCGAACAACGCCGAAAAGGGCTACAAGGAGATCAACCTGCGCGCGATGCGCCTGCTGCCGCGCGGCGGCTACCTTGCGACCGCGTCGTGCAGCCACTTCATGCCCGCCGAACGCTTTGAGCGGATGCTGCGCTCCGCCGCCGCGGACGCGGGCGTCGAGCTGCGGCAGATTGAGGTGCGCGCACAATCAAGCGACCACCCCATCCTCTGGAACGTCCCGGAGACGGATTATTTGAAGTTCTACTTATTCCAAGTAGTATAATGAGTACAAAAAAATCCTCGCTGTTTTTACAGCGGGGATTTTTCTTTTGATCGTTTACTTGTTTTCGTCAGCGCTTTCCGCAGGCGTTTCGTCCTGCGGCGCTTCCGGTTCTGCCGGGGTCGTTTCCTCCGCTTCCGGTTCGTCGGATTTGCTTTCGCCCTCGTCGTGCGGCGGCATCTCGATCTTTTCGCTCGTCATCGAGATGTGCTTGGCGGGCGCTTCGATCACGCTCGGCTGCGAGGGGCGGAAGCCGTCCTCGCTCTTGCGCGTGGAAGCGTAGGCCTCCTCCACGGTGGAGGGATCGCGGCCTTCGAGGATGGCGACCATCTCGCCGCCGGTGATCGTTTCCTTCTCAAGGAGGTAGGCAACGACCTTATCCATATCCTCGCGGTTGTCGCGGATGACCTGCACGGCGGCCGCGTAGCACTTGTCGAGAATACCCTTGACCTCGCGGTCCATGATGGCGGCGGTATCCTGCGCGCAGTCGAGACCGTAGCCGCCGTCGAGGTACTGGTTGCGCACCGACCCGAGCGCGACCATGCCGATCTCATCGCTCATGCCGTACATCGCGACCATGCTGCGCGCGATGCCCGTGGCCTCCTGAATATCCTGCGAGGCGCCGTTGGTCATCGTGTTCATCACGACCTCCTCGGCGGCGCGGCCGCCCATGGAGACAGCGATCTTCGCCATCAGCTCATCGCGCGTGCGCAGGTTCGTCTTGTCCTCCTCGGGCATGAGCAGCGTATAGCCAAGGCTTCCCTCGGTGTGCGGCACGATCGTGATCTTCTGCACGGGCTCGGCGTTTTTCTGCTTATAGGCGACCATCGCGTGGCCGACCTCGTGATAGGCGACGAGCTTCTTTTCAAACTCAGTGAGGACGCTGTTCTTCTTCTCGCTGCCCGCGATGACGAACTCGAACGCCGCGAGCATGTCCTCCTGCGTAACGAGCTTGCGTCCCTTGCGCACGGCGCGCAGCGCCGCCTCGTTGGCGAGGTTTGCAAGGTCCGCGCCCACGCAGCCCGCGGTCGCGAGCGCGACCTTCTTGAGGTCTACGTCCTCGGCGAGCTTGATGCCGCGCGTGTGGACCTGCAGCGTTGCTAAGCGGCCGGCGAGGTTCGGGCGGTCGACGGTGATGCGGCGGTCGAAGCGGCCGGGACGCAGCAGCGCCTTATCGAGCACCTCCGGGCGGTTCGTTGCGGCAAGGACGATGACGCCCTTGCTGGGGTCAAAGCCGTCCATCTCGACGAGCAGCTGGTTGAGCGTCTGCTCGCGCTCGTCGTTGCCGCCGCCGTAGCGGCTGCCGTCGCGGGATTTGCCGATGGTCTCGATCTCGTCGATGAAGATGATGCAGGGGGCGACCTTCGACGCCTCGGCGAAGAGGTCGCGCACGCGGCTCGCGCCGACGCCGACGAACATCTCGACAAAGTCAGAGCCGGAGATCGAGAAAAACGGCACCTTCGCCTCGCCCGCAACGGCCTTGGCCAGCAGCGTTTTACCGGTACCGGGAGAGCCGACGAGCAGCGCGCCCTTGGGGATCTTCGCGCCGATGGCGGTATACTTTTCGGGGTTGTGCAGAAAGTCGATGATCTCGACGAGCGATTCCTTCGCCTCGTCCTGACCGGCGACATCCGCGAACGTGACGCCCGTGGACTTTTCCATATAGACCTTGGCATTTGCCTTGCCCACGTTGCCGATGCCGCCGATCCCGCCCATGCCGCCGGACTTTTTCGTGATGAAGTTCATCAGCAGCATGAACGCGCCGACCATCAGCACCGTGGGCAGGATGTAGGTCACCATGAAGGCGAGAATCGGCGAGATGGGCGCCTGATAGGGCTTGGTGTAGGTCACGCCGTGCTCATCGCACAGCGCGAGCAGGTTCTCCGTTGCGTCGGGGATGATGGTTGTGAAGAGCGTATAGTCCTGATCGTAGCTCTTGCCGTCGGCGTCCGTGTAGGTGAAGCCGTCCACCGGCGTGATGGTGAAGACCGAGTCGCCGAATTCGATAGATTTGACCTTCCCCTCTTCCACGAGGTCGATGAGCTCGCTGTAGGCGATCTCGCAGGACGATTCCGCAGAGCGCGCCTGGTCGAGCATGACGGAGAGGTAGTTGACGCCGATGGTGAGCAGCAGTGCCCACAGCACGATCGACCACATACCCCCGCCGCGGCTGCGGTTTTTGTCGTTGCGTTTGTTGCGGTTGTTCTGATCCATGATGTTCCTCCTGTCAGGAGACAGAAAAATGCGAAAGCACGCACTTTTTGAATTTAGTAACACTCACTATACCATACAGCGGGAAAACGCACAAGTTAAGAGCGGTGAATTTTCGATGAACTTTTGTTTTTCGACCTCTTTATCTTGCCCCGCTTCTGTGCTATAGTTGTAATGGGTTATTTTACCGAAATATATTGTAAGGAGAAATTCTTTGATGGATAAGGAACACAGGGAAAAGACCGTCCGCCCGCAGGACGCCGAGGCCGACGGCATCATCGAGGGCCGCAACGCCGTGATTGAGGCGCTGCGCGCGGGCGCGAGCATCGACAAAATTTTCATCCAGAAGGGCGAGACCGACAAAACGCTCGGACACATCGCCTCCACCGCCCGTGCCGCGGGCGTGGTCGTCGTGGACGCGGACAAGCGCAAGCTCGACTTCATGAGCCGCACGCACGCCCATCAGGGCGTCATCGCGCTGGCGAGCGTGCGCGAATACGTCAGTGTCGAGGATATTTTGAACATCGCGCGCGAGAAGGGCGAAAACCCGCTCATCGTCGTCTGCGATGAGATCTCCGATCCGCACAACTTAGGCGCGATCATCCGTACCGCCGAGTGCGCGGGCGCGCACGGCGTCATCATCCCCAAGCGCCGCAGCGCGGGCCTGACGAGCATCGTCGGCAAGACGAGCGCGGGCGCGGTGAGCTATGTGCCCGTCGCGCGTGTGCCGAACATCCCCGCGCTTTTGGAGCAGTTACAGAAAGAGGGCGTGTGGGTCTTCGGCACGGCGGCCGAGGGCACGACCACGCTCTACTCCGCGGACCTCAAGGGCCCTGCGGCCATCGTCATCGGCAGCGAGGGCGAGGGCATGACGCGCCTCGTGCGCGAGAAGTGCGATTTCCTCGTCAGCATCCCGATGAAGGGCAAGATCTCGTCGCTCAATGCGTCCGCGGCGGCGGCCATCCTCCTCTACGAGGCGGTGCGCCAGCGCTGGTGATGAAGAAGGGAAACCATGGATCAGAAAGACCTTGATTTTGAACAGGACCTCATCGACTCCGAGCTGCTGCTGAAAAATACGGCCCGCAGCATGGACGACGATGCGGAATACACGCTCGAGAGCATCCTTGCCGAGTACGGCGAGGATGCGTCTTCCACCGCGGGCGCGGACAAAGAGCCAAAAGGCGCGGAAGAGCTGCCCGCTGCCGCGCAGGCGGCGGAAAAAGCGGCAACGTCCGCCGCGCACCGGACTGTCATCCCCTTCCCCGGCGCGAAAAAGACCGAGGGAGCGGACGAAGCGCCCGATGAGCCGGACGGGCCCGCGGCCATCGCCGAAGCAGCCGAACGCGGAGACACGCTCGAAGCGGAGACGGAGCCGCCCGCAAACGAGCCCTTCGACCCGAACAAACCCCTCACCCTGCAGGACGTTCTGGCTCAGACCGTGCAGGAGGCGCTCGCCGAGCGCGAAGAGGAGGTCATCCTCGAGGAAAAGCCGAAGCGGCGGGGCCTCTTCTCACGCAGGAAAATGCGAGACACTGAGCAGCTCTACGCGGACGAGGAAGTGGATGAAGACGAGGACAACGAGGAGGAAGAGGATGCCATCCCCGACCTTCCAGAGCCGCCCGCGGAGGAGACGCTCGCAGACCTGCGCGCTCAGCTCTCGGCGGCGACCAAGGCGCGCCGGGGCGTCGGCATTCTGACGGCGGTCATGTGGATCGCGCTGCTCGCCGAGCATTTTTCGCTCATGCCCGCGCTGTACTTAGAGGACCCCATGCTCCACGCACTGCCGTATCTCGCGCTCGAGCTGCTCGCGTGTATTCTGGGCCGTCACATTTTTCTCGATGCGTTCCGCAAGGCGCGCGGAGGGAGACTGACATCGCAGCTTTTGACGTTTATCCTGTGCGTCGTGACGCTCATCGACACGGCGCTCTATGCCTTCCTGCCTGCGCGCGCGGCGCTGTCCCTGCCGCTGCACGGCATCGCGGCAATCTCGCTTTACGGCGCGCTGCTGGGCGAGACCGCGCGCCTGCGCGGCCTGTATGACACCTTCCGCATCGCGGCCATCGGCAATGCGCCCTATATCGTCACCGTGACGGCGGGCGGCGCTGCCAAACGCACGGGTTCGAGCGCGGGCTTTTCCAACGCCGCCCGCGCGGGCGACCCATATTCCCGCTGGCAGAGCGTGCTGCTGCCGGTGCTGCTCGTTGCGAGCATCGTCTTTGCCGTGCTCGCCACGCTCGAGAGCAAGCAGAAGCTGCTCTTCCTGTGGAACGTATCGGTGCTGCTTGCAAGCGCGGACCTGCCAGCCTTCCCGCTGGCCTGCGCGCTGCCGCTGAAGCGCATCGCCGCGCGGCTCGCCAAGAGCGGCAGCGCCGTGGCGGGCTTTGCCGGGGCGGACGCCATCCGCCGCAGCAATTGCGTCATCCTGACGGATGGCGACCTTTTTCCGCCCGGAACGGTCACGCTCGCGGGCCTCAAGGTCTTCGGTGAGGAGAGCGGCAAGGTCATCTCCTATGCCGCAACGATGGCCCGTGCGTCGGAAAGCGGGCTTACAAAGCTCTTTGACGATCTGCTCGCGCGCGACGGCGGCTTCCGCGAGCCGGTCGAGGATGTCGACTTTTTTGAAGAGGGTGGCGTCGGCGGACGCATCCACGGCGAAACGGTCCTCTTCGGCACGGCGGGCTTCATGCGTAAGCGCGGCGTGAACCTGCCGCGCAATTTGGGGCTTAAAACAGGCGTCTTCCTTTCGGTCGACGGCACGCTCATCGCGGTGTTTGCCGTGAAGTATATGCCGGCTGAAAATGTCGACTGGGCGCTCCATGCCCTGCACCACAGCCGCATCACGCCCGTGCTCGCCGTGCGCGACGGCAACATCACCCCTGCATTACTCAAGCGCAAGTTCGGCACCGACGCGCGCGCGGTCTACCCCAAGCTCGGAACGCGCCTCGCCCTCTCCGAGCGCGGCGGCGGACGGCCCTACGCCCTGCTCATGCGCGAAGGGCTCATGCCGTATGCCGAGGTCGTGCTCGGCAGCAAGCGTTTATGCAGGTCCGCGCGGCGCTGCACGCTGCTGACGATCCTCGCCTCTACAGCCGCAACGCTTCTGGCCTTTTATCTGACCTTTGTCGGGGCATACAGCGTCCTCACACCGCTTTCCGTCCTCATTTTCGTACTTTTGTGGTCACTCAGCGCTCTGCTCGACGGCCTGCTCAGCGACCGTTATTGAGCATTTCAAACGAAGAAAACGCGAAAATAAGAAAAATCATGGTTGAAATAACAAAAAAATCATGGTATGATTTTCTCCGTTGAGTAATATCTCACAAAAGATGAGATTTACATTTCGGAAGGAGACTGACCCCTATGAGTGCAAAAGACATCCGCAATATCGTGCTGCTTGGCCATAGCGGCAGCGGCAAAACCACCCTCGCCGAGAGTATGTTATTCTTGACCGGTGGCACCGACCGCCTCGGCAGGATCGCCGACGGCAACACCGTATGTGACTACGATCCCGAGGAGATCCGCCGTCAGACGACTATCTCGCTGGCCGTGGCTCCTGTGGAATATGATAGCTGCAAGATCAACGTGCTCGATGTTCCCGGCGGCTTTGACTTCGCCGGTGAGGTCGCGGAGGCCGTTCAGGCCGCCGACGCCGCTGTCATCGTCTGCTCGGCCAAGGCCGGTATGAGCGTCGGCGCGGAAAAGGCATGGAAGTATTGCGAGAAGAACCATCTCCCCCGCCTGCTCTACATCTCCAAGACCGACGAGGAGAACTCCGACTATAACGCCGCGTTCAACACGCTGCGCGAGCGCTTCGGCAAGAACATCGCCCCCGTCGTCGCCCCCATCTGGGACGAGAGCAAGAAGGTCATCGGCATCATCGACGTGCTGCATAAGCGCGCATTCGAGTTCGGCCCGAACGGCGGCCGCGTCGAGATCGAGGTGCCGGAGAACAAGAAGCCCGTGCTCGATGAGCTCTACGACGCGCTCAAGGAGTCCGTTGCCGAGACGAGCGAGGAGTTCATGGAAAAGTTCTTCGCCGGTGAGGATTTCACTTATGCCGAGATGATCCAGGGCCTGCGTCAGGGCGTGAAGGACCTGTCCCTCTTCCCCGTCGTGTGCGGCTCCGCCATCCAAGGCATGGGCACGCGCATCCTGATGGATACCATCGTCGAGCTTCTTCCCAAGCCGCAGGACGCCCGCGCCCTGATGGCCGAGAATGAGGACGGCGAGTCCTCCGAATTCGTCGTCGCGCCCGGCGCACTGCCGACCGCGTTCGTCTTCAAGACCATTTCCGACCAGTACGGCAAGTATTCCTACGTCAAGGTGCTCTCCGGCTCCATCAAGCCCGATATGCCCATGGTCAACGCCCGCACGGGCGAGACCGAGAAGCTCGGCCGCCTGTACATTGCCAAGGGCAAGAAGTACACCGAGGTCAAGGAGCTCACCTGCGGCGACATCGGCGCCATCGCCAAGATGGACAAGGTCAAGACCGGCGACACGCTCTGCGAGCCGCGCAAGGTCGTCAAGATCGAGCCCATCCCGTTCGATGAGCCCTGCTACAGCGTCGCCATCGCGCCCAAGACCCGCGGCCAGGAGGACAAGATGGCCCAGGGCCTCAACCGCCTGAACGAGGAAGACCCGTCCTTCCGCGTCGTCAACAACGCCGAGACCCACCAGATGGTCGTCTCCGGCGCGGGCGACATTCAGGTCGACGTGCTGGTGAGCAAGCTCAAGAGCCGCTTCGGCGTCGAGGTCGTGCTCGACACGCCGCGCGTGCCCTACCGTGAAAAGATCCGCAAGACGGTCTCCAAGCAGGGTCGTCATAAGAAGCAGACCGGCGGCAGCGGCCAGTTCGGTGACGTTTGGATCCGCTTCGAGCCCAACGAGGAGAGCGAAGAGATGGTCTTCGCCGAGGAAGTCTTCGGCGGCAGCGTTCCCAAGAACTTCTTCCCCGCCGTTGAAAAGGGCCTGCGCGAGGCCTGCGTCCACGGTCCGCTCGCGGGCTACCCGGTCGTGAACCTCAAGGCCGTCCTTTACGATGGCTCCTACCACCCGGTCGACTCGTCCGAGATCGCGTTCAAGACCGCGGCGAACCTTGCCTATAAGGCTGCTATGCCCGAGGCGTCCCCGGTCCTGCTCGAGCCGGTGTGCGAGCTCAAGGTCACGGTGCCCGACCAGTACATGGGCGATATCCTCGGCGATCTCAACAAGCGCCGCGGCCGCGTGATGGGCATGACCCCGACCGGCAACGGCGAGCAGGTCATCGAGGCCGAGTGCCCCGAGGCAGAGCTGATGAGCTACGCCATTGACCTGCGCTCCATGACCCAGTCCCGCGGCTCGTTCGTGATGCACTTCGTGCGCTACGAGCAGTGTTCCGCCGACGCGCAGGCGAAAGCTGTCGCGGCTGCGAAGGCCATGCAGGAAGCGGAATAATTGCTTCTGGACAACAGAAAATAAGGAAAAAAGGACTTCTCGAAAGGGAAGTCCTTTTTCTCTGCGCAAAGCGCGGAGGGGGGATGAGCAGCAGCGCCTGCGGCGCTGCACTGTAAGCCCGCGCGCCTGGCGCGCGGAATATAAGCTCTCCCTGCAAGGGAGAAAAAACCATCATTCCTTTTCCAGCGACGCCTTATACGTGCGCTTGAGAAACCACGAGTTGAGCAGTACGGATACGAACTCTGCGATCGGGAACGCGAGCCACACGAGTTTGAGCCGCCCTGTGAGCGACAGCAGATACGCCGTGGGCAGCAGCACGACGATCTGGCGGCAGACGGAGTTGATGAGCGAGTAGATGGGCTTGCCGAGCGCCTGACAGGCGCTCGCGGCGATGATGCTGAAGCCCGCGAGCGGGAAGTGCGCGCCGATGATGCGCAGCGCTGTCTTGCCGATGGCGAGCGCTTCGTCCGTGGGCGAGAACAGGCCCAGCAGCGTGCCGGGGATGAGTTCGAAGAGTGCGCAGCCGATGCACATGATGCCGATGGCTGTGATGGCCGTCAGGCGGACGGTCTTGCGCACGCGGTCGAACTTTCCCGCGCCGTAGTTGTACGACACGATGGGGACCATCGCATTGTTGAGGCCGAAGCACGGCATGAAGATAAAGCTCTGCAGCTTGAAGTACGCGCCGAACACCGCCGTCGCCGCCTCGGTGAACGAGATGAGGATGCGGTTCATGCCGAACATCATCACCGAGCCGATGGACTGGACGATGATCGACGGGATGCCGACGGCGTAGATATCCCGAATGGTCGCGCCGTGGGGACGGATGCTTGCCGCGCGCAGCTGGACCTCTGGATTTTTCGTGTGGTTGAGCACAAGGCCGAGGATGGCGCCCATGAACTGACCGACGATGGTGGCGATGGCCGCGCCCGCGACCTCAAGGCGCGGGAAGCCGAGAAGGCCGAAGATCAGGATAGGGTCGAGCACGATGTTGCACACCGCGCCCGCGATCTGCGCGATCATCGAGAGATTCGTGCGGCCCGTGGCCTGCAAGAGCCGCTCGCCGTAGACCTGCACGAAGATGCCGAGCGAGCCGCCGATGCAGATTATGACATAGTCGCGGCCGTAGGCGATGATCTGCTCATTGGCCGTCTGCAGGCGGAAGAACGGCTCTGCGAGCGTGAAGCCGAGCAGCATGAAGACAGCAGCGGTGCAGAGGACCAGAAAAAGGCCTGTGCCTGCCGCGCGGTTCACCGCCACCTGGTTCTTTTCGCCCAGTGAGCGCGCGAGCAGCGCGTTGATGCCGACACCCGTGCCGACGGAGAAGGCGATGCACAGCATTTGCAGGGGGAAAGCGAGCGAGACGGCGTTCATCGCATCCTGACTGAGCTTGGCGACGAACACGCTGTCGACGATGTTGTAGAGCGCCTGAAAGAGCATCGACACCATCACAGGCCCTGCCATGTTGGCAAGGAGCTTTCCGATGGGCATCGTGCCCATTTTGTTTTCTTTGATGTTTTCTTCCATAGACAATACCCCATAAAAATTCCGGCGCTTGCTGCGCCGGAATCAAAATCTGATCATTTTTTCCGCGACCAGTGCGCGGAAAAAATACTTCTCAGTGTGCAAGTGTGCGAGCAAAGCGAGTGCGCGAAGCACGCTGCAGATATCTCTCTCAAAATGTGCTATGCACATTTTTGAATTATTTTTTCAGTTCCCCGTTGGCAGCCTTCGTGAGATACGCGTTGATAAAGCCGTCGAGGTCGCCGTCCATGACAGACTGGATGTTGCCCGTTTCATAGTCGGTGCGCATATCCTTCACGAGCTGGTAGGGCATGAAGACGTAGGAGCGGATCTGGCTGCCCCATTCGATCTTGAGCTGCACGCCCTTGATGTCGGAAATTTTTTCCGCGTGCTGCTGGATCTTCAGCTCCATGAGCTTTGATTTCAGCATCTGCATGGCGTAGTCGCGGTTCTGGAACTGTGAGCGCTGCGTCTGGCAGGCGGTGACGATGCCTGTGGGCTTATGGATGAGTCGAACGGCAGAGGAGGTCTTGTTGACGTGCTGGCCGCCCGCGCCGGACGCACGGTAGACCTGCATCTCGATATCCTCGGGGCGGATCTCGACCTCGATATCGTCGGGCAGCTCGGGCATGACCTCGAGTGCGGAGAAGCTCGTCTGGCGGCGGGCGTTGGCGTCGAACGGAGAAACGCGCACCAGGCGGTGCACGCCATTCTCGCCCTTCAGATAGCCGTAGGCGTTCTCGCCCTTGACCATGACCGTCGCACTCTTGAGACCGGCGTCTTCGCCGTCGAGGTAGTCGAGCATCTCAAAGCTGAAGCCATGCTTCGTGGCCCACTGCATATACATGCGGTAGAGCATCTGCGTCCAGTCCTGCGCCTCCGTTCCGCCGGCGCCGGCGTGGAAGGTGAGGATGGCGTTGCAGTTATCGTATTCGCCGGAGAGCAGCGTCGTCAGGCTCGCCTCCTCCATCTCCTTTTCGAGCGTTGCGTAGCCCTCTTCGAGCTCGGGCAGCAGGCTCGCGTCGTCCATCTCACTGCCCATGTCGATCAGCGCGAGCAGATCGTCGCGCGTGGAGACGAGCTTTTCGTAGCGGTGGATCTTATTTTGAAGCTGCTTCGAGCGCATCTGATTCTTCTGCGAGCGCTCCAGATCGTTCCAGAAGCCGTCCTCGTGTGCTTCGAGCTCCAGACGGGTGAGTTCGTGGCGGGCCGGTTCGATCTCGAGGGCCTTGGACAGATTATCAAGCGTTTCGTCCATTGCAAGCAGTTTCTGCTTATAGGAATCGTATTCGATCACAGCCATGGCGTTTTCTCCTTGTTTTCGTTCTGCATTAGCCGAAAAAGTATATCATAACCGCCGTGCAAAGGCAAGAAAAAATCCGTCCTCCGTGGCAAAAAACTCCCGCGGGGGGCGGCTTTGCACATCTTTGGCGCAAAAAACAAAAAAGCCACGCTGATAGCGTGGTCGTTCACTGATCTCAGCGCTCGCTGATGATCTGCTTGGTGCTGCCGAAGATCATGTCGTCAACATCCTGCTTGATGAAGTTCTCGAACATTCTATGTCTCACGCTCCTTTCTTTCATTTACTTCAGTTTTGTATTATAGCCGCGGGAAACGCAAATTTCAATCAGCAGCTTTCATGGTTTTGACCAAAAAATTAGCACACCTTTCATGCAAGATGCTGAGAATTTACTTGCATTTTACCGTACTGCACTTTATAATAAACACAACAGAAACACAACAGCTTATTTTTGAAACGGAGGACGCGTGCAATGGCGGAGTTCGTCACATTTGAAGATGTTTCCAAGGTCTATCACAGCGGCGAGGTGGAGATACGCGCCGTGGACCACATCAGCTTTACCATCAGTAAGGGGGAATTCTGCGTCATCGTGGGTCCCTCGGGCGCGGGCAAGACAACGGTGCTCAATATGCTCGGCGGCATGGACGCCTGCTCGGGCGGCACGATCACGGTCGACGGCACGCGCGTGAGCGACTTCAACGCCCGCCAGCTCACGACCTACCGCCGCCACGACATCGGTTTCGTCTTCCAGTTCTATAACCTCGTCGGCAATTTGACGGCGCTCGAAAACGTCGAGCTCGCGGCGCAGATCTGCAAGGACCCGCTCGACGCGGAGGAAGTGCTCAAGGAGGTCGGCCTTTCCGCGCGCGCGAACAACTTCCCCGGTCAGCTTTCCGGCGGCGAGCAGCAGCGCGTGGCCATTGCCCGCGCGCTCGCGAAAAACCCGAAGCTCCTGCTCTGCGACGAGCCGACCGGCGCGCTCGACTATGTGACGGGCAAGCAGATATTGAAGCTTTTGCAGGATACCTGTCGGGAAAAGGGCGTGACGGTCGTGGTCATCACGCACAACAGCGCCATTACACCAATGGCCGACCGCGTCATCCACATCAAAAACGGCACGGTGGAGACCATGCAGCGCAACGAGACGCCGAAGAGCGTAGAGACGATCGAATGGTGAGCGGAACACGGAAAGTAAGGGGGGCGGCACGATGAAAAGCGCGATGCAAAAGGACTTCTGGCGTGAGATCGGACACACGAAGAGCCGCTTTTTCTCCATCATGATCTTGGTCGCGCTGTCGGTCGCGTTCCTCTCGGGACTCAAGGCCACTGCGCCGGATATGAAGCACACGGGCGACGATTATCTCGACTCACTGCATCTGGCCGACATTCAGGTGCTCTCGACCCTCGGCCTGACGGACGACGATATCGACGCGCTCAAGGCGCAGAAGAACATCGAAAACGCCGAGGGCGAGTATGTCCTCGACGCCTTCGCCTCCTCCGACGGGGCGGAAGCGGTCGTAAAGGTCCTGTCGCTGAGCGATCAGGGCATCAACGACGTGCTGCTGCGCGAGGGGCGGATGCCCGCGCGCGCGGACGAGTGCGTGGTGGAAGAGAATATGCTGGGGCTTTTGGGCATCGCCATCGGCGATACCATCGCCCTCGAGCCGGACAGCAAGATGGACGACGCGCTCACGGACGAGCAATACACGGTGGTCGGCACCGTCCGTTCGCCGGTGTATATTGCGGTGGAGCGCGGCACCTCCTCGATCGGCAGCGGCACGGTGAAGGCATACCTCTACCTGCCGCGCGACGCCTTTGCGCTCGACTACTATACGGCGGCCTACGCGCGCGTCACGGGCGCGGCGGAGATGACCGCGTTCTATGACGAGTACGACGACTATATCGACGATGTCATCGACACGCTCGAGGCTTTCGGCGATGAGCGCGCCGCGCTGCGGCACGACTCCCTCGTGGCCGAGGCGACAGAGAAGCTCGACGACGCACAGCAGGAGCTCGACGATGCGAAGGCGGAAGCCGACGAAGAGCTCGGCAAGGCACAGCGCGAGCTTTCCGATGCGCGAAAGAAGCTCGACAACGGCTGGCGCGACTACCGCAGCGGCCAGCAGGAGCTGAAGGACTCCCGCGCGCGGCTGGACGAGGCCTATCAGTCCTTACGGGACGGCGAGCAGGAGTATGCGGACGGCCTTGCGCAATACGAGGCCTCGCGCAGGGAATTTGAAGATCAAAAGGCTGCCGCCGGGGCGGGCATGGCTGCGGTGACGGACCCCGCCGCGCTCGCCGCGATGCAGCAGCAGATGGAGCAGGCCCAGCAGCAGCTCGACGAAGCCAAGGCGCAGCTCGATGCCGCGCGCGCAGAGCTGGACACGGGCTGGCAGGAGTATGACGACGGCGAAGCGCAGTACGCCTCCGGCGCACAGGAGCTGGCCGACGCCTACCGCGATCTGCAGAAGGGCGAGCAGGACTACCGCGACGGCCTGAACGACTATGAGGACGGCAAGGCCGAGGCCGACGAAAAGATCGCCGACGCGCAGAAGAAGATCACCGACGCCCGCCGCGAGGTCGCAGACATTGAAAGCTGCGAGTGGTATCTCTTCGGCCGCAGCTACAATCCCGGCTACACGGGCTTCGGGCAGGACGCCGAGCGCATGGCGAACCTTGCGAGCGTTTTCCCCATCATCTTCTTCCTCGTGGCGGCGCTCGTGTGCCTCACGACGATGACGCGCATGGTCGAAGAGCAGCGCGTGCAGATCGGCTCACTCAAGGCGATGGGCTACAGCAGCCTTGCCATTTCCCGCAAGTATCTCTTCTACGGGCTGCTGCCGAGTCTGACGGGCGGCGTTTTCGGCCTCGTCATCGGCTACATCCTCTTCCCCAAGATGATCTTCACGGCCTATCAGATCATGTATCAGATGCCGGATATCGAGCTGCGCGCCTATCCGGAGATATCGATCTTCTCCGTGCTGGCGGCAGTCGCCTGCACAACGCTCGCAACGCTCTGGGCGTGCCTTGCCACGCTGCGCGAAACGCCCGCGAGCCTGATGCGCCCGCGCACGCCGAAGGCGGGCAAGCGCGTCTTCCTTGAGTACATCCGTCCCCTGTGGAAAAGAATGTCCTTCACCCATAAGGTGACGGCGCGCAACCTCTTCCGCTATCAAAAGCGCTTCTGGATGACGGTCATCGGCATCGGCGGCTGCACCGCGCTCATCATCGCGGGCTTCGGCCTGCGCTCGTCCCTTCTCTTTACGATGTCGCGCCAGTATGACGATCTCTTCCACTACTCCGCGCAGGTGACGCTCTCGGACAATGCGCTGAGCACTGAGCGCCAGGCGGTGGAGGACTTCCTCGCAGGCGATGAGCGCATTGTGAGCTATGTTCCCTGCGAGGCCTCGTCCGCCACGGTGGTCACCCCCTCCTATTCGACCACCGCCTATGTCGAGGTGATGGAGGCGGACGAGATCGGCAAGGTCGTGGACCTTTTCGACTACAAGAGCGGCGAGCCCATCACAATGGGCGATGAGGGCGTATACATCGACCAGAAGCTCTCCGAGCTTTTGAAGGTCTCGGTGGGCGACACCTTCTTCCTCGACGGCGACGTGCGCGGCGATGTGACGGTCGCGGGCATCTACGAGCACTATACGGGCCACTTCGTCTATATGACGCCCGGCTACTATGAAAATGCGCTCCACGCCGACGGCGAGCCGAACGCCTACCTTCTGAACTTCACGAGCGACGATACCGACACCTGCAACGCCATTTTTGAAAAGCTGCTCGACATGAGCGGCGTGGCGACGACCTCGCGCATGCGCGACACGCAGGATACCTACATGCACAGCATGGAGCGCGTGGACTTCGTTGTGGTCATCATCATTCTGGCGGCGGCGGCGCTGGCGATGGTCGTGCTCTTCAACCTCTCGAACATCAACATCACCGAGCGCCAGCGCGAGCTCGCGACGATCAAGCTGCTGGGCTTTTACGACGGCGAGGTCTCGGCCTATGTGTATCGCGAGAACATCGTGCTCACGGTGTTCGGCATCCTGCTGGGCTGCTTCATGGGCCACTGGCTGCACATCTACCTTGTCCGCTCCACGGAGATCGACCTCATGATGTTCGGGCGGCAGACGGCAACGTCGGCCTATGTCTACGCGGCGATATTGACGGTGCTCTTCTCCGTCGCGGTCAACGTGCTCGCGCACTTCCGGATGAAGAAGATCGACATGGTCGAAAGTCTCAAGAGCGCGGAATAAATTTCTTGTTTCGCGGCAGTGCATTGTGCTACAATAAGGGGCGGCAAAAAAGCCGCCCCTTACCTTTTTCGCGCATTTGTGCGCATAGCGATAGGAGTTTCCATGGCGAATCAAAGAAGAAAACATCATTTTTTGCGCGATCTGCTTGTCCTCATCGTGCTGTTCGGCCTCTTCCTCTGCTGGGACAACAGCAGCATCGAGACGGACGAGGTCACGTTCTCATCGCTCGCGCTGCCCGCGGGCTTTGACGGCTGCCGCATCGTACAGCTCAGCGATCTGCATGGCAAATACTTCGGCAAGGGCAACGAGCGCCTGTACAGTGCGGTCAAGGCCGCGCAGCCGGAGTATATCTTCGTGACGGGCGACTTAGTCGACCGCAAGACCGAAAACCCGACCGTCTACGCCGGTGAGGTCGGCGCGGCGCTCTCAGCCATCGCGCCGACGTATTACGTCACGGGCAACCACGAGTGGGGTCACGGCACAAAGGTCGTGGAGGAGATCAAGCGCACACTGCGGGAATCCGGCGTGACGGTGCTCTCGAACGAATTCGTACCGCTGCTGCGAAACGGCGACAGTATCGTCCTCGCGGGCATCGATGATCCGAACGGCTACGCCGATCAGGAAACGCCGTACGAGCTTGCTCAGGAGGTCTACGCCGCCTGCGGCGACCCCTTCTGGCTGCTGCTCGCGCACCGCAACGACCGCTTTGCGCGGGAATACAGTCTCCTCGGTGCAGACTTAACGATCTCCGGTCACGGCCACGGCGGCATCTGGAGATTTCCGTTCGTGGGCGGGGTGTTCGGCACGCAGAGGAACCTCTTCCCCACGCACACGGCAGGCTTTTATTCAGACAACGGCGCATCCGTCTTCGTCAACCGCGGGCTCGGAAACTCGCCGCGCGTCATCCCGCGCATTCTGAACAGGCCGCAGGTGGCGGTCATCACACTGGAAAGGGGCTGAGGCTATGCGTGAATTTTCTGCCGGAAGCTACGATGTCGCCGTCATCGGCGCGGGACACGCGGGCATCGAGGCATCTCTTGCCTGTGCGCGCCTCGGCATGAAAACGGTCTGCTTTACCATCAACTTAGACGCGGTGGGCAACATGCCCTGCAACCCCGCCATCGGCGGCACGGGCAAGGGCCATCTCGTGCGCGAGCTGGACGCCCTCGGCGGCGAGATGGCAAAGGCGGCGGATGAAGCCTGCATCCAGTACCGGATGCTTAACCGCGGCAAGGGTCCCGCCGTCTGGTCGCTGCGCGCGCAGGCCGACCGGCGGCGCTATCAGAGCGTGATGAAGCACACACTCGAAACACAGGAAAATCTGCTGCTGCGGCAGGCGGAGATCGTCGACTTACGCGTCACCGACGGCCACGTGTCCGCCGTCGTGACCGAAACGGGCGGCGTTTACACGGTCAGGGCCGTCATCCTCTGCTCGGGCACATTTTTGGACGGGCGCACGATCGTCGGAGAATGTGTGCGCGAGAGCGGCCCGGACGGGATGCACGCCTCGCTGACGCTGGCGGAAGCACTCAGGAAGCTCGGCCTTCCCCTGCGCCGCTTCAAGACCGGCACGCCGCCGCGCGTGAACGCGCGCAGCGTCGATTTTTCGCAAATGGAAGTGCAGACGGGCGACGAAGCGCCTCTGCCCTTCTCGTTTTCGACGCAAACGCCGCCTCAAAATCAGGTGGTCTGCTACTTAACGTATACGAGCGAGGAGACGCACCGCGTCATCCGCGAGAATCTGGATCGGAGCCCCATCTACTCGGGCGTCATCGAGGGCGTCGGTCCGCGCTACTGCCCGAGTATCGAGACAAAGATCGTCCGCTTTCCCGATAAGCCCCGCCACCAGCTCTTCATCGAGCCCATGGGCCTCGATACAGAAGAGCTCTACATTCAGGGCTTTTCGTCGTCCATGCCCGAGGAGGTGCAGCTTGAAATGCTGCACTCGGTCAAGGGCCTTGAGCACGCGGAGATCATGCGTCCGGCCTACGCCATCGAGTATGACTGCATCGACCCCACCGCGCTCTACCCGACGCTTGAATACAAGCATATTTCGGGCTTGTACGGCGCGGGACAGTTCAACGGCTCGTCGGGCTACGAGGAGGCGGCGGTGCAGGGCTTCGTCGCGGGCGTGAACGCCGCGCGGAAGATAAAGGGCGAGCCGCCCTTCATCCTGGGCCGCGAGCAGGCCTACATCGGCACGCTCATCGACGACCTTGTGACCAAGGGGACGAACGAGCCCTACCGCATGATGACGAGCCGCAGCGAATACCGCCTCATCCTCCGCCAGGACAATGCCGACGAGCGCCTTGCGCCAATCGGCCATGAGCTTGGCCTTGTCAGCGATGAAACGCTGCAAAAGGTCGTGGGCAAATACGACGCGGTGCGCCGCGAGATCAAGCGCCTCGAGCACACGGGCGTAGGCGCGTCCGACGCGCTCAACGCCCTTCTGAGTGAGCGCGGCACGGCAGAGGTGCGCGACGGCAGTCCCCTCATCGCGCTGCTGCGCCGCCCGCAGCTCACCTATGACGACCTGCGGGCCTTTGACGAGGGCTGCCGCGAATTCCCGCCCGCGCTCGCCGAGAGCGTGGAGATCGCGGTCAAGTACGAGGGCTACATCCGCCGCCAGATGGCGGAGGTCGCAGAGTTTGCGCGCCTGGAGCGCCGCGCCATCCCCGAGGACATCGACTACGCGAAGATCGACGGTCTTCGCCTGGAGGCGCGCGAAAAGCTCGCCGCCATCCGCCCGCAGAATCTGGGGCAGGCGGGGCGGATTTCGGGCGTCAGTCCGGCAGATGTTGCGGCTTTAATGCTCTATATTACTTCAAAAACGCGGGACTGAGTCCCGCGTTTTTGAGAGGGGATTGCAGCCCGCTGCGCGCAGAAGTTGCCCGCCTTGGCGGGCAACTTCCACACTTGCGGACTGAGAGGTGTAAATCGCCACGCACCGGTCGCGGCGATTTACGATTAAAATCATTTCGAGCCTGCGGGCTCGAAACTCTGCGAGGCTTTTAACCCTTATATACGAAAACAGGCGGTCGCTGCGTTGGCAGCGGCCGCCTGTTTATGTCTGGGGTTTTACTTTTTACCGAATTTAGTGAAGAGTGTGACCAGTACGGTGATGAGGGCCATGACGGCGAAGATGCCGAGCATTCCCTGTCCCGTGATGAGCAGCGCGATCTCAAGATTTGTCATAGTGCGTTCCTCCTTAACCCATGAGCTGCGGCACGAGATTCAAGATCATGCCGCCCGCGGGCACTGATGCGATCTGACCGGCGACGTTCGCGCCGACGGCGTGCATCAGCAGGTGGTTGGTGCAGTCCGCCTCCTGCCCCATCTTCTGGATGACGCGCGCGGACATCGGGAAGGCCGAGATACCGGCCGCGCCGACCATGGGGTTCACCTTGTTCTTGCAGAAGAGGTTCAGAAGCTTTGCAAACATCACGCCAGCGATGGAATCGAACACGAACGCGACGAGGCCGAGCAGCATGATTTTCAGCGTGTCGAGATTGACGAACTGGTCGGCCTGCATGGAGAAGGAGATCGTAATGCCGAGCAGGAGCGTGATGAGGTTGGCAAGGTCGTTCTGCGCGGTCTGGGAGAGACGGTCAAGGCAGCCGCACTCGCGCAGGAGGTTGCCGAACATCAGAAAACCCACGAGCGAGACGGACATCGGCGCGATGAAGCCGGCGATGATCGTGACCATGATGGGGAAGCAGATGCGCAGCGAACGGGAGACGTGCTTGGGGTTGTAGGGCATGTGCATCGCGCGCTCTTTCTTGGTGGTCACGAGCTTGATGGCGAACGGCTGGATGATCGGCACGAGCGCCATATACGAATAGGCGGCGACCGCGATAGGCCCGATATAATTGGAGTGCAAGACCTGCGAGACTAAGATCGACGTCGGGCCGTCCGCCGCGCCGATGATGCCGATGGAGGCCGCGTCCTTCAGATCAAAGCCCAGCATGACCGCCGCGATCATCGCAAAGAAGATGCCGAACTGCGCCGCCGCGCCGAAGAGGAACATCTTCGGATTCGAGAGCAGCGGGCCGAAGTCGATCATCGCGCCGATGCCGATGAACAGCAGCAGCGGCAGCGCCTCGCTTGCCTCAATGGTGGTTTCAAAGAGCCACTGGATGATGCCCTGACTCTCGCCCACGCCTGCGACCATCTGGTTCAGAACGCCGGACATCGGAAGGTTCACGAGGATCGCGCCGAAGCCCATCGGCAGCAGAAGCGAGGGCTCATAGTCCTTTTTAATGGCGAGATAGATGAGCAGCGCGCCCACCACATACATCACGCACTGCTGCGGTGTGACGGCGCGGATGCCGTCGAGCAGAAAATCCATGCTGAAACACTCCTTCAGTTTTTTGGATGTGCGGACAAAAGAAAAAAGACCTTTACCGCAGACGATCGTCTGGGTAAAAGTCTTGCCATTTCGCGAACAGGCCGGGGAAAAACTCCCGCGATGACGACCCGCCCAACGCCCGTGGACGCCGGCTACTCCCTTTTTCCGTGCTGCAAACCGTATCATATTTTTTTAGCGCTGTCAAGCGCTCTTTGCCCTATTTTGCCGCCTCTCACAAGTTTTTACACCAAATTTACCGCTTTTTCTGCTGCGATGTGCGCACCGCGGGCTTGACAAAGCCGCAAAAAGCCGATATATTACTACTGCTATTATGAAAAATTGCGTGGATGAGGACAAGTAAGCCTCTCCCCCGCGGCAAAGAGAACCGCCGGTTTGGTGAAAGGCGGGACGCGGCAGGGCTGAATATCACCTCGGAGCAGCCGGACTGAACTCATGAGTAAGGCCGGACGGGTGCGACCGTTATATCGCAGCATTTGAGCGGCTGTGCAAAACACAGCAAGAAGAGTGGTACCGCAGAGGTCAGCGCCTTTGTCTCTTTATGGGGACAGGGCGCTTTTGTTTTTTGCCGGAGGACGAAGTGTGAATTGCCCAAAATGTGGAAAAGAGATGCTGCGCGGCTCGATGCACACGCAGAAATACCCTTTCTGGACGCAGCAGGAGCTGCGGTTTTTCAAATCGCCGACCGACCTTGTAGAACTGGGGCCGCTCGATGACGATGATACGTCGGTGTTCACGCGCGACCCGTTTCCGGAGTTTCCCGATGCGGAAATTTGTCAAGAATGCGGACTGGTCGTTTTCCCCTGCAAGATGATCGAAAAGAAAGCAGAGAAGTAATTTATCATATAAAGGAGACGCAACATGGATTACAAAAGCACGCTGAATATGCCCAAGTCCGGCTTCCCGATGCGCGCGGGTCTTCCCAAGCGCGAGCCTGAGATGCTCAAGCACTGGGAGGAGATGGACCTCTACAACCTGATGCTCAAAAAGAACGAGGGCAAGCCCCGCTTTGCCCTGCACGACGGCCCTCCGTTCTCCAACGGCGGACTGCACATGGGTCACGCGCTCAACAAGTCCCTGAAGGACTTCATCACCCGCTCCTACGCCATGCGGGGCTACTACACCCCCTATATCCCCGGCTGGGACAACCACGGT
>URXY01000009.1 GCA_900552015.1 uncultured Eubacteriales bacterium | reverse complement strand
CGGTGCGCTTGGCGGTCTCGACGATCTTCTCTGCGCTCTGGTCGATGACCTGATGATCATAGGCCTTGAGACGAATGCGGATCATTTCTTTTGCCATGTTCGGTTTCTCCTTTATTTTGTACGGTATTCTTTGCTTTGTCGAAGCCGTACGGTGAGAGTTTTTCCTGTACGCTTATCCGTGCGTATCATTCCGGCTCATAGAAAAACCGGCACGAATAAACGGCCGGTCCACACATGGCGCAGCGATCTACGCAACGTACAGATATTCTCTCAGCCGCCCGATGTTCGGACATACTCCCCGAAAGTTACCTCAGAAGCCTGAGCAATCTCCCGGTTCATCGCAATATCGCGCAAATAGGGCAGGATAGGCCCAATCGCGGACCTGCATATAATACTAAAAAGTGTTGCACTTGTCAAGACAATTTTTTATTTTTTCTGAGAAAATTTTTTAACACGTTCTTTTTGGGCTGTTTGTCCCGCTTTTGCCCGCAAAATGCAGCATATTCTCTCTCCCCTGCCGATATATTTAGGGGCAAAGGAGTTGATGGACATGGCGATGGCCTGGCTTTGGACGGGAATGGTGCTCGTCTCTCTCATCTTCGGCGCGCTGACGGGAAATCTCTCTTCCCTCAGCGCCGCAGCATTGGAAGGCGCACAGAGCGCCGTCGAACTGTGCTTTACGATGTGCGGCGTGATGTGCCTCTGGACGGGCGTGATGGAGCTGATGGACCAGTGCGCGCTCACCGATAAGATCGCAGCGCTGTTCCGCCCGCTGCTGCGCCGCCTTTTACCGCAGGCCAGCCGCGACAGTGAGACGCTCGCCGCCGTATCGGCCAATCTTTCAGCAGATCTCTTAGGGCTCGGCAACGCGGCGACGCCGCTCGGCATCCGCGCAGCGCGGCGCATGAGCCGCGGCTGCGGAGGCGTCGCGTCCAACGAACTGTGCCTGCTCGTCGTTTTGAATACGGCCTCCATCCAGCTCCTGCCGACCACGCTCGCCGGCGTGCGCGCCTCGCTCGGCGCTTCCGATCCGTTCGACATTCTGCCCTGCGTGTGGCTGGTATCTCTTTTGTCCGTCCTTGCGGGCCTGTTCGCCGCCAAGGTCCTCGCGCGCCTCTGGAGGGACTGACATGACGCTCTCCACGCTCATCGTCCCGCTGCTGCTCGCCTTCACCGCCTGCTTCGCCATGTCAAGGCGTGTCGACGTCTATTCCGCGCTGACCAAGGGAGCCGAGGAAGGGCTCACTGTGCTGCTGCATATTCTTCCCTCTCTCATCGCGCTGCTCACCGCCGTCTATATGTTCCGCGCGTCCGGCGCGATGGAGGCGCTCGGCGCGCTTTTGGCCCCTGCGCTCGACAAAATCGGCATTCCTGCCGAGACCGCGCCGCTTCTCTTCATCCGCCCCATCTCCGGCAGCGGCGCGCTGGCCGTCGGCTCGGAGATCATGCAGGTCTACGGCGTCGACTCCTACATCGGCCGCGTGGCGGCGGTCATGCTCGGCTCGAGCGAGACGACATTTTACACCGTTGCCGTCTATTACGGTGCTGCCGGGATCACGAAGACGCGCTACACCATCCCCGCCGCTCTCTGTGCCGACGCGGTGATGTTTCTCGTCTCCGCCAAGGCGGTCGCGCTGCTGATGGGCGCGTAAAAAGGGACTGCCGCTCGGCAGTCCCTTCCCTTTATCATTCCTTCGCCTTTGCGCGGATGCGAAGCGCGCACCTTCCCTTCTGCCCGCCAAGGTCGATGCGGTAGCGCAGCGAGAGCATTCCGCCGCGCTCATCAAACTTCCAGTGCACCGATTCCGTTTCCACCGTAAGCGGAAAGGTCCCGTAGGGCGTTGCATAGTATGTGGTGTGGGTCTCGCCCGGGCGGAAGATCATCTCGCTCGTCACCGCGCCAAAGCGCGTGAGCACCGCGCCGCCCTCTGCAAGGTCAAGGCGCGTGACGGTCGCGGCGGTGCCATCCGCCCCCGGCTCTTCGTAGCGCAGGCGCAGGCCCTCCGCCGTTTCCTCGATCGTGCCCGGCAGGCGCTGCTCAGCGCTGTCCGGCGCCATTCCTTCATATTGCTGCTCGCCGTGCACGGTGAACCATACGTTTCTTTTCATAGTCTCTCCTGTTTTCGATCGTTTTTGCCATCATACTACGATGCAGCAAAAGAAACAAGCACCCGCCGCTTTTTTTGCGCTTTTCCTTGTTTTTGCTATAGCAAAAGAAAAGAGGGCGTGCTATAATCTCTGCTATGCAGATCTTTTTCCGGCAAAGGGGGGCATCACAATGAATATTGAATTGACGGAAAAGCAGTTCCGCCGTCTGCTCGATCTGGTCTATGTCGGCAACTGGGTGATGAACTCCACCCGCGGCGACGACCGCATCCTCGAATACGACGATGTGGAGAGCACCGTCTTCGCCCACTGTCTCTCTCACGGCATGGTGCCGCTGGTCGAGGCGTATCAGGGCGAGCTCATCCCCTCGCGCGCGTTTGCCGAGGGCGGCATCCACGAGGCGATCATGGCCTATGAGGACACGATGTTTTTTGAGATCCTCGCTCAGGAGCTTGCCCTGCGCGATATGGAAACAGACGCGCCTACGCCCGAAAACGTCGACGAGCTGCGCGAGCGCATGGACACCTACCTTGGCGAATTTGAGCAGCACGGCACCGACAACATCACCGTTGAAATGTAAAAGTGTAAAAGAAGACAAAAGGTCTCCGCTCAAAAAGCGGAGACCTTTTCCTATTTTCGCGGCCGCAGCCGCGAAATGTTTTTGATTCGTTTTTCGCCTCGGCGTGTACGTGGCGAAAAACACTTCTCACGGGGCGCGTGTCGAATTGCCCGCCTGCGGTGGGCAACCGAGGCACGAAGCCCCGTGCATCCTTCTCGAAAAAGCGGCTATGCCGCTTTTTCGAAACTCTCATGCCTTGATGCCCATCTGCTTCCACTTTCCGCCACGGTAGCGGTGGTAGAAGATGATGCTGCGCACCGACCAGTCGACGATCGCATGGGCGACCCACACGCCGACCACGCCGTAGCCCATGTATTTGCCGAGAATGTAGGCCAGCAGCACGCGCACGAGCCACATCGTCGTCATGCTGGCGAGCATCGTGAACTTCGCGTCGCCCGCCGCGCGCAGAAAAGCGGTGATCATAAACGCCGGTACCCAGAGCGTCATCGCCGAGATGCCGTGGATGAGCGAGACCGTGACAGCCAGCTTTTCCGCCTCGGGCGAGACATTGTAGATGCGCATAATGAGTGGCAGCATCGAAATGATGAGGATGTTGACCGAGCCCTGAATGACGTAGGTCCACTTGACGATCTTTCGGAAGTACGCGCGCGCCTGATCGAATTCACCCGCGCCGACGCACTGGCTCACCACCGCTGCAAGACCGAGGTTGATGGCCTGACCGGCAAAGCAGTTGAAATTGCCGAGCGTGTTGCCGATGGCATTCGCCACCATCGACGCCGTGCCGAAGGTCGAAATGAGGCTGAAGAGCACAAGGCGTCCCAATTGAAACATTCCGTTTTCGACGCCGCTCGGCACACCGATGTAAAAGATGTTCTTCATCAGGCGCATATCGAGGCGGAAGCCGCGCACATCCGAGAGGTGCAGCATCAGCTTTTTATTGAAGAGCAGACCGAGGATGACGGCTGCCGCCACCGTGCGGGAAATGAGCGTCGGGATGGCAACGCCCGCAACGTCCATACCCACGCCGAAGATGAGGATCGCATTGCCCGCAACATTGATGCCGTTCATCAGGAGTGAGACCTTGAGCGACACGTCGCTCCGGCCCATCGTGCGGAACAGCGCCGCACCGCCGTTGTAGAGCGCGATACCGGGGATGGACGCCATCACATATAAATAATAGGTGTTCGTCGCGGCCATGACATCGGGCTCGATGTGGCCAAACATCGTCGTGAGTATCTGCGGGCGGAAGAGGTACAGCAGCGCCACGAAGAAGACCGACACCACCGCCAGCAGCGCGATGAGCTGCTGGCCCGCGTTGCAGGCATCCTCCTTCTGCTTCAAGCCGATATACTGACCCGCGACCGCCGCGCCGCCCGTCGCCATCGCCGAAAAGATGTAGATCATCAGATTGCTGATAGAGTCGACCAGCGAAACGGCGCTGATGGCCGCGTCGCCGACGGTCGCGACCATCAGCGAGTCGGCAAGGCCGACGGCGATGGCAAGCATCTGCTCGAGCAACAGCGGCCACATCAGCGTGATGAGCTGGCGGTTCGTGAACAATACGCTTTTGTTCCCCTGCAGGGAAACAGACTTGTCTGCCATGGAAAGTTCTCCTTTTTTACCTTTTGCGGGCTGTATCATATGCCTTTTCGCCCGCTTTGTCAACTTTGTCAAACAACTGTCAGGTAAGGGCGGAGCGCTTCACGCCACGCGCACAGGAGCTTTTCCTGCGTCCAGCGCGCGTTCGCGGGCGAGGTGGAGGGCAGCTTGACCGCCTCGCGCCCCGCCGCTGCGCGACAGTATCTGTTGTAGCTATCATACGACGTGCCGCCGTTGCAGAAAACCGCCCGAATGTCCGCCGCGTCTAAAATGACGCTCAGATCGTTCGGCACGACATTTGTGATGCTCGCGTCTGACGAGCCCACGATCTCACACGAACCGATGGTATCCCACAGGGCGACGCCATGGCGCAGGGCAAGCGAGCGTTTTTCTTCGACCGTCTTTGGCGTTTCCTCGCCAAAGAGCGTCGCGAGCGTCGGCCAGAAGCGGTTCTGCGGGTGCGCGTAGAAAAACGCCGCCTTGCGCGACTTGACCGACGGGAACGAGCCCAAAATGAGCACGCGCGAGTTTTTGTCATACAGCGGCGGGATATTGTGGACCTCGCTGGTCTTTTCCATGTCATCTCCCCCTTATCAGTCAAATAGTAGCATATTTTTCGTACCGCCGCCAGCACCGATCAGTGCTTTTCCTCACATTCCGCCACGGACACCCACTTTCTTTTTCTGTCGTAGCGTGATATGATAGAGAAAATAGCAGTCTGCCAATTTAGAAAGAAGGTTTTTATGAAAGACGACGACAACAGCATCCTGCTTCTGGAAAAGGGCAAGCGCGGCCTGCTGCAGATCATCTTCGGCCGCACGGGCATCATCATCGTCTCGCTGATCGTGCAGATCCTGTTCCTCTTCCTCGCTTTTTACAGGCTCGAAGGGGCGATGCCCTATTTCTGGGGCGGCAATACGCTGCTCTCAGCGGTCATCGTGCTCTCGCTCTTCGGCAATGATGATAACCCGACCATCAAGCTCACATGGTTCTTCATCCTCTCGGTGCTGCCGGTCTTCGGACTGATCCTGTACCTCTACATCCGCACTGACCTCGGCCACCGGCTGATGATCCGCCGTTATAACGACATTCAGGCGCAGACGAAGGACCTCATTCCTTCCCCCACCGCCTGCCAAACAACGGACTTGCCTCCGGAAACGCAGGGGCTTGCCGCATATCTGGAGCACTGTGGTTTCCCCGCCTATCAAAATACGGATGTTGAATACTTCCCGCTCGGCGACGACGCGTTCGGCGTGATGCTCGACGAGCTGAAGAAGGCCGAGCACTTCATCTTCCTCGAATACTTCATCGTGAGCGAGGGTCATATGTGGGGCCGCATCCTTGAGCTCCTCACCGAGAAGGTCAAGCAGGGCGTGGAGGTCCGCTTCATGTACGACGGCACCTGCGCTGTGGCGCTGCTGCCCTATTCCTATCCGGAAAAGCTTCAAAAGCTCGGTATCGCGTGCAAGATGTTCGCTCCCCTGCGTCCCTTTGTCTCCACGCATTACAACTACCGCGACCACCGCAAGATCATGGTCATCGACGGCAAGGTCGGCTTCACGGGCGGCATCAACCTCGCGGATGAGTACATCAACCGCGTCAAGCGTCACGGGCACTGGAAGGACACGGCCATCGTCCTGCGCGGCGACGCCGTGCGAAGCCTGACGCTGATGTTCCTTCAGATGTGGGACAACAACGAGCCGCACTTCGACCCGAGCGCCTATTCCCGCTATCTCGACATTCCCCAGCCGCCGCGGGAAACACAGGGCTACGTCATCCCCTATGGAGACAGTCCGCTCGACCGCGACCTCGTCGGCGAGATGGTCTACATGGACATCATCAGCCGCGCAAACCGCTATGTGCACATCATGACGCCGTATCTCATCATCGACAACGAGATGATCACCGCGCTCACGTATGCCGCACAGCGCGGCGTGGAGGTCCAGCTCATCCTGCCCCATGTTCCCGACAAGGAGATCGCATTTTCACTGGCGCACACCTATTACCGCCGCCTTCTTGACAGCGGCGTGCATATCTATGAGTACGAGCCAGGCTTCGTCCACGCCAAGGTCTTCGTCAGCGACGACTGCAAGGCCGTCGTCGGCACCATCAACTTAGACTACCGCAGCCTGTACCACCACTTCGAGTGCGCGGCCTACCTCTACGACAAGCCTGAGATCAGCGACATTGAGCGCGACTTCCAGCAAACGCTCCAAAAGTGCGTGCGCGCAGACCGCGCGCTGCTGAAAGCTGACCCGCTGCTGCGCAAGCTGATGGGCCCCTGTATGCGCATCATCGCGCCGCTGCTGTGACCCGCCCCATACCAAAGCCCCACGGCCAAAGGCCGCGGGGCTTTTCCCATCCGGTTTTAGGCTTCGAGCTGGTCGAGCGCCCCGCGCACCTTGCTGTATTCGCAGTGGACCGCGGCGTAGAGCTCGGGATCGGCAGGCAGCATGTCGCTGCCGCGCAGGGCCTCCGTCATCTTGGAGCTGGCCTCTGCCAACGCTCCGAGCCCCAGGTCGAGCGCTACGCCCTTGAGCGTATGCACCGCGCGGAACGCGGTGGGCGCGTCGTTCGCGCTGACGGCAGCGCTCAGGTTCTGCATACTGTCATCGCCCGGAAACATTCTCAGGAAGCGGGCGATGCGCTCATCGCTCTGAAAACGGGCTTTTGCCTCGCCGTAATCGCCGCCAACACTGCTGAAAAATTTATTAAGCTTCATCGTCTTTTTTCTCTCTGTAAATTGCTAAACGATCCTTTTATGTTTTTGCTTCATACATGGCAAGGTCTGCTTTGTGTATCGTCTGTGAAATGCGTCCCTTGACGTATGCGCCGCCGTAGCGCACGAGCTCGTCGTCGCTGTGCAGGTGATTGACGAGCTCGAGCGAATGCGGCAGGCCGTTCACCTCGAGATATGAGGCGCCGACATAGAAAACGTCGTTCCCGCGCGTCTCGATCTTCGTCTGCGTTGTCTGTGAGCGCACGACCTCCTGCGAGATGCAGCGCTCACAGCGGTGCGTCTTGTTCCACACCGCATAGCAGTGTTCGCTCCTGTTCACGCCACGACTTTTGGTCAACTCCATGCAGATGCCGGGGTCGACCAGGCACGTGATGTCGAACATCTGCCGGTAACCGCGCAGAACGCCGTCGACCTGTGCGCGCGTGTTGCGCAGTATGCCGTCGTCCTCCGCCATGACCGGCGTCATCCTCTGTGCGGGCCGTTCGTCCGCGAGCCGCTCGCTCATGTCCATCAGGCGGCGGTAGTTAAAGTTATGTTCCGTATCTGCCCTGTAATGGAGCTGCACCGTCCGGGCTCGGCCACAGACCACGTGACCATCACCGCAAGCTGGAACCAGCGCGGCTTGCCCCCGATGACGATCTCGGATCCAAGCTCAAAGTATGTCTCGTCCGCCGTCATTTCCTTCAGGCGTTCGCGTATCTGCGGCACGAGGTCCGGCGAGATGACTGCCATCAGGTCTGCGCTGTCCGGCGGGTCTACCGTCAGATGCGGCAGTCCGATCAGCGCGACCGCCCCCGCCGAAAGCGCCAGCGCCGAGGGCTGCACCGTGTATTCAAACCGCATCTCCTCCGTCAGCTCGCCGAAGAACTTGCGCTTGGCGCGCTCCTCTTCGAGCTGCACGGCGATGCGCGTGCCCGAGTCGCCGGTGCCGTGGTAAAGCTCCTCGACCACGCGGCGTGCGGCGCTCTGGTGCTGGTCCGCGACAAAGTCGACCTTGAGCCCGTCGGGGTGACCGTCGCCGTTCCAGCGCTCATGGTGTCAGTGGCATATCTCAATGGTATACTTGACGAGCCGCTCGTTCTGGCAGACGGGTAGTTCTGTGACGGTCTTCGCGCCCAGCACCGTGTGCCGCTTGACGATCTCACATTCCTCGGCCGTCAGCGCACCGGGCTTGGTCAGTATCTCCGCCGGTATCTGGAGCTTGCCGATGTCGTGCAGCTCCGAGGCCATGCGGATCGCCTCGATGTCCGCCTGCTCCAGATGATAGCGATCGGTCTTTTCCATCATGCGCTGCAGGAGCAGCCTCATCGCAAGGCCGACGTGCGTCATATGCGCGCCGTCCTCGGCGCCGTGGCACTCCACGGCGTGGCTCAGGATGGCTACGAGCAATTCGTTGTTTTTCTCCTTCTGATAGAAACGCTCGGTCACGATGCTCATTAGCCGCTGCTTTTTCGTGTGCAGCAGGGCGGTATTGACGATGCGCCGCCGCACCACGCCCGGCACGAAGGTGCGGCTCATTTTCGGGCCGCAGCCGTTAAGAATGCGTTAAATTCTATCAAAATCTGCGTTTTTACGATACTCTCGTTTGCAAAAGAATGTCAATATTCATCCTCTTTCACTTCTTTGAAACATTTTTTGCGCCTGCTTCACTTTTTGGGTCATAACGCTCAACAGCAGTCCGCATACCGATGCGCAGGCCGCCGCTTTTCGAACTTTTCCGTTTATTTGCCAAAATTTCTCCGTCTTTTTGCGGATTTTTCCTTGCACCTGAATTTAATGTATGTTAGCATGGCCTCAATATCGCAACAAAGGCACAGCCGTGCCGATGTCACGCCGCGCGGCCATCTCGGGCACCGGTCGTTTCGGTACCGCTTTTTTTGTCCGCTTTTCCAGCGGGTACGCGGCGTTTTTCGCCGTGATCTTCATAAAAGGCTGCGTGTTCGCCGGTCGAACACACGGCCGAGGATATCGCCATGGATGAAGCTAAAATTCTCATCGCCGATGACTCTAAAATGAATCAGCAGATATTGTCCGAGATACTCGGCAAGCGCTACGATTACCTGTATGCCGACGACGGCGTGCAAGCGCTCGACCTGCTGCACGAGCATTTCGATATCGACCTTTTGCTGCTCGACATCAATATGCCGCACCTCGATGGCTTCGGCGTGCTCGAGGCCATGCGCCAGCGCAACTGGCTGCAGGATATCCCCGTCATCATCTCGTCCGAGGACAGCGCGGACCTCATCCAGAAGGCATACGATCTCGGCGTGACCGACTATATCGGCAGGCCCTTCAACCTCGTGGTCGTGCAGCGCCGCGTGAGCAACACGCTCGCGCTCTATGCGCGCCAGAAGGACCTCGTCTGCCTCGCTGAGGAGCAGGTCTACGAGCGCGAGAAGACGAATGCCACCATCATCAATATCCTGAGCCGCGTCGTCGAGTCGAAGAACTTCGAATCCGGCATGCATATCCTGCATGTGCGCACCATCACAGACCTGTTGCCGCGCCAGATCGTCAATATCTCGGACCGCTATCCCCTCTCGCAGGCGGACATCTCGATGATCAGCACCGTTTCCGCGCTGCACGACATCGGCAAGATCAATATTCCCGCCGAGATCCTCAACAAGCCCGGCAAGCTCACGCGTGAGCAATTTGAGATCATGAAGGCCCACACGACCGAGGGCGACAAGCTGCTCGACGATATGATCCTGCCGCAGGATGACCCGCTCATGCGCACCGCGCACGAAATTTGCCGCTGGCACCACGAGCGCTGGGACGGCCGCGGCTATCCCGACGGACTGAAAGGCGACGATATCCCCATCTCGGCGCAGGTCGTCGCGCTCGCGGACGTTTACGACGCGCTCACGAGTGAGCGCTGCTATAAAAAGGGCTTCTCCCACGAGACTGCTATGCAGATGATATTAAACGGCGAGTGCGGTGCGTTCAACCCGCTGCTGCTCGACTGTCTGAGGGCTGTGGACGACCAACTGCGCACCTGTATGCAGCACGAGCCCAGCAGCTTTGACTATCAGCTCGACTCGCAGCGCCTCGCAAGTGAGATGCTCGAGCAGCGCTCACTGCCGAATGACGACCGCGCGCTCAAGCTGCTGCCCATCGAGCAGGCGAAGATGGAATTTTTCGCCGAGCAGTGCGGCGGCATCCAGTTCGTCTATGACCACTGGATGGACAAGATCATCCTCACCGACTGGGACGCCGACGAGGCTCACCGCCATGTGACGCTTTATCTCTCTGAGGGGCAGGATCCCGACCTTCTCAGCCGCGAGGAGATCGAGCGCCTCAAAGAGCGTGTCTCTCACACCACGCCGACGGACACGGACGTCACCCTGTCCGTCTCACTGCGCAAAGGCGGCAAGGACCTCCCCTATACGCTCAAAGTCCGCACCATCTGGCCTTCGGACGACGGCGCATACACCTGCCTTGTCGGGCAGTTTCTCCCTAAATGACAACAGACCAACTCCGCCCGCACACCCGCGGGCGGAGTTTTTGCGCGCAGCTCTTTCTGCGCACCTACATTATATAGTAAAAGCTTCTGCCCGCGCAAACGGGCACAGAAAGAACTTCCCCATGAAACGCAAACAGCTCCTCTCCCTCCTTCTCGCCGGTGCGTCGGCGCTCGCGCTGCTCACCGGCTGCGGCGACAAGGCCACCTCCTCCCCCTCGCCCGAAGAGCCTGTCACCATCACGGTGTGGACCTATTATAACGGCGAGCAGCTCGAATCGTTCAGTGCGCTCGTCGACGAGTTCAACGCCATCACCGGCAAAGAGAACGGCGTCACCGTGGAATGCTCCAGCCAGGGCAGCGTCAACGACCTTGAGACCAACGTCATCGTCTCGGCAGAGGGCAAGGTCAGCGCGGCCCCCATGCCCAACATCTTCTTCGCCTATGCCGACACGGCCTACGCGCTCGACCAGATGGACCAGATCGCCGATCTGAGCGACTATCTCACCGACGATGACCGTAACGAATTCATTGCCGACTATCGTCATGCTGCGTATCTCCTTTGCAGCGCCGGGTCCGGCTCTTGGGTATCATTGCGTGATCTTATTTATTACATCATGGCCGCCCGTCGGTGTAAATACAGTTTTGCAGCAGTAAAGCGGCAGCCTGGATGTGCCGCCGCTTTACTGCCGTATATTATGAAAGCACCTGCACCGTCAGATACGATATCCTCTCCACTCTATTCCACCGGGCACTGGCGGCCGGTGTGGTCGATGGTGCATTCGCACGTCAGCAATATTTTGGAGATCGGCACGATATCGTAGCCTTCGGCCAGCAGATAGTCGAGGATATCAGGCAAAGCCTCCGGTGTGTGCTCGCCCGCGTTGTGGAAAAGCACGATGGAACCGCTCTGCACCTTGCCTGTCACACGCTTTGTGATCTCGCTCGCTGAGATACCCTTCCAGTCGAGCGAATCCACATCCCATTGGATGGGCTCCATGCCGATCGAGCGGATGGCAGAGATGACGTGGTCATCGTACTCGCCGAACGGGCAGCGGATGAGCGTCGGGCGGATGCCGGTCAGCGCCTCGATCTTATCGTTGCAGGTGTTCACGTCTGCGATGATCTGGTCGGCGGTGAGGGAATTATAATGATCATGCGCGTTGGAGTGGTTCATGAGCTCATTGCCGCTGTCCACGATGGCCTTGGCCTGTTCGGGATACTGATCCGCCCAGTTGCCCACCACAAAAAATGTACAGGTGACGCCGTATTCCTTGAGCACGTCGAGTATCCTCTGCGTGTTGTCCGCGCCCCACGCGGCGTCAAAGGAGATGGAGCAGACCTTCTGGTCGCGCTGGACGCAATAGATGGGTAGCTGCCGCGTGGTCGCCGCCGCGCTGACGGCGGCGGGATAATTGACGGCGGCAAACACCGCGATCGCGACGAGCCCCGCTGCGGCGAGCGTCAGCCATTTGCGTCTGAGCACCAGAAAACGTGTGGGTCTTTTCTCCTTTTTCGTCTTCCTGCGGTCAAAATGAAAAAACATCAGCACATCCTCCCCAATTCTCTTAGTAGAGGGTATGCTGATGCTTTTCATATCATGCAGGGAGACAGGCTTTACTCGATGCCCGCCAGCGTCTGGGCTTCGGCGACGTACTGGTCGATGAGGCCCTGCTCCTGCATCTCGGCGATCTTTTCGTTCAGGTAGGCGACGAAGTCCTCGTTGCCCTTCTGCACGCCGATGCACTGGCCCTCGCTGTTGCTTTCGATGCCGATGTCCTTGACCGTCAGGTCATCGTTCGCCGCGGCGAATGCGAGAGCCGCGGTGTAGTCGATGTACACAACATCGAGCTTGCCGCTCTTGAGCTCCATGATGAGATCCTGCGCCTTGACGAGGCCGACGACGTTCTCTTCGCCCGCCAGCTCGTTGGCGATGGGCACCTGAATGGTACCGTTCTGCACGCCGACCTTGTGACCACTCAGGTCTTCGGGCTTGTTGTAGAGCGCGTCATCCTCCGCGCGGATCAGAATGGCCTGCTGCTGCTTAAAGTATGGGTCGGAGAAGTCAACGGACTTGAGGCGCTCCTCCGTCGAGGCCATACCGGCGATGACGATGTCGAAATCGCCCTTGGCGAGGTTGATGCACAGGTTGTCGAACGACATGTCGACGACCTTGAGTTCGACGCCGAGGTCATCGGCGATGTACTGCGCGATAGCAACGTCAAAGCCGACGATGGTGTCCTTGCCGTCCACTTCCGTGTGGAATTCGTTCGGGGGATAGTCGGCAGAGGTTCCCATCACGAGCACGCCCGCCTCTTTGATCTGCTCGATCTTGGACTTGGCGGTGTCATCGGACGACGCATCGCCGTCCGAGCTGCCCTGCGCACTGTCGTCGCTCTTGCTGCCGCAGGCGGCAAGAGACAGAATCATCATAAGCGCTAAAAGCAGCGCCGCAAATTTCTTGAATGCGTTCATCTTTGTTCCCTCCTGCGTGTCTTATTCCCACAGGGGCTTGTCCCAAAGGTTCACCTTGGTGCCGATGCCCATTTCCGTCGCGTTCAGGTAGAGCTGATAGGCGATCATGATGTCCAGCGCGCCGAGGCCCATGGACGCGGCGGCGACGAACTGATCGTCCGAGGTGCGCAGCTTCTTCGTGCCGAGCACCAGCTCGCTCAGGTCCATGATCTGGCTCTCATCGAGCTTGCCTTCCTTCGTGAGCTTGGACAGCGGATTGCTGTGCTGCTTGAGCTGTGTCCAGTAGTCGGCGACGATACCGTCGGCCTTGAGGAAGACCTCCTCCTTCACCTCGTTGGAGTGCATGGAGACGAGGCCGCAGCCGGGCGTGAGCCAGGAGGTGTCCATGAACGGCTTGGGCGCGGTCGTCTCGCCGACGATGAGCTGGGACTTGAGCGCCGCAGCCTTGCTGTCGCTCGTCGGGATGATCTCGACGCCCAAGCTGTCGCCGTACTCCTTCGCGATGCCCTCGGCCTTGGCGACATCAATGTCGCAGAGGTACATGGTCTTGATCTGGGGCAGCGCTTCGTGCACAGCGGAGATCATCGTGCGGCCGATAACACCCGCGCCGACAAGGCAGGCGGTATCCGCGTTCGAGGGGGCGGCGTACTTGGCCATCAGGCCGCCGACGGCGGAGGTGCGCATCGCGGTGATGAGCGTGCCGTCCAGGATGCAGAACGGCAGCACCGTCTCAGGATCGCTCAGGATGGAGATGTCGATGCCGTAGGGGATCCCGGGGATGGTGGCGTTTTTCTTGGACTCCGCCGCCCACTTGATGCCGCCGATGTTGACGTCACCGCCGATGTAGCAGGGCATGGCGTTAAAGAACGACTGCCAGTTTTCCTTGTCGGGGATGCTGGTGTTGGTCTTAGGCGGGTTCTTGATGAGGCCCTGACCGAGCATCGCGTAGGTCTTTTCCGTAACGGCCAGGATCTGTTTCATATCGAGAAGGCCGGCCTTGATGACATCTTCCTGCTTGAGGAACAGAATTTCAGGGTTGATCGTGTGAAGCATTTTCGTTTTTCTCCAATAATATCGTAAATTTTATAATTTTTGTTTTGTCAAATGACGTTGATGACTTTGGACAAGAATTCTTTGGTTCGCGCGTTCTGCGGGTGCTCGAAGATCTCCTCGGGCGTGCCCTGCTCGGCGATCTGTCCGCCGTCCATGAAGAGCACGCGCGTGCCGACCTTTCGGGCAAAGCCCATTTCGTGCGTGACGACGACCATCGTGATGCCGTCGCGGGCGAGGTCGGAGATGACCTGCAGCACCTCGCCGACCATCTCGGGGTCGAGCGCGGAGGTCGGCTCATCAAAGAGCAGCACATCGGGCTCCATCGCCAGCGCCCGCACGATGGCGATGCGCTGCTTCTGCCCGCCGGAGAGCTGGGAGGGATAGGCGTTCGCCTTGTCCTCGAGCCCCACGCGCTTTAGAAGCTTGAGGGCCTTTGCCTTGCTCTCCTCTTTGGACTGCTTTTTGACCTTCGTGAGCGAGATCGTGATGTTTTCAAGCACCGTCAGGTTGTTGAAGAGATTGAACTGCTGGAACACCATGCCGACCTTCTGTCGGTGCTTGTTCACATCAAAGCCCTTGGCCGTGATGTCCTCGCCCTCGAAGTAAATTTTGCCGGCGGTGGGCTGCTCCAGGAGGTTCAGGCATCGGATAAAGGTGGACTTACCGCCGCCCGAGGGACCGATGATGACGACCACGTCGCCCTTGCAGATGGTCTCGTTCAGCCCGTCGAAAACCGTCAGGTCGCCGAATTTTTTCTGCAAATTTTGGATCTCGAACAATACGTTACTGTTCACTCTTTCTCAGCCTCCTCTCAAAGATGTTCAGGCCCTTGCCGAGGATGATGTTCAGCGCCAGATAGATGATGGCGGAGATGTAGTAGCAAGGAAGCGGGTCATAGGTGGATGTGATGACGATACCAGTATCATACATCAAATCGCCGATGCCGAGGTACTGGATGATGGACGTCTCCTTGACCATTGTGATGAACTCGTTGCCGATGGCGGGGAGAATATTTTTGACCGCCTGCGGCATCACCACATAGCGCATGGCCTGCCCATTCGTCATGCCACACGAGCGTGCGCCCTCCATCTGGCCTTTATCCACCGCCTGAATGCCCGCGCGGATGATCTCGGCGACATAGGCGGAGGAGTTGATCGACAGAGCGATGATACACGGCAGCGCCCGCTCCAGATCGACACCGAAGATGCTGCCCGTAGGATAGGGAATAAAATCAAGCTGGTGGTAAACAATGTAGAGCTGCACGAGCATCGGCGTACCGCGGATGACGGTGATATAGATGCTGGCAAACTTTTGCAGCGCCTTTGCCTTGGACAGGCGCATCAGCGCGATCAGGCAGCCAAGGATGGAGCCGCAGAACACGGTGAGCAGCGAGATGAGGATGGTCGTTCGCGTCCCTCGCAGGAAGTATTGATAATAATTCGTTGCAATTTCCCAGATAGTCATGTGCTGTGGTCTCCTCCTTCGTAGGACTGACTGTGACGCTGATTGTATATTTATGTCCATAAAATGCCAATGGTTAGAATAACAATTCGCTCCAAGATCGTAGTAGTGAATAAAGAGGTGAAATGTAACATCTGTTGCTTTAGTAAAAATATACATAAAATTTAGCATAGCTATGACGTCCAAAACCGAGCGCAGCACGAAATATCCCGCTTGCAAAGAAGGCCAAAAGAGCGCTCTGCATAAAAACACGCAAAAAAGAAAGGCGTCTGACCGAAACTTTGAGAGTATCGGTCAGACGCCTTTTTCATAAAAGTGCAAAATACGCAGATGACCCCTGCCATCCCCAATGGCAGGAGCCGTCTGCGTGATCTGTGTGAGGCGCGGCGCGCCCTGGTATCATAAGGCCGAAGCCTTATCATCCTGCTTACTCGTTGTTTTCGAGCATCCGGTAGCCCACGCCGATCTCCGTAAAGATATACTCCGGCGAGGCGGGATTTTTTTCGATCTTGCGGCGGATGTTGGCCATGTTCACGCGCAGGATCTGGTTGTCCGCCTTGGCCTTCGGGCCCCATATCTGCTTGATGAGATAGTCATAGGTCAGCACCTTGCCCGCGTATTTGCCGAGCAGCGCCACGATCTTAAATTCGTTGAGCGTCAGGTGCACATCCTCGCCGCCGACGAGCACGTGGTGCTTGTCATAGTCGATGGTCAGATCGCGCACGGTGAACTTGCCCGACTGTGCGATCTCACCGTTGTCGAGCGAGGTGCGCGTATGACGGATGGCCGTGCGGATGCGCGCAAGCAGCTCGCTCGTGCCGAACGGCTTTTCTATGTAATCGTCCGCGCCGAGGTCGAGCGCCGCGACCTTGTCATGCTCGTGCGTGCGCGCCGAGACGACGATGATCGGCAGGTTCGACCAGGACCTGACCTCCTTGAGGATGGCCTGCCCATCCATATCAGGCAGCCCGAGGTCCAGAATGATGAGATCGGGACAGTGCGAGGTGATCATGGAGATCGCCTCCGCACCGGTCTGCGCGACCAGCACGTCGAAATCGTTTGCGGTGAGCACCGTCGAAATAAAATTGCTGATGTTCTGCTCGTCCTCTACGACCAGCACCTTATCCTTCAGCTTCACTTGTTTTGCCCTCCTCCATCGGTAGATAAAAGCGGAAGCACGCGCCGCCTGTCTCCTGATTCTCCGCGGTCATCGTGCCGCCGTGCGCCTTGACGATCGTATAGCACACGGAAAGGCCGATGCCCATATTCTTTTTCATGTCGAAATTGCTGTGAGACACATCTGAAAGCCCGCCCTGAAAGATGTTCGTGAGCTTTTCCTTCGGGATACCGACGCCATTGTCGCTGATGGAAAAGCAGGCGCGGCTGCCCTCGCGCGAGAGCTGAACGCGTATCTGCGTGACATTGCCGCCGTGGATAGCGGCATTTTCCAGCAGGTTCATGATGACCTGGCGGATGAGCGTCGCATCCATCGGCACCATCAGCACTTCATCCGGCACCTCGACCGAGACCTTGACATTGGGAAAACGCTTGGCGAACTTGCTGACCGACACGGCGACGATCTCCTCCGCCGCCTCGCAGTCCTTTTCGATCTTTGCCTGTCCGTTGCTCATGCGCGTGATGGACAGGAGATTTTCGACCATGCGGATGAGCCACTGCGCGTCTTCGTTCACGTCTTCCAAAAGGCGGCGCTTTTGCTCGGGCGAAAACGAATCCTCGTTGTCCAGGATCGCAGCGGTGTTGCCGACGATGCTCGTCAGCGGCGTGCGGATATCGTGCGACATCGCGCGCAGGAGATTTGCGCGCACGGCCTCCTTTTCCGTTTCGATGCGAAGCCGTTCCTGTTTTTTGATCTGCGTGTTCATCGCGCTGATCATCATAGAGACCGTCAGCATCGCAAGGAACGTGAGCGGATAGCCCGTGATCGTAAAGTTAAACTCCCAGTAAGGGTAGGTGAAGACATAGTTGACGAGCAGCACGCCGGTGACCGAGCTGAAAATGCCCCAGAAGAAGCCCTCCGTCCAGCGCGAGATGGTCGCGACCGCCAGCACGAAAATAAGATGCACATAGCCTCCTCCGCTGTCGAGCTGGCGCAGCAGCGTGCAGAGCACGGTGGCCGTTGCAAGGACGGCAACGGTAAAAAGAAAGTCATACAGCCGCCGCAGCTCGGTGCGTTTCGCCTTCATCCGCATTCCTCCCTCTTCCCTGTTTCGCTCGTGGGGCAACACACCCCAAACTTTATGCCATTATAACACAGCGAGTGCTAAATGTGCGCTAAAATGCAAAATTTTGGCTGGGCAGCAAAAAGGGCGGCGATGGAGCCGCCCTTTCCGCCGTCAAAAGGAAGAAATGGAATGTCGTCGATCAAATCTTGCGGATGCTGACGTTCGTCACATTCGCCATGTGGAAGCCGGGCTCCTGCGCGATCGCCGCCATGATGGCGACCTTGATCTCATCGGTCAGGCCGTCCGCCGGAACAGCGGGCGCTACCGGTGCGGCTGCCGCGGCGGCAGGCTTCGGCGCCTCGGGCTTGGATAGTATCTTGCCCATGAGGATCGTGAGAAAGATGATGCAGGTCAGGCCCACAAAGGTGACGCCCATACCCATGATGACAACAAACGCGCTGGATACTTCCATTGGTGGATACGCTCCTTTTATGTATTCTGGCGCTATTATAGCGCGCAAAATTTGCATATCAACCACTTCGAAAGGCTCTTAACAGGGCATTAGCGCCGCCGCTCTTCCTCTTAGCAAAGCATTTATTCTTGTTTATTTTCCGCTAAAGAAAGGACCTCGAGCGTTTCGCCGCGCACGCGGAATTTGACATCCCATCCGCCAAAGCTCATCCCATATACCCTCTCGGGATCGTGCTGATACTGCGGGCGCGGGTCCTGTGCGAGCACGCCGAGCAGTGCCTCGCGCTGCCCTTCAGGCAGCGCTGCGAGCAGCTCCGGCGGGCAGTCGACCGCGATGGTCTCCTTCGGCGACGGGGCAAAGCCGCCCAGCGCCTCGGGGTGCGCGTCGGCATAAGGCAGGTAGGGCTTCACATCATAAATGGGCGTGCCGTCCATCAGGTCCGCACCCGAGACGATCAGAACGTCGCCAAGTCCGTCCTCGTGCCGCACGCCCTCGAGCTTCACGCAGGAAAGGCCGATGGCGTTTGGGCGGAACGGCGAACGCGTGGCGAAAACGCCGACGCGCTCGTTGCCGCCAAGGCGCGGCGGGCGCACGGTCGGCGACCACGTATCGCGCACAGCGGCGGAGAACTGCCAGATGAGCCACAGGTGCGAAAAGCCCTCAATGCCGCGCAGCGCGTCGGCACTGCAGAACTCCGGCTCGAAGACGACCTTCGCGCGCAGCTCCGGTACAAGGCCGCTCTGGCGCGGGATGCCGAATTTTTCCGGAAAATCAGAGCGGATGCGGGCGATGACCTTCACGGCGTGTGTTTCCATTTCAAATCCTCTCCTTGCTGATAAAGAAAGGGCGCTGCGAGCGCCCTTTCTTTATCGATATCATTACTTGAATTTCTTCATCGGCGTCAACTGGAGGTAATCCTCGAGCGTGCCGTCGTGCAGGCAGCAGTCGATGATCTCGCGGCCCAGCGGGTCGAGATCGTCGGAAACGAACTGCTGGAGTTGCTCTTTGAAGAAGTCGGTCAATATCTTCGCGCCGGCATCGTAGCCCTCATCGCCGAGCTTGGACTGCGTCTCAGGGCGCAGGAAGGTCTGACGGATGAACTGACCGTCGAGCTTCATCTCATCGAGCGCGTAGCCGAACAGCGGGCAGCGCGCAGGCACCAGATGCTTTTCACGCACGATGCCGTTGTGGCGCGCAAGGTATTCTCGCGAGATCCACTCGCCCATGAAGCCCACGTGATAGGCGCCGATGTGCTGGTTCGGGATGAGCACGTTCGTCGTCTTGGGCGCGGACATGATCTGCTCAAGCAGGAGGTTCGCCTGCGTGACCTTGAGGCCCGTGGCAAACGGCCAGTAAGAGCCGACGCCCTCGGCCTTCAGGCCGCTGCCGGCGTTCGTATCGGCGATGGACGGGTTCTTGAAGCCGCGCGGGGAGACGAGTCTCCATAGCCAGGCAATGGACTGGGGGACGACCTGCAGCATGCCCATGACGCCGTAGTTCGGAGCCTTCGCGGTGCTCGGCGGCATACGAACGCCGAAGCTGCGCACGTCGACCTCGACGGGCTCGGTATCGGGGATGATGTTATCGACCATGCGGCGCGGCAGGATAACGCGCGGGTTGGAGCAGGGCTTGCCGTTCGACTCAATGACGTGCTCCCAGATGAGGCAGGTCGCGCCTGGCACGCCGTCCATGTTGAAAAAGACCAGCGGCTCGCTCGGATGGATGCAGATGCGCTCATAGAGCGGGCTGTTACCGTAGGCGGTCATGCCGTCCATGCGCAGGAACCAGCCGTCCTCGGCGTCGAGGATGCGCAGCTTGCCGCTCTCGGGGTCCTGAAAGCTCTTGAGCGCGCAGGCCATATCGTCGGCGATGGGGTGGATCTTGCAGCTCTCGCCGAGGGTCATGTAATACTTTTCGCCCGTGACCGTGTGCGTACCGATGAGCAGCCGGTCGTCGTCTTCACGGTGGAAGTCCTCGAGCATCTCGCTCTTACCGCCGCCGGACGCGCCCTCGTGCATGAAGACGACCTCGCACTCGTACGGCGTTTCGACCATGGCTGCGCTCGTGTGGCAGCAGACCCAGCCCTCCTGCTCGCCGATGTCGAGCAGGAGCGAGAAAACGCCCTTCTTGGCACTGGGGCCCGGATAGAGGTTATAGGCCCAGACCTCGTGCATCTCCTTGGAGCGGTCGTGCACGACGACCTGCTTGCCGTCGAAGTGCGTATGGCGGAACGGCGGCGCGACAAAGATGATGGCGCGGGGCTTATAGTGCTCCGGCACGTCGACGATGCTCGTAAAGCCCTGCATATTCGCCAGTGACAGCGCAAAGAACGCGGCGTTGAGCGGGCAGATCATCAGGCTCGGATAGCCGTGGCCGCGCGGACCGGCGGAAAACGGCAGCATGATGACCTGCTGCGTGGAGAGCCAGTCGAGCGTCTCTTGGCGGAGCTGCGAGAACTCGTAGCCAAAGCGGTCCTTGAAGCGCGGCTTATCGGAGGGCAGATCGTCGCCGATGGCCATGCTGTTCGGGTCGCGGCGGCGCATATAGTCCTCCATGAAGTTGACGACGCAGCCGTTCTTGCAGCGCACGACCTCGGCTTCCTTCACCGTGCCGTTGCCTTCGATGGGATAGACCACGTCGTAACGGGAGGTATGCGTGGGGCCGTAGGCCATTTCCTCCAGCTCCTCCTTCGTCTCGGCGTAGGCGATGCACTTGCATTTTTTCAGCGCTGCGGTGATCTCAGGCGCCAGATCGAACTTTTGAAAATACTGGTCATACATCACAAATACCTCCACAATATAATAAATAGTCTCCCGGCCCGTTTGGGCGGGTCTTTATACGTGCGGCGGCAGTTTATCATAGTGCCGCAATACAAAAAGATTAGAATGGATGTTATCACATTTGCCCAAAAAGTGCAACAAATTTTGGTTGAAGCTTTCAGAAAACCGCATTGATTTCAACAAATGACCAGCATATTGCAAAAAAGCGGCGCTTTGCTTATACAAAGCGCCGCCAATGGATATTTTATGAAATTTTTCTTGTAAAAATTCCAGAGAAGTGTGCATCTTCTCACGACCGCACCGTGAGGTGCACTATTTCAGAAGTTCCTTCAGGTCCTCCTCCGGCGTCGTGATGGGCGCGATGCCAAAGTTCTTGACAAGGTAGTCGAGCACGTTCGGCGAGAGGAACGTCGGCAGCGTCGGGCCGAGGCGGATGTCCTTGATGCCGAGATACAGCAGCGTCAGCAGGATGCACACCGCCTTCTGCTCGTACCACGAGAGCACCATCGAGAGCGGCAGCTCGTTCACACCGCAGCCAAAGGCGTCGGCGAGCGCCAGCGCGATCTGGATGGCGCTGTAAGCGTCGTTGCACTGGCCGACGTCCATGATGCGCGGCAGCCCCGCCACCGTGCCGAGACTCAAGTCATTGAAGCGGAACTTGCCGCAGGCCAGCGTCAGCACGATGGTGTCGGGCGGCGTCTGCTTGACGAATTCCGTGTAGTAATTTCTGCCTGGGCGCGCGCCGTCGCAGCCGCCGACTAAGAAAAAGTGTCGGATCTGGCCGGACTTGACGGCCTCGACCACCTTGTCAGCCACACCCAGCACCGCGCCGCGGGCAAAGCCCGTCATGACTGTGCTGCCGCCGTTGATGCCGGTGAATGCCTTATCCTCGGCATAGCCGCCCAGTTCCAGCGCCTTTTCGATGACCGGCGTGAAGTCCTTGTCCGCGCCGATATGCTTGAGTTTTGGATACGAGACTGCTGCTGTGGTGAAAACCCTGTCCGCGTAGCTCGCACGCGGCGGCATCAGGCAGTTCGTGGTGAACAGTACGGGCGCGGGGATGTCGGCAAATTCCTTTTGTTGGTTCTGCCACGCCGTGCCGAAATTTCCCTTGAGATGGGCATACTTTTTAAGGCCCGGGTAGCCGTGCGCGGGCAGCATCTCGCTGTGCGTATAGATGTTGATGCCCTTGCCCTCCGTCTGCTCGAGCAGGAGCTTCAAGTCGTGCAGGTCGTGGCCGGAAACCACGATGAACGGCCCCTTTTCCACCGTCAGCGGCACGGCAGTCGGCTCCGGCGCACCGTAGATCTCGGTATTGGCCTTGTCGAGCAGCGCCATGCAGCGGTAGTTTTTCTCGCCGACCTCCATCACGAGAGGCAGCAGCTTGTCCATGCCCCAGTCCTCGCCGATGGCGAACAGCGCCTTGGCAAAGAAATGATCGACCTCGTCGTCCGTGTAGCCCAGCACCATCGCGTGGTAAGCATACGCCGCCATGCCGCGGATGCCGAACAGGATGAGCGACTTGAGGCTGCGGATGTCCTCGTCCGCCGTCCAGAGCTGCGCAATGTCGTAGTCGTCGTTGTGCCCGCAGGGCGACATGCAGGACGCGCAGTCCGGCACAAGACGGCTCTTCTCCGCCTTCACGCGTGCAGTCACATCGCGGATGGCCGCCGCGTCAAAGTTCACATTCGTGAGCGTAGTGAAAAGCGCCTCGATGATGAGGCTCCATGTGCCCCCGTTCACGTCGGGGCTGCCGTCCGTCGCGCGGGCAAGGCCGATGAGCGCGCCGGTCAGCTCGTCCTGCAAATTTGCCGTCTCGGCGCTCTTTCCGCACACACCCGCGCTGCCGGTGCAGCCCGTGCAGTGCGCCGCCTGCTCGCACTGAAAACAAAACATCTTGTTGTCCACCAAAAAGATCCTCCTCATTCTGTGGTCTTATCGATCATAGGATGACTCAAATCGTATCCAGTATTCTCCCGTCCGTCGAGATCGTCACGACCTGCCAGGGGATGAATTTGCCGCTTCTTTGCAGCGCGGTCTTCGCCGCGTGCTCGAGCCCGCCGCAGCACGGGACCTCCATTCGCACGACCGTCACGCTCTTGATGTCATTTTTTGCGATGATCTCCGTGAGCTTTTCGCTGTAATCCACGCTGTCGAGCTTCGGGCAGCCGACGAGCGTGATGTGATTCTTGATGAATTTTTCGTGGAAGGCCGCGTAGGCGTACGCCGTGCAGTCCGCCGCGATGAGCAGCTTTGCGCCGGAGAAGTACGGCGCGTTCACGGGCACGAGCTTGATCTGCACCGGCCACTGGGAGAGCTGGCTCTCCTGCGCAGCAGGAGCCGCCGTTTCAGATGCCGCCTTGTGCGCAAAGGTCTTGAGCTGCATGCCGGGACAGCTGTGGTGCAGCGTCATGCCCTCCTTCTGCATTTTCTTCTGCTTGTTGGCGAGCACCGCCTGCTCGTCGTAGGCCGCGGCCTCGCGCTCGACAAAAGAGATCGCGCCGGTCGGGCAGGACGGCAGACAGTCGCCCAGGCCGTCGCAGTAGTCGTCGCGCATCAGCTGCGCCTTGCCGTTTACCATGGCGATAGCGCCCTCGTGGCACGCCGCGGCGCAGGCGCCGCAGCCGTTGCATTTATTTTGATCGATCTCAATGATTCTCCGTTTCATTGCAATACCTCCTTGCGTTTTCAAGCGTATTATAGTAGAATGCGGCCAGCAAGTCGGTTGAATTTTCAACGAAAGGCGTTTTTTAATGAAAGAATTTTTTTCCATTCTCGCCGCCTCTCCGCTCTTTTCCGGCGTCACGGAGGACGAGCTCGATGCGATGCTCACCTGCCTTGCGGCGAAGACCGAGCAATTCCCCAAGGACGTGTTTCTCCTTCATCCCGGTGACACGGTCGAGGAGATCGGCATGGTGCTCTCTGGCTGCGCGCTCGTCGTGCAGGAGGATATCTGGGGCAACCGCAACATTCTCTCCCGCACCACACCGGGGCAGACGTATGCCGCGGCCTTCGCCTGCGCGCCAAACAGTGTCTCCAATGTGAGCGTCGTGACCGAAACGCCGACAACGGTGCTGTTTTTGAACGTCAAACGCCTTTTGACGGTCTGTCCCTCCGCCTGTGCGCACCATAGCCGCATCATCCGAAACCTTTTGAGCGACCTTGCGGGCAAAAACCTGCTGCTCAACGAAAAGCTCACGCACATCGCCCAGCGCACGACGCGCGCCAAGCTCATGTCCTACCTCTCCGCCGAGGCGCAGAGGCGCGACGCGGTCGAGTTCGACATCCCATTCTCCCGCCAGCAGCTCGCGGACTTTCTCGGCGTCGAGCGCAGCGGCCTGTCGCTCGAGCTCGGGAAAATGAAACAGGACGGGCTGCTGGACTTTCACAAGAGCCATTTTGTTTTGAAGGTATGACCGCACATTCCGAAAGGGACGGCCCCATTTTACAGTTCTTCGTGAACGGATATCAAAAAAGGCTGACGGAGCGCCCATCAGCCTTTTTTTCATGCAGTATCGCTAATTTCTTTCACGAAATTTTCCTCATAAAATTCCCGCCGATGCGGACGCCCTCCTGCACGATGAAAAAGGCGTTCGGGTCGAGCGCACGCACCGTCTCCTGAAGGTCCGCGACCTCGAATTTCGAGACACACACGCACAGCACGCGGATATCGCTTCCCGTGTAGGCGCCCTTGCCCTGCCAATATGTCACGCCGCGCCCGAGGCGAGACATGATATTCTGCGGCAGCTCGGGATCTTCGTCCTTCGTGAAGATGAGCACCTGCACGCTGATGTTCTGCTGATGCCCCTTGTCGATGAAAAGCGAGCAGAAGACCGTGTAGATGACGGAATAGATGGCCGTTTGAATGTCGAAGAGCAGGGCGCAGGCCGCGTAGAGCAGCACGTTGAAGCTCATCGAAAAGCGCCCGACCGTAAAGCGGCTGCCGCGCTTGGAAAGACACAGGCCGATGATATCCAGTCCGCCAGTCGAGCAGCCGCAGGTGAGCGCAAGGCCCAGTGCAAAGCCGCACAGGATCCCGCCGACCACGCAGGCTGCCAAACGCTCATCGAGGATCGGCGAGGCGGGCGCTGGGATGACGCTCAAAAAAAGCGACGACGCACCCACGCAGATGAGCGTGCGGACGAGAAAGCCGCGCCCGAGCTCCTTCCAGCCGATGAGGAGCATCGGCACATTCAGCAGAAAATAGAGGATACCGGCGATATCCACGCCCACGGGCAGCGCCACGCGCTGTGCGAGCACCGTTCGGATGACCTGACTGAGACCCACCATGCCGCCGGAGTACAGCCCGACCGGCACGATAAAGAGGTTGACGCCCATCGCGTAAAGAAACGTCGCAAACACCGCGATCGCGATGCGCGACCACTCGTTTTGCATGGCCTTGTGCAGCATAGTATGTTCTCCCTGTTTCGTCCCGCGGTCCGCCGTCCATGGCCTGCGCGGGGTCATTCGGTCTGCCGTTCGCCTATTTTAGATATTATAAATTATAGCCCATAGCGAAGGCACTTGTAAAGTCTTCTTCTCGCGCGGGAAAGCGTGCGCGACACCGTGGACTTGTCCCGCCCGATGGCCGCAGCAATCTCGGTGACGGTCATGTTCTCCTCGTAGCGCAATCGCAGGAGCTCGCGCTGGCGCGCGGTCAGCTCCTCCTCGCGCGCCAGTCGCAGATTGCGCTTGAGCCGCTTGAGGTCGCTCTCGTTGTCGCCCGCGTGCGCGGCGATCCACGCCGTCATGTCGCCGTATATCTCATTGTTGCGCATACTATAGGGTGTACTTTTCATTGCGATAATAACCCCTTTCATAATAATGTCTCGTCAGGTCCGCCAGCTCACGCGACTGGCGCAAAAGCTGCTGCAGCTCCAAAATGCGCCGCTTCAGGCGCAGCTTGTCCTCTCCTTCCGCCGCCTTGGCCTGCTCACGCAGGACGGTGATACGCATGCGGAAGCGCAGCGCGTCCTCGCGGTAGACGTAAGACATCTGATAAAGCGTCATGGCACGCTCTCCTCTCCAAATATGTATGCAAATGGTCTGAGTTCCTCGCGCGCAAACGGCACGAAGCAGTCCGCGCAGACGGTCCGCCCATTCCGGGACCACACCTGCTCGCCGGGAAAAATATCCTGCGCGCAGAGCGAGCAGACCACGCGCGGCACGCTCTTTTGCAGCGCCGCGCGCCGCCGTTTTTGGGGATACACGAAATTTCCTCCTTTTTTTCAAAACTCCATATTGACAAATGGCGCAGAGTCTGGTAATATACAGTCTGTTCGTTGCTGAGATGCTGGTATAGCTCAGCTGGTAGAGCAACTGATTTGTAATCAGTAGGTCGGGGGTTCGAATCCGTCTACCAGCTCCACCAACAAGCAAACAATTTCATATGGGGGAATTCCCGAGTGGCCAAAGGGGGCAGACTGTAAATCTGTTGTCAGTGACTTCGGTGGTTCGAATCCACCTTCCCCCACCAAGAACGAGTTGATGAAAGTCAGCTCGTTCTTTTTATCTCACAACGCAAAAATATCGAGCGGGCGCTGGCGCCGACTCGATATCGTCTTTCTCTCTATTTGTCTTTGCGCGTCCGTCCCCTCAAAGGGCGGCGCGCTTTTCTTTTTCTTCCTGAGGGTTTGGCCGCCGCACCGGTATAGACGGCCGCCACCGCGGAAAAGCTGACCGGAGGGAAGCAGGCTGCCGGTTCCCGCAGTGCGTTCACAGGTACAAGGTTTTGTGAACAAGGTTAAAATATCACAAGAACCTTGCTATGTCAAGTATATTTTTACAAGAATCTTGTTAAACTTGATTGACAGATACAAGCTTCTGCGCTAAAATGTGCACGAACCATGTCGAAGAGCGTCCTTTTGGGAGGTATCCTGATGAGTTTTGGCAAACAAATGCGCCTGCGGCGCGAAGCGCTCGGACTCTCCCGTGCAGAGCTGGCGGAGGAGCTGGGCGTCTCCCCCTCCGCCATCAGCAACTACGAAAACGGTCTCAGCTCGCCCAAGGAAGATATCCTGCTCAAGCTGTTCGACGCCCTGCAGGTCGACCCGAACTACCTGTTCCGCGGCTCCTTCCGCGCTGAGCGCGCCGCGTTCTCGCGCGAGGAGCAGTATCTGATCGAAGCGTATCGCGCCCTTCCGCCGCTCGGGCGCGATACCGTGCGCAGCCTGATCAGTTCGCTCGGCGCGCTGTGCCGCGCGCAGGCGGAAGAAAGCGCGTCAAATCTGAAAAGTTCGCATGAAACGGGCGAATTTCACGCGTAAAGGACTTGAATCGTTCACAAATTCTGCTTATAATACAGGTTTGGAAATCAATAAAAAAGAAGGAAGCGTATTTCTTATGACGAAAATCGATATTTTCTCCGGCTTTCTGGGCGCAGGCAAGACCACGCTCATCAAAAAGCTGATCGCGGAAGCCTACAGCGGCGAAAAGCTCGTGCTGATCGAGAACGAATTCGGTGAGATCAACATTGACGGCGGCTTTCTCAAGGAGTCCGGCATCGAGATCTCCGAGATGTCCGCAGGCTGCATCTGCTGCTCCCTCGTCGGTGACTTCAACAAGGCGCTCAAGGAGGTCGTGGCGCAGTTCCACCCCGACCGCATCCTCATTGAGCCGAGCGGCGTCGGCAAGCTCTCTGACGTCATCGTCGCCGTCGAGCGCACCGTCGATGAGTGCCCCGATCTCAAGCTCAACAGCTACGTCACCGTGGCCGACGCGAGCAAGGTCAAGGTCTATATGAAGAACTTCGGTGAGTTCTACAACAACCAGATCGAGGCCGCCGGCACGATCATCCTCTCCCGCACGCAGAAGCTCTCGCAGGAGAAGCTCGAGGCTGCCGCCGCGATGCTGCGCGAGAAGAATCCCGACGCCGCCATCCTGACGACGCCGTGGGACGAGCTGGACGGCAAGACCATCCTCTCCGCCATCGAAAAGGTGTCGCTCAGCGAGGAGCTCCTTGAAAAGATGCGCCGCGAGCACGAGATCGAAGAGGCCGAGCATGAGCATCACCATCATCACGAGCACGATGAGCATGACGAGCACGACCACGAGCATGAACACGAGCACCACCATGACCACGATGAGGATGAGCACGAGCACGAGCATCATCACGACCATGACCATGACGAGCACGAGCATCACCACCATCACCACGACGGTGAGGAGTGCGACGATCCCGAGTGCGAGTGCCACCATCACCATCATCACCACGCCGATGACGTCTTCTCCTCCTGGGGCAAGGAGACACCGAAGAAGTTCAGCAAGGAAGCTCTTGAGGACATGCTCCGCAAGCTCGATGGCGGCGACTACGGCCACATCCTGCGCGCCAAGGGCATCGTGAACGGTGAGGACGGCTGGCTCGAATTCGACTACGTGCCCGAAGAGCATGAGGTCCGCGCGGGCCATCCCGACTATACGGGCCGTCTGTGCGTTATCGGCGCGGAGCTCAAAGAGCACGAGCTTGCAGAACTGTTTGGAGTGTAAGGCATGGATATTCCTGTTTATCTGGTCGCCGGATTCCTTGATTCCGGCAAAACGAGCTTTATCAACGGCATTTTGGAAGATGGCTTCGCCCGCGAAGACAAGACGCTTCTCATCTGCTGCGAAGAGGGCGACGAAGAATATGAGAAAAAGGCGCTCGACAATGTCACCGTCGTCACGGTGGACGATGAAGATGAGCTGACGCTCGCTTTCTGTAAGGAGCTTGAAAAAAAGCATCACCCTAAGCAGGTGCTCATCGAGTACAACGGCATGTGGCAGATGGAAAAGCTCTACCGCGAGGTGCTGCCCGCCAACTGGGTGCTCTACCAGATCATGACCTTCGTGCAGGCGCCGACGTTCGAGCTGTTCGTCAAGAACATGGGTCAGCTCATGATGGAAAAGATCACGAACGCGGACATGATCGTCTTCAACCGCTGCGACGACAAGCTCAAAGAGAGCCTGCGCGCGCGCAATCTGCGCATGGTCAACCGCCGCGCGGACATCTACCTTGAGGACAACGACGGCAACAGCGAGGACTACCTGACCGGCGACGAGTGCCCGTTCGACATGACGCCCGACCTTATCGATATTCCCGACGACGACTACGGCGTGTGGTACGTCGACGCGATGGACCATCCCGACCGCTGGGATGGCAAAAAGGTCCACATGAAGCTCATCATGTGCCACTCGAAGAAGTTCCCGGGCATCCACTGCCCCGGCCGCTTCGTGATGACCTGCTGCGAAAACGACATCCAGTTCGTCGGCATCGTCGCCAAGGGCGACAGCCTGAAGGCCTACAAGAATCGCGACTGGGTCGATATCACTGCCACGGTCAAAAAGGAGCACCTCGACGCCTATGAGGGCGAGGGCCCCGTGCTGTACGTCGAGCGCATCACCACCACGTCGAAGCCCGCGCAGGAAGTCGTGACGTTCTGAGAACGTCACAAAAGGGGTTCTTCTTTTCAGGAAGGGTATTGCCTTAAAGAATTGGATATTCGGATCATTAGACGAACCGCTTTGTATCAAGGATGCTTCTCTGCTAAAGGGAAGCATCCTTTTTGTTTTGCGTCAGCATCAGTACCATGCGCCGGAACATCTCATTTGGACCGATGCCGTGCAGCGCTCACTAACAGGCTTCGCCGCGGGCGCAATGCTCTATGTCGTGGTCGAGGAGCTCATCCCCGAAATGTCGCAGGGCACTCACTCCAACATCGGTACGGTGTTTTTCGCCGTCGGCTTCAGCCTGATGATGGTGCTGGATGTGGCACTGGGATAAGAAACGCCGCCCACTCACTACGCCTTTTCCTCTCTGCAATGACCGAACTTACAGCCGCGCGAAGGACATATGATTGTATCATGTGGACACTTGTATTTCTCTCAGGGCCGTGCTATAATTTAGTCACTTTGATCCGATAAATCAAAAAAGGAGAATTTACGATGGGTTACATGGATATGTCCGCTGCCGAATGGCAGCAGGAATACGACAAGGTATCCGCTGAATACGAGGGCTGGAAGGCCAAGGGCCTCAAGCTCAACATGGCGCGCGGCAAGCCGAGCAAGAAGCAGCTCGACCTCGTCAGCGGCATCCTGACCGCGCTGAGCAAGCCTGAGGACTGCGTGGACGGCGGCGTGGATGCCCGCAACTACGGCGAGCTCAAAGGGCTTGAGAGCGCCCGCGCCCTGTTCGCCGACATTCTCGGCTGCAAGACCTCTCAGGTCTTCGCCGGCGGCAACTCGAGCCTCCAGCTCATGTACGACACAGTTTCCAAGGCCTACACGCACGGCCTTCTGCACAGCGAGAGGCCGTGGTGCAAGGAAGAGAGCGTCAAGTGGCTCTGCCCCGCCCCGGGCTACGACCGCCACTTCAAGGTGACCGAGAGCTTCGGCTTTGAGCTCATCACCATCCCCATGACCGAAAACGGCCCCGACATGGACATTGTCGAAAACCTCATCAAGGGCCCGAGCGTCAAGGGCATGTGGAACGTGCCGAAGTACTCGAACCCCGACGGCATCATTTATTCCGATGAGACGATCCGCCGCATCGCCTCGATGAAGCCCGCCGCGCCGGACTTCCTCCTCATGTGGGACAATGCCTACTGCATCCACGAATTCGACGGCGATTTCGTTCCCTTCGCCGATATTCTGAGCGAATGCGAAAAGTACGGCAACGCCGATATGGTCTTCGAGTTCGCCTCCACGAGCAAGGTGACGCTCCCCGGCGCAGGCATTGCGTGCTTTGCGTGCAGCGAGGCCAACATGGAGTACATGACCAAGCTCATCGGCATTCAGGCCATCAGCTTCGACAAGATGAATCAGCTCCGCCACGTCAAGTACCTCCAGAACAAGGAGCACACCCTCGCGCTGATGAAAGAGCACGCCAAGATCATGAAGCCGAAGTTCGACATGGTCGTCGAAACGCTCGAGCGTGAGATCAAGCCGCTCGGCATTGCGAGCTGGCACACGCCCAAGGGCGGCTACTTTGTCTCCGTGAACACGGCCCCCGGCCTTGCCAAGCGCACGCTGGCGCTCGCCAAAGAGGCGGGCGTCGTGATGACGAGCGCGGGCGCGACCTATCCGTATGGACACGACCCTCTTGACAGCAACATCCGCGTCGCTCCGTCACTGCCCCCGGTCGAAGAGCTCGAGCAGGCGATGGCGGTATTCTGCTGCTGCATGAAGCTCGCCGCGCTGGAGAAGAGCAAGAAGTAATTGAACATTTGAGGCAAAAAAGCGGACCGCGCTGCGGTCCGCTTTTTCTCATTTCGATTCACTTTTCCGCTTTCTTCTCTTCCTGCTTCAAGCGCCAGACGGCGAGCGTGCGCACGAGCAGAATGTTGACGAGTGCAAGGCGCACATAGTTGTACAGGACGTTGATAAAGAAATACGGTGAAAAATTGCTGTAGTTGTGCATCGCATCTCTCCACAGCGGCATGACACCGTAGCTCATTAGAAGTGGCAGCACGACGAGCGCGGCGAGCCAGCCGGCGATCAGCCACGTGACCTCCTTTTTTGTCGCGGGCAGCTTGAGCGTCCGGTAGGAGCACACCGTGCAGACGATCATCACGAGCATGCCGAGGAACTGCACCCACGAGATGGCAAGGCGCGCATAGTTCATCTGCGCCGTCCAGAGGTGCGTCATAAAGACGGTCGTCCACGAAAGGCCCGTCGCAAAGCGGAGGTAGAGATCGACGCAGGCATAGGCCGCCCAGCCGCACCACAGGCCCGTGCGATACTTCACCGTAAAGCAGATGATGCCGCAGAGGAAAAAAGGCGATCCATAGATCAGCCCCGCCAGCAGATCACCGGCAAGTATTAGACAGGTGAGCAAAAGGACCGCGCCGATGCCCAATAAGATCGTACCCACAATGGTGTGACGCTTTTCCTGCTCGGACGAAGTCTGCGGCGTGAAAGAGGCGGGTACTGCCTGTGCCGCGGGGGCGGCTGTTTCCGCCTTCGGCGCGTCCTCGCCGCGCACCAGCTCGTCAAGCGTCACACCGAAGAGCTCGGAGAGCTTTAATAGCTTGTCAAGCTCGGGGATGGAGGCGTCGGTCTCCCATTTGGATACGCTCTGGCGCGAGATGTCCAACGCGTCGGCAAGGTCGCCCTGCGACCAGTTTTTCTGTGTGCGCAGGCGCACGATGTTCTCTCCAAGTGTCATGTGATGGGGTTCTCCTTTGCAGATTTTCTGCGTTCAGCTTACCAAAAGGCGCGTCAAAAGTCCACCAAGCGGGCTTGAAAACTTAGCAACCGACAGTTGCACCTCATCAAAAAGGCTGTTTCGCAGCCTTTTTCGATGAAAAAAAGCACTTTGCTCTGTGAGAAAAATCAATCGCCACGCACAGGTCGCGGTGATTGATGATTAAGAACATTTCGCGCCCGCGGGCGCGAAAAAATTGCAATCGTAAATTCTGACGACCTGTGCGTCGGAATTTACTCTTTGCGCGGAGCGCGTGTCGCAGCCGCCCTACGGGTGGCAAGGCACGAAGCGCAGCGAAGCTCTTTCAAAAAGAGGGAGCACTGCAAATGCAGTGCTCCCTCTTTTTGAGTTTACATTTCGTAGTCTACGGCCACGCGGTCGGCGCGGATGGACTTGCAGATATCGCTCACGGCGACATGGCGGGGATCGACCTTGTAGGCGTTCAGGTCATCCATCGTCTCAAACTCGGAGACGAGCACGGCGTCGTAGTTGTCCTTGCCGATGTTGCGCGCGACCTCGCACTTTTTGAGCTGCTGGATCACGCCGTCGAGCGCGGCGAGCTTCGTCAGAAACTCGTTGGCCTTTTCCTCGGTACCCTCGCGGAACTTCCACATCACGATATGACGGATCATTGGTATCTTCTCCTTTTTATCTGGCGTTATAGACCTCGATGGCCTTTTTGAGAATATCCATTGCGCGCTCAAGCTTGTGGCTCTCGATAACGTAGGCCATACGGACCTCGTTTTTGCCCTTGCCGGGTGTCGCGTACATCGAGCCGCCCGGGGCGAACATCACAGTCTCGCCGTTGTCATTGAACTCTTCGAGCAGCCACTGCTGGAACTTGTCGGCGTCGTCGACCGGCAGCGCCGCCATCAGATAGAACGCACCGCCCGGCACATCGAACACGACGCCGGGGATCTCGCGCAGCTTGCGGCAGAGCGTGTCGCGGCGCTTCTTATACTCGTCGCGCACCGCAGCAAAATACTCAGGTCCTACGCTGTAAAGTGCCGCGCAGGCCGTCTGGTCGAGCGTCGCGACGGAAAGGCGCGTCTGGCAGTATTTCATCGCGTGGTTCATAAACTCCTTGTTCTTGGAGATGAGACACCCAACGCGCGCGCCGCAGGCGGAAAAGCGCTTAGACACGGTATCGATGATAATGATATTGTCTGCGGCCTTGCCGACAAATTCGCCGAACGACTGGAGCTTCTGCCCGCCGTAGACGAACTCACGGTACGCCTCGTCGCCGATGAGGAAGAGATCGTGCTTGACCGCGATATCGACGAGCATCTCCATCTCTTCGTGGCTCAGGATCACGCCCGTGGGATTGCCGGGGTTCGTGATGAGGATGGCGCGCGTGTGCTCGTTGATCTGCGATTCGATCTTCTCGCGGTCGGCGTAGCGGTAACCCTCCTCCGGTGTCGTCGGGATGGGGCGGATGTCCGCGCCGCAGGTGTAGGTCATCGTCGTGTAGTTGGGGTAGAACGGCTCGGGGATGAGGATCTCATCGCCGTCGTCGAGAATGCACTGGAGCGTGATGCTCAGCGCCTCGCTGCCGCCAGCGGTAACATAGATCTCGTCAGAAGAGAAACGCATGTCGAGCTTGGCATAATACTGGCGGATCGCCTCGATCAGCTCAGGGATACCGGGCGAGGGCGCGTAGGCCAGAACGGGCGGCTCAAACGCCTTGACTGCTGCGAAGAATGCCGGAGGGGTCTGAACGTCGGGCTGACCGATGTTCAGGTGATAGACGTTGACGCCGCGTGCCTTTGCTGCCACTGCGTAGGGGTGGAATTTACGCATTGGTGATAGGCCGCATCTTTCAACTTTACTGGAAAACTTCATAGTTGGTGCTCCTCCTTCTTCTTCGATCGCTTTTTGAAAAAAGCTTGCAGTCTAAAAAATATTCAAATTCACTGCATGGTATATTATAGCGCGCAGGAAAGCAAAAAACAACAAAAATATTTGTGCTTTACCTGCAATTTGACGGTGCAGCCATGTCCGCCCGCATTGCAGGCAAGCCATTCTCGCCGCAGACGGCTATCCCGTGCGCCTTGAGGAGCTCCGCCGTCACGCCGTCTCCCTCGATCAGGCGGCGGGAAAATGTGCCGTCGTAAACAAACCCGCAGCCGCAGCTCGGGCTCTTTTCCTTGAGCACCGCGGCTTTGCAGCCATGTTTTATACACAGGGCGAGCGCGGCCTCCGCGCCGCGGCGATACTCCTCCGTCACGTCGCGGCCGCTTTGCATCACGACGCGATCCCCCTGCCGCTCGCTGGGGTCGCGCGGCGTCGGCAGTCCGCCGAGCTGCTCGGGGCAGACGGGGATCAGTTCGTACCGCTCCGCCAACGCAAGAACGCGCTCGTCTGCCTTACTTTTGCCGTCATAGCGGCAGGGCGTGCCGAGAAGGCACGCCGAAACGAGCAGCTTATCCATGCCGCACCTCTAATCTTTTGCCATTGAGCTTCGCCTCGGCGAGCGTTTCGCCCTCGTAGCGCAGCTTGAGCGAGAAAAAAGGTACATCCTCGTCAAGAAGCCGCAGGAATATCTTGTCGCCCTCCCATGCAGGCAGCGCCAGCAGGTCTTCCTTTTTGATCCACGCGAGCTCACCCTCGTCGCAGTCCCTAAGCGCCCCTTCAAAGCCGTCAGCGGTGAAAAGGTGCATGTATTCGCTCTCCCATCTGTCCGATACAAACGTCACGATGCCGCGGTAGCGGTAGGCGGTCAGATTGAGGCCGGTCTCCTCCTTTGCCTCGCGCAGCGCGCACTCCTCCGGGCTCTCGCCCTCCTCAAATTTGCCGCCGATGCCGATCCACTTGTCGTGGTTGCAGTCATTCTCCTTTTTCGTGCGGTGCAGCATCAGATATTCACCGTTCCGCTCGATATAAATGAGCGTCGTGTTCAGGGCGCGGTAGATGCTTTTTTCCATAATAACTCCTCCCCTCGGGCTGTTTTTGTCAGTATAGAAGATGAAGAAAAAAATTGCAAGGCTCTCGTTTTTGCAGAAAATCTCAGGTTTTGTGAATTTATGCTTGACTTCGTGAGGATTTTTGATATAATAGTTTTCGCTGTCGAGCACAACGATACGCAGCAGTATCGAAGCGGTCATAACGAGCACGACTGGAAATCGTGTGTACGCCAAAAGCGTACCGAGAGTTCGAATCTCTCCTGCTGCGCCAAATAAAAGCCACCATCGAAAGATGGTGGCTTTTATTTTTACAAATATCCAAACATGGTGCAAGTAAAAATTACCCTGCAAAAAGGAGTGAAGAGTCGCCTCTTCACTCCTTTTGATCATTCTTCCGACATAGAATAGATCACTTCTTTACCGCAGATATTGAAGACAAGCTCGACCTTTTCAGTATTTTCAGCTAATTCATCAGGAACTTGGAAATATCCTCTAAACTCGTTCGCGTCATTTTCCAACGGTGCAAAGTGGAAGGCATCGTTGCTTGGTACCGTATAGCCATGCTTGTCAACGTCATATTGCAAAGACCATTCCCCATCATCTTTACGGCCAATGATACTAAACTCAGCAAACTCATAATCGTTGTCGTATTTTGTCATTAGACTTAGCAAATTATTGTCGTTATCAGTATCCCCCATGAAGAATAACAGCGCCTTTCGTCCCGACCACATCGGCTCCTATTTCCGCATGGAGTGGCTGACGCTCACCTTCGTCACGGTCTCGGGGCTTATCTATAACCTCGGTCTTCTCGCGGGGCCGTGGTTCGAGGGCAAGCTTGCCCAGTGCCTTGCCGACATTCTCGGCGGGAGCGAAACTTTCCGCGCGATGGCCGTGCTCGTGCTTGCTTACATCGCCGTCACACTGCTCGTGCAGGCCGCGCGCTTCGTCAAGCGATTCTATGTCCGCCGCTTCGCCAACAACATCGACCGGCGCATGAAGGGCGTGCTCTTCGCCAACCTCGTCCGCCAGAGCTGCGGCGCCGTGGAGCGCGAGGGCGTGGGCGAACTGATGACCAAGGCCATCTCCGATGTGGACAACTGCGCCGAGGGGATGCGCAAATTCACCACCGAGGTCTTCGATACCGGCGTGGCGCTCGTGGGCTACATCGGGATGCTGCTCGTTTACGACTGGCGGCTCGCGCTGCTGTGCCTCATCTTCCCGCCGATCTCGTATGTCTATGCGGAGGCGATGAAAAAGGTCGTCCAGCGCGCGGGCGCCAACTACAAAAAGTCTGCCGCCGCGCTCAGCGCCGCGACGCTCGACCGCGCGAAAATGCCGTCACCTACCGCGTCTACGGCTGCGAGGAAGCGCAGGAGGAGCGCTATGAGGCTGCGCTGAAAAACTACGAGCGCTCCGCCGTGCGGGCGAACGTCTGGCAGTCGGCGCTGCCGCCGCTCTACCTCGTCACGTCGAACGTGAGCGTGCTCTTCATCCTGTGGTTCGGTGCAAAAAACGTGCTCGGCACGGGCTGGCGCACGTGGGATATCGCCGCGTTCGCGACATTCCTCTCCTGCTTTTTGAAGCTCTCGACCAAATCCGCCAAGGCTGCAAAGCTCTTCAACGCCGTGCACCGCGCGGAGGTCTCGTGGAAGCGCATCAAGCCGCTCATGAAGACGCCCGAGCCGCTCCCGCCGCTCAATGTTCCGTCGGCACAGAACGTCACACTCAATGATCTCTCCTTCGCCTACGAGGGCGGAGCGCCCATCTTTGCAGGGCTCTCGCTCACGGCCCGCCCCGGCGACATCATCGGCGTCACCGGCCCCGTGGCCTGCGGCAAGTCGACGCTCGGGCGTGCCTTCCTCTGTGAACAGCCCTACGGCGGCTCCGTGACCTTCAGCGGGCGCGAATTGTCTTCGCTCACGCCGCGCGAGATCGCGGCGACTGTCAGCTACCTCGGTCACGACCCGGAGTTGTGGAACGACACGGTAAAGGCCAACGTCCTCTGCGGCGAGGATGGCGACGCGATGGACTATCTGAAGCTGACCGCGCTCGACGGCGAGGTCCGCGCAATGGAGCAGGGGCTCGATACCGTCGTCGGTAGCAGCGGCGTGCGGCTCTCGGGTGGTCAGGCGCAGCGTCTGGCGCTCGCGCGCACGCTCGCGCATCCACGCCCCATCTTCGTGATCGACGACCCGTTCTCCGCGCTCGACCGCGCGACCGAGGACGCTGTTTTTGCCAATTTGCGGGCCTACGCGCGCGACAAGGTCGTTTTCCTCATCTCCCACCGGCTATACCACTTCCCCGAGATGCAGAAGATCATCTTCATGGCAGACGGCAAGACCACCGTCGGCACGCACGAAGAGCTTCTCTTGTCCGTTCCGGCGTACCGCGCGCTCTATGAGAGCCAGACAGGAGGTGCCGTACATGAGCGTAACGCGCAAAATGGCGTCTCTGCTGCCGTGCGCGGCGCCGCGGCAACGCACAAGCTTTTGAGCGCCGGGACCGTCCTCTGCGCGGCAGCCTCGGTGCTCGCTTCCCTCCTGCCGCCGCTGCTGCTCGGCCGTATCGTCGACTCGCTCAGCGGCGGTGCGCCGCTCGTTTTCACGGCGTCGCTCGCCTACTTCGGCTCGCTCGCGCTCGAGGGCGTTCTCTCCTCGGCTCAGGAGACGCTCCTTGAGATGTTCGGGCAGAAGATGACCCACGCGCTGCGCTCGGAGCTCTCGGCCAAGCTGACGCGCCTTCCCGCTTCCACGCTCTCCGCGCAGGACCCCGGCGCGGTCGCCGCGCGCTTTTCCGGCGACGTCGACACGGTCGAGGCGCTCTTCACCTCGGGCGTTATCTCCATGGCGGCGGACGCCTGCCGCATCGTCTCCATCCTCGCGGTCATCGCCGTGAAAAACACCGGCCTTGCGCTGCTGCTCCTGCTCGTGCTGCCGCTGCTGACCGCCTTCACGCGCCATGTGCAGAAGCGGATGCTCGCAGCCCAGCTTGAAAACCGTCGCGCCGTCGCGGCCATCTCCGGCCAGGTGCCCGAGGCACTGCACAACCTGCGCACGCTGCGCGTCCTCGGGCTCGAGGACTACATGGAAACGCGCTATGACCGCCGCCTCGGCGAGAGCTATGCCGCCGTTGAAAAAACGAATTTTTATGACGCCATCTACTCCCCCGTCGTGCTCGTGCTGAATGCCGCGGTCGTCGGCGCGGTGATGCTGCTCTCAGCCTCGGGTGATATGCGCATCCTGACGCTTTTCGGTATGTCCGTCGGTACGGCGGTCACGATTATCGGCTATATTTCCCGCATCTTTGCTCCCATTGAAAGTCTCGGCATGGAAATTCAGACCATCCAGTCCGCGATGGCGGGCGTGAAGCGCTTCGATGCCTTCCTCGCCCAGCCCGAGCGCGATATCCCTGCACCGCGCAGCGAAAAAATGTCCCCGCGCGGCGATGTCGTCCTCTCGCACGTGACCTTCGGCTACAGCGAGCGCACCGTGTTCTCCGATCTCTCCTTCACCGTGAAGGCGGGCGAGCAGATCACGCTGGGCGGCCGCACGGGCGCGGGCAAGAGCACGGTCTTCCGCCTGCTGCTGGGGCTCTACAGGCCCGAAGCGGGCAGCATCACCATCGGCGGCATGGATGTCTCAGCCATCACGGACGAAGAGCGCCGCGCGTACATCGGCTGCGTTGAGCAGCACTTTTCCCGTGTGCCGGGCACGGTGCTCGACCAGATCACGCTGGGCGACGAACGCATCAGCCGCACTATGGCCGAAAACGCTGCGCGCCTCGCGGGCCTCGACGCCGTCATCCGCGCGCTGCCGCAGGGCTACGACGCCAACTGTTCAGACGGGCTCTTTTCCCAGGGCGAGTGGCAGCTCCTCTCCATTGCACGCGCCGCGGCGGCGGACCCTGCCGTACTGCTGCTCGACGAGATCACCGCCGACCTTGACGCTGAGACCGCAGCGCGTGTGCTCGACGCGCTGCGCCGCGCGTCCGAGGGGCGCACGGTGCTCTCCATCTCGCACCGCGTATACGAGAGCCTCGGTGGCCGCACCATCCGCATCGGGGCGCAGGAGGTGTGAGCGCGTTTTTCCTCGACAAGCGCCGCATTTTCTGCTATCATGCAGGGAAAATAAAATGCTTGAGAATATGACATGACCAATATCCTGTTCATCTGCCTTGGCAATATCTGCCACAGCCCGATGGCGGAGTTCGTGATGCGTGACCTTGTGGAAAAGGCGGAACTTTCCGCCCGCTTTTCCATCGCGTCCGCCGCGACGAGCCGCGAAGAGCTCGGCAATCCCGTCTATCCGCCCGCACGGCGCAAGCTCGCCGAGCACGGCATCGCCTGCGAGGGCCACGCCGCCCGGCAGCTCACACGCGCGGACTATGAGGCCTACGACCTGCTCATCGGCATGGACCGCTCCAACCTGCATGATATCGAGCGCATCTGCGGCGGCGACCTGGAAGAAAAGGTCCGTCTCCTGATGGAATACGCAGGCAGGCCCGGCGGCGAGGTCGCCGACCCGTGGTACACCGGCGACTTTGAGGCCACCTGGCGGGATGTGCTTGCAGGCTGCCGCGGCCTTCTGGACGAGCTGGTGCAGTCCTGAACGCCAAAAGAAAGCGAAAAAGGCGGTCGAATATCCAAATGCGCGCCAAAATCCCGGTTTTTTGTAAAAAACTATTGAAAACACAGATAAAATACGCTATATTGGCGGCATAAATTTGTTGTTTCCTTTTGGTACAAAATAAGCATAGCATCCGAAGCGTATATGAAACCAGGGGGAGAGATCGTGTACGCTCCGTTTGAAGTTCAGCACACGAGGGAAGGGATGTTCGACCACCCGATGTACCTCATCGTGCTGTGCGCGGGACTGTTTTTTGATCCTGCTGCTCTTGCTCTACGTCCAGTCTGTCAAGAGCCGCAACCGCCAGCAGAAGATCGCAGACGAGCTTGCCGCGGCGCTCGAAAAGGCTGAGGAGGCCACCGAGGCCAAGCAAAACTTCTTCTCCAAGATGAGCCTCGATATCCGCACGCCGCTCAACGTCGTGCTCGGCATGACGCAGATCGCGCGCAAGTATAAAAACGATGACGACAAGCTCAAAAACGCGCTCGGCAACATCACGACCGAGGGCAACTATCTGCTTGTGCTCATCAACTCTATTTTGGACGTCAACCAGCTCGAGCACGGTGCGATCGAGCTTTTGAACGAGCCCTTCAGCCCCTCGAACTGCCTGTATGAGAGCGTGGACATTCTCCGCCCCCTCGCGGGCAAGAAGGAGCAGGATGAGCTCACCGTCCACTGCGACCGCACGGACCGCGTGGTCCTCGGCGACGGGGGACGGCTAAAACAGATCATCATCAACATCGTCTCCAACGCCATCAAGTATACCGGCGAGGGCGGACACATCGACATGCAGCTCGAATGCCTGCCCGGCCACCGCTACCGCTTCTCCTGCAGGGACAACGGCATCGGCATGAGCGAGGAGTTCGTGCAGCACATCTGCGAGGACTATGCCCGCGCTGAGAACAGCCGCGTCTCCAAGGTGCAGAGCACAGGGCTCGGCATGTCCGTCGTCAAGGGCTTTACCGACCGCATGGGCGGCACGCTGCACATTGAGAGCGAGCTTGGAAAGGGCTCTGTGTTCTCTGTCGAGTTCCCCTTCTCCGATGCGTCCGATGAGCAGCGCGAGGCTGTGCTGCATCCGCCTGTCGAAGACGCGCTCGAGGAATCGCGCTACAGCGGCAAAAAGGTCCTGCTCGTCGAGGATAACGCGCTCAATGCCGAGATCGCCATGGAGCTGCTGCAAAGCATCGGCCTTTCTGTCGACTGGGCGGAAAACGGCCAGTCCGGCGTTGCGCGCTACGAGTCTTCGGCCCTTCACGAGTACTTTGCCATCTTTATGGATATGCAGATGCCGGTGATGGACGGTGTGACGGCGACGAAGCACATCCGCGCAAGCGCACGTGCGGACAGCGACATCCCCGTCTTCGCCATGACGGCCAACACCTTTGCCACCGACCGCCGTAGCTGCCGCGAAGCGGGCATGAACGGCTACATCTCCAAGCCCGTGAGCATCAGGGACATCGTTGAAGAACTGACGGAGATCGGCTGACGGCTTGACCGGCGGGCTGTATGTTTAAGTCTTCGGACAAATGGCAGCGGACCGGTCCATCCTCTGTTCCGGACCATCTCTGGTGCAAGGGATCACATAAATATCTGCTTTTCCAAGCGTCCCAAGTCTCTGCTGAGACTGCACACTACATAAAAAGCTGTCTCTAAGGGGCAGGAGAATGACAAATGAGCTGTCATTCCCCTGCCCCTTATTATACTGTGAAGCACACTGCCTCATTTCAATATATTCGCTCTCAACTTTTATGTGTATGTATCAGACAACATATTTTTATTAAAAATATGTTGTGCTTGACTTTTTCTTGTTTCTTACATATAGTTTTC
>URXY01000008.1 GCA_900552015.1 uncultured Eubacteriales bacterium | reverse complement strand
GGGGTCGAGGGGGGCTCCCCTCGTCCTTTCTCTTGGGGGTGTAAGGGGGATATTCTCTTTCTCGGAAAGAGAATATCCCCCTTGTCGCATCCCCACACGGTGTTGGGCAATCACAACTTAGTAATATGTACCCCCGCCGTTTTCAGCATCAACTTTTTGGTGCCAACGGTATCAAACGCCACCTCAAGCAGTGCATCGCCGCCCATAGGGGTGACGGAGATGACCAGTCCGTCGCCGAACGTCTTGTGGTGGATCTGGTCGCCGGAGGAAAGCTGAAGCAGCGGCGCGGAGGCGGCGGGCTTCTGCGCCGCGAGTTTTTGCGACACCTGCGATTTTGGTCTGCGCTGCATGACGCTGTCGTAGCGCGCCGCGCCCTGACCGTAGCTACCGTAGCCGCGCGTAGAATACGAGCTTCCTTCGTCAAAGCTCGTGTCGCCAAAGCCGGACGCGCCCTGCGCCTGACGGCCGACCCAGTCGGCATTCTCCGACGGGACCTCCTCCAAAAAACGCGAGGGTTCACTGACGCTCGTGCGGCCAAAAAGCATACGCTGGCGCGTGCAGGTCAGCGTCAGGCGTTCCTTCGCGCGCGTCATCGCAACGTAGCAGAGTCTGCGCTCCTCCTCGACTTCCTCATCGTTGTAGCGCACGCGCTCGCCGGGGAAGATGCCCTCCTCCATGCCGACGACATACACGCAGGGGAACTCGAGGCCCTTCGCGCTGTGCATCGTCATCATCGTCACGCAGTTGTCGCCCGTCGCGCTGTCGAGGTCGGTGTAGAGTGCGATCTCATTCAAAAAGCCCGAGAGCGTCGCGTCCTCCGGCCCGTTTTCAAGAAACGACAGGATGTTCGATTTGAGCTCCTGCACGTTTTCGAGCCTTCCGCGGCTCTCCATGTCGCCCTTTTCCTGCAATGTGCGCACATAGCTCGTCTGGTCACAGACCGCATCGTAGAACTCCGCAAGCTCCATCGTGTCCGCCAGCTCGCGCAAGCCGTCGATGAGCTGAGCGAAACGCTCCAGCTTGCCCGCCGCACTCTTGAGCACCGCGTACTCCCCCGCCGCGCGCAGGATCTCGATCATCGGCACGCCCTGCTCGCTCGCGAGGCTCTGCACGCGCTCGATGGTCGTGCCGCCAATCCCGCGCGGCGGGTTGTTGATGATGCGCCGCAGGCGCAGATCGTCGCTCGGGTTATTGATGACCGCGAGATACGCGAGCATATCCTTGACCTCGGCGCGCTCGAAGAACTTCGTCCCGCCGACGACCTGATACGGCACGCCGTTGCGCTTGAAGGCATATTCGAGCGCGTTCGACTGCGCGTTCATGCGGTACAAAATGGCATTGTCCTTCCACGCCCGCCCGCGGTTGTACTCCATCATGATGCTGCTGACGACGAAATTTGCCTCGTCCTGCTCGTTGAAGACGGTCTTGATGAGCACGCGGTCGCCCGCGCCCGCGTCGGTCCACAGGGTCTTGCCCTTGCGCCCGGTGTTATTCTTGATGACGGCGTTCGCCGCGTCGAGGATATTCTGTGTGGAGCGGTAATTCTGCTCGAGGCGGATCGTGCGGCAGCCCTTGTACTCCTTTTCAAAGTTCAGGATGTTCGTGATGTCCGCGCCGCGGAACTTATAGATGCTCTGATCGTCGTCGCCGACGACACAGATGTTGCCCTTCTCTCCCACGAGCTGCTTGATGAGAAGATATTGCAGACGGTTCGTGTCCTGATACTCATCGATGAGCACATAGCGGAACTTATGCCGGTAATAGTCACGCACCTCTGTCTCCTGCTGCAACAGTGTGACCGCGTGAAGGATGATGTCATCGAAGTCGAGCGCATTCGCCTCGGCGAGCCTGCGCACATAGCGGACATAGACCTTGGCGATGGCCTCCCTGCGCCAGTCGCCGCTGCCGTTCCAGCGCTCGGAATAATCCTTCGGCGTCTCCATTGCGTCCTTGGCGTTCGAGATGGCCGAGAGCGCCTCGCGCGGCGTGAGCTTCTTTTCATCGATGCCGAGCTCTTTCAGAATGTCCTTGATGACACGCTTGGAGTCGTCCGTATCGTAGATGGTAAAATCGCGCGAAAAGCCAAGGCGGTCGATGTCGCGGCGCAGCATCCGCACGCAGGCGGAATGGAACGTCATCGCCCATACGCTCTCCGCTCCCTGAATACCAAAGGCGGAGAGCCGCTCGCGCAGCTCGTTTGCCGCCTTGTTCGTAAACGTCACCGCCAGCACCGACCACGGCGCGGCGGGATCGAGCCGGCAAAGGCGCTGCATCCGGCCGCGCTCCTCCGCCATCGGCTGCTCGGGATAGTTTTTAAGAAACGCAAGGTCATCCTCCGTTGCCCACTGCGGCACCTCTTCGCTGTCACTCCCCCGCCCGTAGGTCAAGAGGTTCGCAACGCGGTTGATGAGCACCGTCGTCTTGCCGCTGCCCGCGCCCGCGAGCAGCAGCAGCGCGCCCTCGGTCGTCAGCACACCGCGGCGCTGCTCGGGGTTCATTCTTGCAAAATCCCGCGCGATGGCCGCCTTGCGGGCGGCAGCGTAACGGGCGTTAAAATCACTCATATGATCTGTTTCCCTTTCCTGAACTTTCCACATCTTACCCTTTTTTTCCTTTCCGGTCAACTGCCTTCGACAAAAATCGACTTTTTGTTCGATTTTTCTGTTGACAAGAACGTATGTTCGATTTATAATTTCACTCGAACAAAAGTTCTAACTGCAGGGAGGATATTCTCATGACTACTTCTACTCTCATCTTTGTGCTCATCGGCGTCGGTTTCGTTTCGGGCAATATTATGAAAATGCTGATGTGGCTCGACGATCCGACCGCCCGCCGCAAGGAAAAATACGTCCGCTGAGCAAAATGGAGCTGCTCGATAAACTCACCATCCTGGCCGATGCGGCAAAGTATGACGCCGCCTGCACCTCGAGCGGCGCCAAGCGCGGCTTCCAGGAGGGCAGGATCGGCTGCACATCGTCGTCCATCGCCGGCTGCTGCCACAGCTTCTCTGCCGACGGGCGCTGCATCACGCTTTTAAAGGTCCTGCTCTCGAACGACTGCTGCTACAACTGCAAGTACTGCGTCAACCGCTGCACGAACGATACCCCGCGTGCGACCTTCACACCCGAAGAGCTGGCGGAGCTGACCATCCAGTTCTACCGCCGCAACTATATCGAGGGGCTGTTCCTCTCCTCCGGTGTGTTGCGCTCTCCGGACTATACGACGGAGCTGATGATCCGCGCGCTGTCGCTTTTGCGCAACGAATATCGCTTCAACGGCTACATCCATGCAAAGGCCATCCCCGGCACATCGCCGGAGCTTGTGGAACAGCTCGGCCTTTTGGCCGACCGTCTGAGCGTGAATATCGAGCTGCCAAGTGAGGCAGGGCTCAAGCTGCTCGCCCCGAACAAGACCCGGCAGGCGATCCTGCGCCCGATGGCGCAGATCCGTGACCGCGCGAGGCAAAGCAGACAGGAGCTTGTCAAATACAAGCACGCGCCGCGTTTCGCCCCCGCGGGCCAAAGCACACAGCTCATCGTCGGCGCGACGAAGGAGAGCGACCTGCACATTTTGAATTTGACGCAGGCGCTCTACGATTCCTACCGCCTCAAACGCGTTTTTTACTCAGCCTATGTGCCGGTCGTCGAAAATACGCTCCTGCCCGCGCTTGACACCAAGCCGCCGCTGCTGCGCGAGCACCGGCTCTATCAGGCTGACTGGCTACTGCGGTTTTACGGCTTTCATGCGAGTGAGCTGCTGGATGACAGCGCGCCGGACTTTGACCCCAACCTTGACCCCAAGTGCTGCTGGGCGCTGCGCCACCCTGAATTTTTCCCCGTTGATGTCAACCGCGCGGACTATGAAGCGCTGCTGCGCGTGCCGGGCATCGGCATTGTGAGCGCCAAGCGCATTCTCGTCGCGCGCCGCTCTGGTACACTGCGCGCGGAGGATCTCAAAAAGCTCGGCGCCGTGATGAAGCGCGCACAATACTTTCTCACCTGCGGCGGGCGCTATGCTGCGCCGCTCAAACTGTCGCAGGAGGGCATCTTGCAAAATCTGATCACGGTCGAGCGCCATTCGCTGCCGCAGGCAGAAGCGCAGCAGCTATCGCTGTTCGACCAGGTCGGCTAAGGAGGCAGCCATGGCGTGGCGTGAGATCATCTATCAATATGATGGCAGCTTTGACGGTCTTCTCTGCTGCGTGTTTGAAAGCTACACGCAAAAGGAACGCCCCACCGCGATCTTGCGCGATGGGGACGACGAGCCTTCGCTTTTTGAAATTTGCGCCGTTGCGACTGACCGCGCTCACGCACAGCGCATCTACCGCAGCCTCTATAAAAGAAGTCTGGAGGCCGGTCCGTTCCTGCGCCGCGCGTTCCTCACCTGTATGCCCGATAAGGAAATGTCCATCTACCGCTTTATCGCCAAATTTTACCGCGAGGGGCCGGCGCTGCTCTCGCGCCTGAGCGATGACACCTATCTGCCGCTGCTGAGGGCTGTGCGCCTGCTCTCGGGCGAGGTCGAGCAGTTCCGCGGCTTCACCCGCTTTTCCGACTTTGACGGCGTGCTCGGCGCGGAGATCGAGCCGAAAAACCGCGTGCTCCCCATGCTGCGCCGCCACTTTTGCGAGCGCTACCGCAACGAGACCTTCTTCCTCTATGACCGCACGCACCGTGAAGCGCTGCTCTACAGCGGCGGCGTGTCACGCATCGTACCGCTCGAGCATTTTGAAATGGCGCAGCCCGATGAAGAGGAGGCCGGTTATCGCCGCCTCTGGCGCTGCTTTTACGACACCATCGCCATCGAAGCGCGCAAAAATGAAAAACTCCGCATGACGCACATGCCCAAACGCTATTGGAGCACGATGACGGAGTTTCAGGACAAAGACCACTTCAAAGCTCGTCCGCGAGCGACGCCCTCAGTCTCTCGAGCGCTCTCCGTTCCAGGCGGGACACCTGCACCTGCGACACGCCCAGAAGGCGCGCCGCCTGCTCCTGCGTCAGTCCCTTGAAAAAGCGCAGCAATATCGTCATCCTCTCGCGCTCGGGCAGTGCATCTATCGCTTCCCGCAGCGCGATCTTTTCGACCATGCTCTCTTCGGGCGACTCGCTGCCGAGCATTCCTTCAAGCGTCAGTCCGTCGCCCGTCTCGCGCTGCAAACTCTCCGGCTCGGCGACCGCCAACTCGCATTGGGCGATCTCCTCGGGACGCAGCCCCGTCTCCTCCGAAAGCTCCGAGAGTACAGGCTCCCGTCCAAGCGCGTTTTTGAGTCTTTCGCGCGCGGCGAAAATCATCGCCGCCTGCTCGCGCACGCTTCGGCTGACCTTGACCGCGCCGTCATCGCGCAGAAAGCGCCGAATCTCACCCGCGATCTTCGGTACGGCGTAGGTCGAAAACTGTGTTCCAAACGTCAGGTCAAATCCCTTTACTGCTTTGATAAATCCAAGGCATCCGAGCTGATATAAGTCATCAGGCTCCACGCCGCGGCCATAGTATCGGCGCACGATGCTCCAGATAAGGCCGCTGTTGTCGCGCAGCATTTGCTCGCAGGCCTGCTCGTCGCCCTGCACCGCGGCCTCCAGCAGTTCCGCTGTGCCGTTCATCGCCGCGCCGTGCGCAGCGCGATCCTGCGCTTCATCGTCACGACCGTCCCCTTGCCGTTTCTCGAGCGAACCGTAAGCGCGTCCATAAAGCTCTCCATGATCGTAAAGCCCATGCCGCTGCGCTCCTCGCCGCCGGTCGTGTAGAGCGGCTCGCGCGCCTTTTCGATGTCCGCAATGCCGCAGCCCCAGTCACGCACGGTGATCTCAATCACATTTCCGTCGAAAATGCTCGCACGCAGCGCGATCTTGCCGATCTCGTCCGGGTAGGCGTGGACGATGGCGTTCGTCACCGCCTCGCTCACGGCGGTCTTGATATCGCCGAGCTCGTCGAGCGTCGGGTCGAGCTGCGCGGCAAACGCCGCGACCGCGGCGCGCGCCAGCCCCTCATTGACACTGCGGCTCGGAAACTCGATAGCTATGTAGTTATTCGGTTTTACCTTCATCACTCTTTTCTCCTTCCTCAAGCGGAATGATGCGGAAAATGCCTGCCGCATCGAACACGCGCTTCGCCTGCGGCGGCACACGCCGCAGCACTGCGCCGCCGCCGAGCGCCCGCATTCGCTTTTGCGCGCGCATCACGACAGCGATACCCGACGAATCCATAAAGCTCACGCCCGAGAAATCCAGCGTCAGCTTAATGGGCAGCGCAGCGTCCAGCGCCAGCTCCATACGCTGCATCACGTCCTTCGCCCCGTGGTGATCGAGCTCGCCGCGCAGCGTGAGCGTCAGCTCCCGGCCCGCGTCTTTGGAAATGACGTCCATGCTTTTCCCTCCTTCTCTTTTGATATCCTGTTAGGTGCCCGCCTTTAAGTATAGCCTGTCCGCGCGTGATTTTTTGTCGTGCTCTGTCGGCGACCCATCTTTATTTCCACCGCTTGCTTTCTCCTGCTCTACCCTGTATAATGAGAAAAAAGAGGGAGGGCTGCCCATGCGAAGAAGCGACCGCGAGATCACCGATTTGAACGAGATCATCTCCATTATCAACGATTGTAAAGTGATCCATCTTGCCATGCTCGACGATGGTGAACCATACCTTTTGCCGCTGAATTTCGGCTATACTTACGAAGATGGTGCGTTCTCGTTCTTCTGCCACAGCGCCCGCGAAGGCCGTAAGCTCGACATTCTGCGCAAACACCCGACCGTCGCCTTTGAAATGGACTGCCGCGGCGCGCTTGATGTACACGACGCCGCCTGCCAGTGCGGATACTACTTCGCCTCCGTCACCGGCGTCGGCCATGTCGAATTTTTAGACGGCGAGGAAAAGCTCACCGCGCTGACATCCCTCATGCGACACATGGCGGGTCGTGAAGATCAATTCACCGAGCAGCAAGCCCGCACAGTCGAGGTCTTTGCCGTTCGCGCCGACAAGCTCAGCGCCAAGGCAAAGGTTCCTCACGGCGCGCAGTAGTCATGGATAGCAAGCAAGTTTTCAAACCCAAAAGGACGTGTTGTACATGAAACGCTCTGAGCCCGTCGAACTGATGAATATGTGCGTGCTCCGCCGCGGCAGCAAGGTTTTGGTGCAGGACCGCACATATCCCAACTGGCCAGGCGTTGCTTTTCCGGGCGGTCATGTTAAAAAGGGTGAATCCTTTACAGATGCCGTCATTCGTGAGGTTCAGGAGGAGACAGGTCTGACGATCTCCTCTCCGCGCCTGTGCGGGATCAAGGACTAATGCGAAGACGGCGTGCGTCATGTCGTGCTGCTCTATCGCGCGGAGCAGTTCACCGGAACGCTGCGCTCTTCCGACGAGGGCGAGGTCTGGTGGGCGGAGCTCTCCGGTCTCCCCTCGCTCGATCTTGCATCTTCCGACATGCTCGACCTTCTCCGCGTGTTTGAAGAAGATGATCTCAGCGAGCTGTTCTACCGCCAGAACGGTGAAGATTGGACTTACGAATTGAAATAGTCGCTAACAATGAAAAGCACCGCTGTGCAGATACCCTCTGCACAGCGGTGCTTTCTTTACTTTTACAGCGCGCGTTCCATCGGCAGATACGCCGAATCGCCGTGCGGGAATTCCTCGCCCATCAGCGCAAAGCCGTTCTTTTCCCAGAACGCTTTACTCTGCGGATTGCCCCTGTCGACCGCAAGGCGCACCTTGCGGAACCTCTCTCTCCGCAGTTCGTCCATCAGCTCGCCGATGAATGTCGAACCGAGGCCGTAGCCCTGCCGCTCCTTTTTTGTCATAAAGAAGCCGATGTAGGCGGTGTCATTTTTCGGATAGCGCTCGATCAGGTCCAGCACGGCGACGAGCGTTTCTCTGTCGAAAAAACCGAGATAATGCTTGTCCGCCGCGCATTTCCCCGGCGGCAGCGCCGTCATGTCCTCCAAAACGCTCTCCCTCGTCGCAAGCGGCGGATGGTGGCGGTAGAACTGCTCGTTCTCCGCGCAGAGCGCTAAAATCTTGTCTACATCCCCCGCCGTCAGCGGCCGGACGGCGTATTTTTGTGAAAAATCCAGCTTCATTTCTCCGCCTTGCTGGCCGCGAGCACTTCCCAGTAGTCCTTGTAGTTTGCCTGCAAAAGCTCGGGCGTGTTCAGGCCGTAGGGGCACTTCGACATGCAGTGGCCGCAGTGGCGGCAGTTTTCGATCTGGTGCATCTTCTGCTGCCATTCCTCGGTGAGCCACGCCGCTGCAGGGGCGCGGCGCAGCATGAGCGACATGCGCGCACACTGGTTGATTTCGATGCCCGCGGGGCACGGCATGCAGTAGCCGCAGCCGCGGCAGAATTCGCCGCAGAGTTCCTTGCGGTCGCGCTCGATAGTCGCTTTGCGCTCGTCCGTCAGCTCGACGCCCTCACGGATGCACTGCAAAAACTCATCGAGCTCGCTCTCGCGCTGCACGCCCCAGATGGGCACGACGCCCACCTGCTGCGCCATCCACGCCGCCGCCGTGAAGCCGTCGCGGATGAGGCCGCCCGCCATGCCCTTCATGGCGATAAAGCCCATGTTTGTTTCGCGGCACTTTCTGACGAGCTCCATCTCCTGCTCGCCCGCGAGGTAGCTGAACGGAAACTGCAAGGTCTCGTAGAGGCCCGAGTCGATGGCCTCGTGCGCCACGGCGAGGCGGTGGTTCGTGATCGAAATGTGGCGAATTTTGCCCTGCTTTTTCGCCTCGAGCGCCGCGTCGTACAGGCCGTCCTCCCCGCCCGGCTTTGGGCAAAAAGCAGGATTGTGGAACTGGTAGATGTCGATGTAGTCGGTCTTCAGCGTGCGGAGGCTGGTCTCCAGATCCTTCCGGAAGCCCTCCGCCGTCTGCGCGCCGGTCTTCGTCGCCAGCACGATCTTGTCGCGCATCGACGAGAACGCCGCGCCGACCTTCTGCTCGCTGTCGGAATACGCGCGCGCCGTGTCGAAAAAGTTGATGCCGCCGTCATACGCCTTGTGCAGCAGGTCGACCGCATCCTGCTCTCTGATGCGCTGGATCGGCAGGCAGCCAAATCCGTTTTTCTCGATGACAAGATTCGTCTTGCCAAGCGTGATCTTGTTCATGGAAATTCTTCCTCCTATCTTGGATACCACAAGCATAGCAAAATCGCTCTTTTTTTGCAATATCCGTTTTCCCGCTTGACAAGTCTCCGCGTGCCCGCTATTATGTAGATAATCTACTATGTAGGTAATCTACATATAAGGAGGTTTATGGATGACAGTCGACAAAAGTCTGCTCGCGGGCAGCACGACGATGCTCGTGCTCAAGCTGCTCGACGGGCAGGACATGTACGGATATCAGATGATCGAAGAGCTTGCCCGCCGTTCCGAGCGCGCGTTCGCGCTCAAGACCGGCACGCTCTATCCCCTGCTGCACTCACTTGAGGAAAAGGAGCTCATCCGCTCCTATGAAAAAGATGAGGGCGCGGCGCGCCCTCGCCGCTACTACCATTTGGAGCGCAAAGGACTGAATCTGCTGCGCGAAAAAGAGACCGAATGGACAACATTCACTACCGCAGTCGACCGCGTGCTGAAAGGGGGCGCCTGCCTTGGCTCTGCCTGAGACCTTCACGCAATTTGCCCGCACCGCGGCTGAGCAGCTTCGGTGGAAAAAGGCGCGGCCGCTCGTCGAGGACGAGCTTTTGACCCACCTCTGCGACCAGCGCGACGCGCTGATGGCGGGCGGCATGGATGAGGCCGCCGCAACGACGGAATCGCTGCATCTGACAGGTGATCCCTATGAGATCGGCACGGCACTCGACCGTGTTCACCGTCCGAAAACGCCAAAGCTTCTTTTCGCGCTCACGGCACTCATCGCGCTTGCAGGGCTTGCGTTCACCACGCTCGTAAGCATTCGTGATTACGAATTGTCCTATTTTGCTGTACACCAGAGCGTGGCGCTGCTGCTCGGTACGGCAACTCTGCTCGCGGCGTATTTTCTTGATTTTACGCTGCTCGGGCGCTTTGCTCTGCCGCTCGTGTTCGTGTTCCACGCCACGCTCGTGCCGCTCAGCCTGCTGCCTCTCGGTGGGTTCTGGCTCTTCCGCTACACCTATGTTTCGACACATATCCTCCTGCGCGGTCTGCCGCCGTTGCTCCCGCTGATGTTCGCTGTGCTGCTCTACGCGCTGCGCGGGCGGCGCGGCCTGGGCATTTTCGCCGCCCTCACCACCCTTGCAATACAGCTTTTGTTCTGCTTACAGATCCCAAGCCTTACTGATCTGAGCTTCCTGTTTCTCTGCAACGGCGCACTGCTCATTTTCTGCGCCCGCAGCGGTTGGTTTGGTCTTGGCACAAAGCGGGAAACGCTGCTCACTGCCCTGCCGCTTGCTGCCTGCACGGCGTCGGTTCTCATTCTTGGTGCAAGCTGGTTTGGGCGTCAGCTCGCCATTGTGCTTGATCCTCACTCCTACATTGACGGACACGGCTATCGAACCGTTGTCCTGCGCGAACTGCTGCAAAATGCCAAATTTATCGGTCCGGGCGGCGTGGGGCCGTACAGCGCACAGCACCTTGCCCGCTGGGAGGGCTTCGGCATGGTCGACTTGCAGGAGCACGCGCTGACACTGCTCGTCCACCGCTGCGGCTGGCTGGCGCTCATCGCGCTCATCTCGCTGCTGACGGCGCTGCTCGTTCTCGCCTTCCGTCGCTGCCGCAGGCAGGAGAGTATGCTTGCCCGCCTCGTTTCCTACGCAGTTCTTCTGTCGTTCAGCGCGCAGGCGCTCGCCTACCTTCTCTCTGACCTCACGCTGCTTCCGCTCGGGGGCGGGGCTGCCTTCCCGCTGTTCACCTTCGGTCTCAGGACGCTGCTGGTCAACATGACGCAGCTCGGATTCCTGCTCTCCACACTGCGCGTTGGCAGCGTCGTGCGCGATAAGGATATTTCTGCCGCACAGGTACGGCCCAGACGGCGCTTACACGTAAGCTTTTCATGGGAAAAGGCGTAAAATCCGCGATTAACGCGGAAAGATAGCAGCGCCGCAGGCGCTGCACGAATCAAGGAGGCCATTCTCTCACGTGAGAGAATGGCCCCCTTGATCGCTCCCCTGCGCGGCGCAGGGAACCAAATCCGTTTCCTAAAGGAAAGTAATTATTTTTTCATCGCCGCAGCGGAAGCATCGAGCTTTTCAATGAGAGCTTTGAGCTTCTCTGCATCGGCGCGCGCGCCGTTCACGACGGCTTCTGGTGCTTTAGCGAGGAACTTCTCATTGCTGAGCTTGCTCTCGATGCCGACGAGCTGCTTTTCGGCGTTCGCCTTTTCCTTGGCGATGCGCGCAAGCTCCTTTTCAAAGTCGACCAGCTCTGCAAGCGGCATGAAGATGCGCGCGGCGTGGGTGTCGACCTCGACCTTGCCCTCTGCGTCGATGGCAGCGTCGGCGGGCACGATCGTCACATCGCTTGCGGAGGCAAGGCGCGTGAAGAACGGGATACCGGCGGTAAAGCTCGCCTCGTTCGCGGTCGAAACGGTGTAGTGCACCTTCTTCGACGGGGCAACGTTCATCTCGTTGCGGCGGGCACGGATGGCGGTGATGGCCTCGATGACCGTCTGCATCGCCTCTTCTTCGGCGGGGAAGCTGAACTTTTCGTTGTACTCCGGCCACTTGGAGAGCATCAGGAACTCGCCCTCGTGCGGCAGTGCCTGCCATATCTCCTCGGTGATGAACGGCATGAACGGGTGCAGGAGCTTGAGCGTCTCGATGAGGACATAGCAGAGGACGTTCTGTGCGTTCTCGCGCGTGGTCTGATCGTCGCTGTTGAGGCGGTTCTTCGTCAGCTCGATGAACCAGTCGCAGTAGTTGTCCCAGATGAAGTCATAAATTTTTGCGGACGCGACGCCGAGCTCGAAGGCGTCCATATTGTCCGTGACCTCGCGGATGAGCGTATTGAGCTTCGAGAGTATCCACTTGTCCTCGAGCTCGAGCCTTTTGGGCAGCTCCACGTGGTCGATCGTCAGGTTCATCATCACGAAGCGGCTCGCGTTCCAGATCTTGTTGCAGAAGTTGCGCATCGCCTCGCACTTTTCGACGTAGAAGCGCATGTCGTTGCCCGGGGAGTTGCCGGTGATGAGGTTGAAGCGCAGCGCGTCCGCGCCGTACTTCTCAGCCATCTCCAGCGGGTCGATGCCGTTGCCGAGCGACTTGGACATCTTGCGGCCCTTGTCGTCGCGAACGAGACCGTGGATGAAGACGGTCTTGAACGGCTCCTTCTTCATCTGCTCCATGCCGGAGAAGATCATGCGCGCGACCCAGAAGAAGATGATATCATAGCCCGTGACCATGACGGACGTGGGATACCAGTAGTTGAGGTCGGCCGAGGTCGTATCGGGCCAGCCCATCGTGGAGAACGGCCAGAGCGCGGAAGAGAACCAGGTATCGAGCACGTCCTCCTCGCGCGTCAGGTGCTTGCAGCCGCACTTTTCGCACTCGGTGGGGTCTTCGCGCTTGACGTTGATGTGGCCGCACTCGTCGCAGTACCACGCAGGGATCTGGTGGCCCCACCACAGCTGGCGGGAAATGCACCAGTCATGCACGTTTTCCATCCAGTTGATATAGGTCTTGGTGAAGCGCTCAGGCACGAACTTGATCGTGCCGTCGTTGACGACGCGAATGGCCTCCTTGGCAAGCGGCTCCATCTTGACGAACCACTGCGCGGAGATGAGGGGCTCGACGTCGTTGTGGCAGCGATAGCACGTGCCGACGTTGTGGGAGTAGGGCTCGGTCTTGATGAGGTAGCCCTGTTCTTCTAAATCCTTGACGATGGCCTTGCGGCACTCATAGCGGTCCATGCCGTTGTACTTGCCGCCGTTTTCGTTGATCGTACCGTCGTCGGCGATGACGCGGATGACCTCGAGGTTGTGGCGAAGGCCGACCTCAAAGTCGTTGGGGTCGTGTGCAGGGGTCATCTTAACAGCGCCCGTGCCGAAGCCGATCTCGCAGTATTCGTCGCCCACGATGGGAATTTCGCGGTTCATAATGGGCAGGATGCAGGTCTTGCCGATCAGGTGCTTGAACTTCTCGTCCTCAGGGTTGACCGCAACGCCCGTATCGCCCATCATCGTCTCAGGACGGGTGGTGGCGACGACGATATCGCCGCTGCCGTCGGAGAGCGGGTAGCGGATATACCAGAGGTGGCCCGGCTTGTCGACATACTCGACCTCCGCGTCGGAGAGCGCGGTCAGGCAGTGCGGGCACCAGTTGATGATGCGGCTGCCTTTGTAGATCAGGTCCTTATCATAGAGCTCGCAGAACGTCTCGCGCACGGCCTTGGAGCAGCCCTCGTCCATCGTGAAGCGGGAGCGGGACCAGTCACAGCTCGCGCCCATCTTCTTCTGCTGCTCGACGATGCGGTTGCCGTACTTTTCCTTCCACTGCCACACGCGCTGTAAAAACTTCTCGCGGCCGAGGTCGTAGCGCGTCAGGCCCTCCTTGGTGCGCAGCTCCTCTTCGACCTTGATCTGCGTGGCGATGCCCGCGTGGTCAGTGCCGGGGAGCCACAGGGCGGAGTAGCCCTGCATGCGCTTAAAGCGCGTCAGGATGTCCTGCAGCGTCGAGTCCATCGCATGGCCCATGTGCAGCTGGCCGGTGACGTTCGGCGGCGGCATGACGATGGAAAACGGCTTTTTGTCCGGGTCGGGCTCGGCCTTGAAGCAGTCGTGGTCCATCCACATCTGATAGATGCGGCCCTCGACCTGCTGCGGCTCATACACTTTCGGTAATTCTTTCATTGGTTTACTCCTATCTTGAAATCTAATAATGATCTTAATTCTTTTTCGTCCGGTATACGCCGACAGCTTGCGCGGCAAGGAAGCCGGCAAACGCCTCCGGATCACCGGTGAGGTCTTTCTTTTGCAGGACCGTCACCTGACCGCCATAGGTCAGAAGGTACAGGTGTGGCGTTTCAACAAGCATCTCCATGTCGGCATACGAAACGCTGCCTGTACTGCCCTGTGCATCGACCCGCATCCCGGTGTCGTCAAAAACGACCTGCACGTTTGCTGTCTCCACATGGCTCATGCTTTGCAGCAGCTTTACCGCTGCCTGACGAAACGAGTCATTCTTTTTTGCGGGCCGCGTACTCAGCAGATACAGAACTCCCAGCAGCACAGACAGAACTCCCGTGATAAGCGGTATGCGCAGCTCTTTCGGCTCCATCATTCCCGGGATCGCCAAAAACAGCCCTGCGAGGATCAGCACCCACGAAAGGACCTTGCGAAGCGGGCCTCTTCTCTTCCCGCCTCGTGCCGCATAGCGGTTCAATGCATCCGTTGCCTTCCACATTTTGGGATATTCCGCACGGGAGACGATCTCCGTCCGCTTTTCAAGCGCCGCAGCAAGCTCTTCTTCCATCCCTGCTTCGCAGGTCGTGGGGGTAAAGATGTAGTGTTCCATGATCGCCTCCTATCGACAGGAAAAACGCCCCGAGCAGCGAAAGCTGCTCAGGGCGATCGATGACCGTGGTACCACCTGGATTTCCGCGTTTGCGGACACTCATGGCTCTGTAACGGGAGTTCCCGTCCGGCTTACTTTTTTTCAGCGCGGCAGCTCCAAGGCGACTTCCCCACATCCTGCACAAGGGCTTACACCGGCCGCCCTCTCTCTTCGCTTTCAGATGCGGATACTGCTCCTCTTCTTCACATTTTCTACGCTGAATCATACCGTTTTTTGTGCCGCTTGTCAACTCATTTTGAGGATTTCCTTCTTCAGCCGCACGATGATCCGCTTCTCGAGCCGCGAGATATAGCTCTGCGAGATGCCCATGCGGTCGGCGACCTCCTTCTGCGTCTTTTCCTCCCGCCCGCCGAGGCCGAAGCGAAGCGTGATGATCTCCTTCTCCCGCGCGCTGAGCGTGTTGACTGCGTCCATGAGGAGCTGGCGGTCCACGTCGTCCTCGATGGGCTTCATGATAAGGTCCTCGTCGGTGCCGAGGATGTCGGAAAGCAGCAGCTCGTTGCCGTCCCAGTCGGTGTTGAGCGGCTCGTCGAAGCTGACCTCGGACTTCTGCGGCGCGGTCTTGCGCAGGTGCATCAAGATCTCATTTTCGATGCAGCGCGAGGCGTAGGTCGCGAGCTTGATGTTCTTGTCGCTGCGGTAGGTGTTCACCGCCTTGATAAGGCCGATCGTGCCGATGGAAATGAGATCTTCGATGTTGATACCGGTATTCTCGAACCGGCGCGCGATGTAAGCGACGAGGCGCAGGTTGCGCTCAATGAGCGTGCGCCGCACGCTCTCGTCGCCCGCATCCATGCGTGCGATGAGGGCCGCCTCCTCTGCCCGCTCGAGTGGCGGCGGGAGCGTGTCGCTGCCGCCGATGTAGAAAATTCCCCGCCGCGCGAGCAGCCCGTGGTCGATGAGCCAGAAGCGCAGCCTATGCCATAGCGTTTTGAACATTTCTCTCCCCCTTTTCGCACCCTTCGCACCATAATCCCGCGTATGCACCGCCGTCGCCGAGCGGGCGCTCCGCCAAGGCAACAGCGTGCGGGCCAATCCCGATTTCGTCAACCGTTATTGCTTCACAGCGCAGCAGCGGCAGTGTTCCGTCCGCATTGCCCACGCTGCAATACGCAATATGCGGCAGCGTCGCGGTCTCTTCTTCGCTGATGAGGTCTCCCAGTGCGTGACGGTCGATGACCGGCACGCCGAGGCCCGTCACAGGGTCACAGAGCGTGTTGCCCGTGTCGCGCAGCAGCCGCACGCGGGCCGTTTTTCCGTGGCAGGTAATGACGACATCCGCCGTCTCCTTCCCTGTCCGCGCCGCGCCGCAGCGGAACACGACGGAAAGCAGCAGATACGACGCCCCTGCCGCCAGCAGAAAAACGCCCCACGGAAGGTCCGCCGTCACCACGCCGCGCGCAAGGCGCGCCATCGACCCCAAGCTCTGCCCCAGCAGCACGACGATGCCCGCGAGCCCGCACGAGTTGAGGAAAAACAGCAGCGTCAGCTTGACCGCCCGTCCGCTGCCGCGATATGCCGCCGCGCCCATCAAAGCGAGCGAGAGCAGCAGAAAAACGACGCTTTGGGGCAAGAAAAGCTGCACCGCAGCATGCACCCCGCCGACCGCCGCGCCGAGCAAGAGTCTTCTCCGCGTGACCGTCCGCCCCGCCAGCCGCGCCGCGCCAAACAGCAGCAGATAGTCGACCAGAACATTGAACACAAAGACGCTTTCTATGTAGATGACCATGGCACACCTCCCCTGACACGTCCCCCATTATAGCGGCGCAGCAAACGGGAAAAGGGCGAAAAAGAGCCTCGCGCCGAAATTTGGCGCGAGGCTCCTCTGCCATTTGTTATTTTTCCTTCGCCGCTTCGATCATGCGGTCGATCTCATCGTCCCAATCGCCCGCATTACCGCAGACCGTGCTGGTGATCGGTCTGCCGTCTGCTGCACGGCAAAACAAAACCGCAGCGTCATCCGCTGAAAATGACGAGGTGGGGACCGGACTGATCATCTCCTCTATCTTCTCGGCAAGCGACCAGTCGAGAACAAGGAGCAGCTTCTCCGCCTCGTAGGCCTCTGCGGCGGCACTGTCGTCCATATCCTCCGCCGAGCGGATGATACAGACATCTGCATCCTCTTCATATCTGCCGTGGTATTCCACAGGCCGGATGCTCCCACCCTGAACGCTCCCGTCTGCGTCCCAATAGATGATGATGGAAGATACCTCGTCGATGGCCCACGTATCGGCGCTTTGCAGCGCTCCGCCGTCAGCAGGCTCGCCCCACACCTCTGTCAAAGCTTCCCTCGTCACGCCTTTGAAGCGCTCCTCATAGTCGGCCGGCGCATAGTCCTTGACCTCATCCAGCGAGGGAACGCTCTTAGCCCCGCAGCCAAACAGTCCGAAGACGCAAAGGGCCGCTAATACGCATACTGTCCATTTTCTCATCTTCTATCTCTCCTTTACTCTCAGTCGGCGAACGCTCCCGCCCGCCATTTAATCCAGTATAACAGATATTCCGCTGCCACACAATACGGATAAAAGGAGGGATATCTCTTTTCCGAAAAGAGATATCCCTCCCTTACACCCACCCAGAGAAAATTTTCATTGCCAGCTTTAGGCTCGAAGAACTGCACGCGCTGGGCAAAGATAGTCCCTGCGCGGCGGCAGGCAAAAACAAGTCCGTAGAAATCTGTAGTAGATGGTGATTGCGGAAGGCTGCCGAATCGCAGACAAAGCGGCACCCGCAAGGGGTGTGCCGCATCCGTAAGGCAGCAAAGCTGCCAATGCAAGCCTTTCTCTGGGGTTTTCAAAAGGGGTATTCCCTTTCGCGAAAGAGAGTACCCCTTTTGGTGCCGCGGCGTGCGCGCTGGTTTTTATAAATACGGAATAACCATCGATGCAACGAGCGATAAGATCATCACCGCGACCAGCAGGATCGCGACGGCGCGCGTTTTCTTATTCATGGGGTTCCTCCCTTTCCAGAATTTTCTTGATGCCCTTTTCCGCCTTGGCGCGCGGCAGCATCACCTCGCGTCCGCAGCGCGTGCATTTGAGCTTGATGTCCATACCCACGCGCGTCACGAGCCATATCTTCTCGCCGCAGGGATGCGGCTTCTTCATTTCGACAATATCGTTCAATCTCATATCCATGCCTTCACCCCTTGATCGCTTCCCAGTACTGCGCGGCGGCGCGCTCGACCTTGTTGTCGCCGTAGCGGTAATACTGCGCATTTTTGAGTTCGTCCGGCAGGTACTGCTGCTTCACCCAGTGGTTCGGGTAGGCATGCGGGTACTTGTAGTTCTGCCCCTGCGCGCCGCCGGTCGAGTCGGCATGGACATTCTGGAGGCAGCGCGGGAAGTTGCCGCTCTTGCCCGCCTTCACGTCCGCCCAAGCGGCATTAATGCTCTCGACCACGCTGTTGGACTTCGGCACGGTGGCAAGCAGCACCGCCGCCTGCGCCAGCGGCAGCTGCGCTTCGGGAAGGCCGAGCTGCATCGCGGTGTCGACGCAGGCCTTGACGATGGCGATAGCCTGCGGATAGGCCATGCCGACATCCTCGCTCGCCGAGCAGAGTAAACGTCTGCACGGCGTGACCAGATCGCCCGCCTCCAAAAATCTTGCGAGGTAGTGGAGCGCCGCGTCGGGGTCGCTGCCGCGCAGCGACTTCATCAGCGCGCTCGCGCAGTCGTACATTGCGTCACCGCCCTTGTCGTAGCGCATGGCGCTGCGCTGCGCGACCTGTAAGGCGTCTTCACTTTTCAGCAAAAGTTCGCCGTTCGTGACGTCCGCCGCCTCATATAAAAGCTCGCACGCGCTCACTGCCTTGCGCACGTCGCCGCCGCACTGCTGCGCGATGACGCGCGGCACGTCGTCCTCCCAGGAAAGCGGCAGCTCGCTGCGCTCTTGCAAAATACCGAGCGCGCGCTCGACCGCGGGGATGGTCTCCTCCGCGCTGACGTTTTTGAACTCAAACACCGTCGAACGGGATAAAAGCGCGCCGTAAACATAGAAATACGGATTCTCCGTCGTCGACGCAATCAGCGTGATCGAGCCGTTTTCCATGAACTCGAGCAGGCTCTGCTGCTGCTTTTTGTTGAAATACTGAATTTCGTCGAGATAGAGCAGTATCCCGCCCGGCGCCATCATCGTGCCGACGTCGGAAATGATGCTCTTGACGTCCTGTAAGCTCGCGGTCGTCGCATTCAGGCGGTACAGGGTCTTATTCGTGCGGTTCGCGATGATGTTCGCGATCGTCGTCTTGCCCGTGCCGGACGGGCCGTAGAAGATCATATTCGCGCTTGAGCCGGACTCGATGAGTCGGCGCAGCAGCGCGCCCTTTCCGAGCAAGTGCTTCTGACCCACGACCTCGTCGAGCGTCAGCGGGCGGATCTCATCCGCCAAAGGTCTCTTTTCACTCATATCAGTTGTTCCTGCTGCATTTTTCCGCGTCGATGGCCAGCACGACCATCAGCGCGCCCAGCGCGTCCTGCGGGTCGACGACGTCTATGACGTAGGTATCCGTCCAGTGAAAGAGTTCCTTCGTGATGGTGGCGATGCAGCCGCGCGAAGGGCTGTCGATCGTATAATCCCATTCCATGAAGCTGCCGTTCACTTCCCAGTCGCTGCACTCAAGCGTGAAGCGCGGGGCGAAGAACGTGAATTCCTTGCAGATGCAGCCGTAGTACTGCTCACCGATGTAAAGCTCGAACTTGGGTAAAAACGTCAGCACCCGCTGCTGCACGGTGCCGATGTGCTCGCCCGCGGCATTCAGGATATGCAGGCAATGTCCCCAGGCGAGCTTGCCCTCGACCGTAAAGACGGTGTTGCCGTCCTCATCGTAGATATCATAGCTGTCGAACCACGAAAAAAAGCGCTGCTTGAATAGTAGCCGCATCGCACAAGCCTCCTTTTTCACAGATGGAATGATTATAGCACGTTTTTTCTTCACTGCACAGACTTTTTCTGTCGATTTTTCCGTGTCTCTGTGCTATACTGTCGGCAGTATTGATGAAACGCAGGAGGTTTCGCCATGAAATCCAAAGCCGCCGTCCGCCGCATCGTGGAGGAGCTGAAGGTCCTCTACCCCAACGCGCGCTGCTCGCTCGAATATAAAAAGGACTACGAGCTTCTGTTCGCCGTGCGCCTTTCCGCCCAGTGCACCGACGCGCGCGTGAACATGGTCACGCCGTCGCTCTACCAGAAGTTTCCGACACTTGAGGCCTTCGCGAACGCGACGTATGAAGAGGTCGGCGACGCGATCCGCTCCTGCGGATTTTACAACACGAAGTCGAAGGACATCGTCGAGTGCGCGAAGATCCTGCTCGAAAAGTACGGCGGCAAGGTCCCCGGCACGATGGAGGAGCTCACAGCCCTCCCCGGCATCGGGCGCAAAACGGCGAACCTGATCCTCGGCGACGTCTACGGCCAGCCCGCCTACGTGTGCGACACGCACTGCATCCGCATCACGGGGCGCCTTGGCCTCACCGACGGCAGCAAGGACCCGCTGAGCGTCGAAAAGCAGCTGCGCGCCATCCTGCCGCCGGAGGAGTCGAACGACTTCTGCCACCGACTGGTGCTGTTCGGCCGCGACCGCTGCACCGCCCGCAAAGCCAACTGCGACGGCTGCCCGCTGAGAAAAGACTGCGACTACGGAAAAGCTCAAAAATAGGCAAAAAAGCAAGCCCCGCGTGGTGCGCGCCATGCGGGGCTTGTTTTTCTTTCAGTTGTTGAATTCGTTGGGCAGGATGTATTTTGCCGTGCTCGTTGCGTAGCCGTTGCCGCGCTTGATGGTCATGTAGATCGTCTTCTCGCCGCCCTCAAGCTGCACATAGCAGACGCCGTCCTCGTCGAACTTGTCCGTAATGTCGAGCTCCTGGTCAAGGTAGTAGACCGTGACCGTGCCGTCATCCCGATAGGATACTTCGGGACAATTGATATCTGCGAGCAGTTCCTCCTCGGTCAGAGCCCGCTCCGTGCCGTCGGGCTCGAAGGCGACACCTCCGCCGCTTCGCTCGCGCTCGTTTCCTTCGCTGTCGGTATAGTTGACGGTATAGTGACCGTTTTTCACCGTCAGCGTTGCGTCCGTCATCTCACCGTTGAGCCAGAGCTGCACCGTGCGCTGGATGCCACCGAGGTCCGAGGCATACGCGACGCTGCCGAGCGCCAGCACGAGCGCGGCCGCGAGGCCGATGGTCGCGGCGCGGCGCAGCGCGGGCCGTTTCGTTTTCCGTTCTGTCATCTTCATTACCTCCGTCATCGTGTCCGGGGAGGCGTGCAGCGGCGCAAATGCGCGTTGAAATCTTTCTTTTTCTGTCATTGCTTTACTCCTCCTCCAAAATCGTTCTGAGCTTTGCCCTTGCGCGATAAAGTCTTGTGCTGACGGTTTTCTCCGCAAGGGAGAGCATCGAGGCGATCTCCGCCGTCGAGTATCCTTCGTAGTAAAAAAGCAGCAGCGGCACGCGGTATTTTTTGTCGAGTGCCATCACGGCTTTGAACAGTTCTTCGTCCCGCGGCTGCTCGAAAGAAATCGTTTCGGCGTAGTCGTCGATATCCTCGTACCTGCGCCACGGCGAGCGGAAGAGCATCTTGCAGCGATTGACGGTGACGCGGATGAGCCAGTTTTTCAAGTGGGCGTCGGATTCGAACGCCTTATCTGTTTTGTACAGCTCTATCAATACGTCCTGTGTCACATCGTTGGCGTCGTCCGGGTTTTTGAGCCAGCCGTAGGCCACGCGAAAGACCGTGTCCATGTACTTTTCTGCATTTTGGGCAAATGCTTCGTTTGAAAACATATATGTTTCTCTCCTCAAAGGCCTTACACCATACATGTGCGCGGGCAGGGCGTTTTCTTTCACGGGTTCGGAAAGTTTTCAAAAAATTTCGCCGCTGCGGCGGCACAACTGCCGCGTCCCTCTCATATACTGCCTTGAAAGACAGGAAACGGAGGCACAGCTATGGATCACAGCACGCAGCAGCTCATCGACAAGTTCAAGCGCAATCCTGCCATAGCGCAGTCGCTCCTGCAATCGGGCGACGGGCAAAGGCTCATGCAGATGCTCACCTCTCAGGATGGCGGCGCGGCGCTCAATCACGCGGCGCAGAATGCCGCGGCGGGCAACACCAAGGAACTGGCCGCGATGCTCTCGAACCTCATGAAGAGTCCCGAGGGCATGGCCATTATGAATCGCATCAACGACAGCGCAAAAAAATAAAGACCGTGGGAGGGCGTCACGATGAGCGAGTGGGAGGAAAAACTGAATACCCTACTCTCCGATCCGGACGCCATGGCGCAGGTGATGAACATGGCGCAGAGCCTGTCGCAGCAGATGGGGCAGTCGGGAAACAGCGCACCGCCTCCCCCGCCCGCGGGCGGCGCGGCCGGTCCTGCGCCGTCGGCTCCCACGCCGCCACCGCCGCAGGGCGATCCGATGGGTGATCTTTCGTCGCTGCTCGGCGGCATTGACCCCGGCATGATCGCCAAGCTGCTGCCCGTGCTCTCGCAGCTCAATCGGCCCGAGAGCGGCGAGACCGCCGCATTTTTGCGTGCGCTGCGCCCATTTTTGAAGCCGGAGCGGCAGGACAAGGTCGAGCGCGCGGCACAGCTCGCGCGCTTCATCCACCTGGGGAAGACGCTGCTCCTCAGCGAAGGGGGGCCGCGCAATGTATAACCGCTATCTTCGCAACGACGACGGCGTTTACACCCGCGTTCCCATGCAGGACCCGCCTCACAATGAGCCGCGCCGCGAGCCGCCCCCGCGCGGCAGCACGCCGCCTCCCCCTCCGCCGCTTGAGCCGCCGCCTTGCGGCGACTCGCCGGGACAGGAGGCGTCACAGTTCTTCTCGCGTCTGCTCGACAAGCTGCCGCTCAAGGGCGTGGACAAGGCAGACCTTCTTCTGCTGCTCATCCTCTTCTTTCTCTTTGAGGAAAAGGCCGACGACGAGCTGCTCGTCGCGCTGGGCCTGCTGCTCATTTTATGACATATTTTGACAAAAAGGCCGTCCGAAGAACGATCTTCGGACGGCCTTTTCAGTTTCTTTTACCGGTTTGCGCCGTCGAGCGCACTTTCGTGGAGCACTGTGCCGTCCGGCAGCGTAAAGGCGTCCTCCGCCACGTTCCCGCTGTCGACCGTCATGCCCGCCATGCGGTAGACGACCTCGTCTCCGTTGAGCTTTTCCGCCGCGCAGAGCAATCCGTCGCTCACGCTGACCCAATAGCGCTCGATGTAGCCGCCGTCATCGGCAGCAGTTTCCACAAAGATGCAGTCCACCGTGTCGAGCAGGCGGTAATCCGCCGTCTTGATGCACTTTGTATCGAGACGCAGGATATCCTCATAGGTCGGGATGCCCTGCTCTTCGTCGGCGGTGAAGGACGCGGCGCTTTCAAAGTATTCCTTGCCGCTGCCGTACCACACCCACGTCTTTTCGCCGTTCGTGACAGTGTGGCTCAACTCGCCGCTCGCCGTTTCGGTGTCCGCGCGCATCCATGCGCCGTCAACCGAGACGGTGCTGCGATCCACGCCGCTGCCTCCCGTGTAATAGCGCTCAATGGTGATCGAACGCGTATAGCGCGTAGGACGCGCGAGCGTCGCGATGGCGCTCTGCACTGTATCTGGCCGCACGGACACGCGGCCCGCGCTGCCGTCGTCGAGCGACTCATCGCTGCTCTCGCCGCTCTCCGTCTCCTGCGGCAGGACGATGCGTGCCGGGCGGTGCAGCGCACCGCGCACCACGAACAGCAGCACCAGCAGAACGAGCGTGACAAAAGCAGCACCAATGGGCGATACTCTCCGCTTCTTCATTCTGCTTCACGTCCTTTCCTCTCAAGCGTTAAAGTCGGCGGGGCGCTCGGCCTTACGGCCAAAGTGCCACAAAATCGCGTCGGCGATGCGTGCGCAGGCGTGGCCGTCGCCATAGGGGTTGACGGCGTGCGCCATCGCGTCGTAGGCCTCCTTGCTGCGCAGCAGCTCGTTGCCCATGCGCAGCACATCGTCGTACTCGACGCCGCAGAGCTTCACCGTGCCGGCGGCGACCGCCTCGGGGCGCTCCGTCTCTTTTCTCATCACGAGCACGGGCTTACCGAGCGCGGGGGCCTCCTCCTGGAGTCCGCCGCTGTCGGTCATCACCATGTAGCAGCGCGCCATGAGGTTGTGCATCTCGTCCGCGCTCAGCGGATCGATGAGGTGCACGCGCGGCGTGCCGGCGAGGAACTTCTGCGCGTTCTCGCGCACGACGGGGCTGAGGTGCACGGGATAGACGAGCTCGCAGTCCTCGTTCTGGAGCGCAATATCGCGAAGCGCGGTCATGATATGCTCCATGGGCTGACCGTAATTCTCGCGGCGGTGGCAGGTCACGAGCACGACCTTTCTGGAATAGTCCAGCTCGTTGAGAGGCTCCGTTGTAAAGTGATAATCCTTGCGCACCGTCGTTTTCAGCGCGTCGATGACCGTATTACCCGTGATGAAAAGGCCCTCGGTCACGCCCTCTTTGAGTAAGTTCTCACGGTTGTTCTTCGTCGGGCAGAAATAGAGGTCTGCGATGGCCGTGACGAGCTTACGGTTCATCTCCTCGGGGAACGGGGAGTATTTGTCGTAGGTGCGAAGGCCCGCCTCCACATGTCCGACGGGCACCTTGTGGTAAAAGGCCGAGAGCGCACCGGCAAACGTCGTGCTCGTGTCGCCGTGGACTAAGATCATGTCAGGCTTTAATTGCTCGATGGCGTCGTCCATACCGAGCAGGCACTTGCTCGTGATGCTTGAAAGCGTCTGGCGCGGTGTCATAATGTCGAGGTCGCAGTCGGCCTTGAGGTCAAAGACCTCCATGACACTGTCGAGCATCTCGCGGTGCTGCGCGGTGACGCAGCAAAGGCTCTCGATCTCCTCGCGCGAGGCAAGCTCCTTGACGAGTGGGGCCATCTTGATGGCCTCTGGCCGCGTGCCGAACACGCTCATAATGCGCAGTTTTTCCATTTATGCTTCCTCTTTTTTCTCTTCGTTGGTTTCTTCTTTCGGTTCTGCGGGTTCTGCGAGCGCGTTTTCCGCCACGGCGGCGGTCTCTGTGCTCTTCTCCTCTGCCGCGGTCTTTTCCGCCTGCATCGCCTTGTCGATATCACGGTGGAAGATGACGCGCGAGGCGAGGAACGCCGCCACCGCCAGCGCCATCAGGAAGAGCATCGCTTTGATGGCGCCACTCGACGTCAGCACCACGGCGGAAAGGCCGAGAATGCTGCTGATAACATACAGCGCCGCGACGGCCTGCTTCTGATTTAAGCCCATGTCGATGAGCCTGTGATGGATGTGACCGCGGTCCGGCGCCATCGGGTTCTGCCCGTGGGCCAAACGACGGATGATGGCGAACAGCGTGTCGAACATCGGAAGTCCCAGGATCAGGAATGGCACCGCGAACGACACGATGGCGTAATACTTGAAAAGGCCCTGAATGGAAATGGTCGCGAGGATGTAGCCGAGGAACGTCGAGCCCGTGTCGCCCATGAACATCTTTGCAGGATTCTTGTTGAAGGGCAGAAAGCCGAGGCACGCACCCACGAGCGAGGCCATGACGAGCGCCACGTCGCCCTCGGAGACGAGCAGTGCGATAACGAGCATCGAGATCGCGCTGATGGTCGAAACGCCGCAGGCAAGACCGTCCAGGCCGTCGATGAGGTTGACGGCATTCGTGATACCGACGATCCACAAAACTGTGATGGGGATGGACAGCCAGCCGAGGTCCCAATACGGGCTTTCAGCAAAGACGTTCGGGTTGGAGAGCGTCTGGATCACGACGCCGTGGAACACGGCGACGAGCGCCGCGAAGATCTGCACGCAGAACTTAAAATACGCGCGCAGCGGGGACATATCGTCCACTACGCCCAAAACAACGATGATGGACGCGCCCAACAAGATGCCCTTCAGTTGGTGGTCGATCTTCACGAACAGCAGCATACTCACGATGAAGCCGAGGAAAATAGCAAGGCCGCCCAGTCTCGGCACGGGCTTTTTGTGCATCCGGCGGTTGTCCTTCGGCACGTCGATCGCGCCGATCTTATAGGCGAAGGACTTGACCATCGGGCACATCAGGAAGCTGACGGCAAACGCGCACAGCAGCGCCGCGCCCACGCTCAGCAATAACTCTTTGGGTATCTCATTCATTCTCTCTCACCTTTTCCGCTCAGCGGGCCACGAAGCCGACCTTCTTGTAGACCTTGCGCAGCGTTTTTTCCGCCACGTAGGATGCCTTCTGCGCGCCCTCGCGGTAAACGGATTCAAGATAGGCCTTGTCGGCAAGGATGCGCGTGGCTTCCTCGCGGATGGGGCGCAGCGTCTCGATGACGGCATCGCCCACGGCGGGCTTGAACGCGCCGTAGCCCTGACCGGCGAACTCCTGCTCGATCTCGTCAAAGCTCTTGCCCGTCACAGCGGAGTAGATGGTCATCAGGTTCGCAACGCCGGGCTTGTTCGTGGGATCATAGCGCACGCAGTTTTCCGTGTCGCTGTCGGTCACGGCGCGCTTGAACTTGCGCAGGATATCCTCGGGCTTTTCCATCAGGTAAATGGAGCCGTTGGGGTCCTTGTCGGACTTGGACATCTTGCTCGCCGGGTCGCTCAGGCTCATCACGCGCGCGCCGACCTTGGGGATATACGGCTCGGGCATCTTGAAGACATCGCCGTAAATGCCGTTGAAGCGCTGGACGATGTTGCGGCAAAGCTCGACGTGCTGCTTCTGATCCTCGCCCACGGGGACAAAATCAGGCTGGTAGAGCAGGATATCCGCCGCCATCAGCGCAGGATAGGTGAAAAGGCCGCCGTTGATGTTCTCGCTGTTCTTGGCGGACTTGTCCTTGAACTGCGTCATGCGGGAAAGCTCACCGAACATCGTGTAGCAGTTTAATATCCAGCCGAGCTCTGCGTGCTGGTGCACATGGGACTGGATGAAGAGCGTGTTCTTCTCGGGGTCTAAGCCGCAGGCGATGTACTGCGCGAGCTGCTCGAGCGTGCGGCGGCGCAGCGCCGCAGGATCCTGACGGACCGTGATCGAGTGCATATCGGCCATGAAGTAGTAGTTGTCAAATTCCTCGTCGCGCTCCGCCCAGTTCTTGATCGCGCCGAGGTAGGACCCGAGGGTCAGATCGCCGCTGGGCTGGATGCCCGACAGCATCACTTTTTTGCGTGCCGCTTGTTCCATGTTTTCCATGATTGAATTCTCCGATCTCTTGTTTTCTGTTTCGATATATCTCCAATGCGCCGCTTTTGGCGCAGCTATCGACCCAATTTGTTATGTTACCATATCGCGCGCGGAAATGCAACGGCTCAATGCAAGGAAAAACGAGCGCGGCATGCATATACGCCGCCCCGGCGGGCATAAAATCGCCGCGCCTTTCGTTGACTTTTCAGCGAAAATGTGATGTAATATAATATCTTATTTTGATTTCACTTCAGGAGGTCACCTATGTCCATCGACATGAAGTATTTTGAGGAAATGGAAGCGAAGATCCCGCACGGCAAGGTGCGCACGCGCTTCGCCCCCTCCCCCACGGGCTATATGCACGTTGGCAACCTGCGCACCGCGCTCTACACCTATCTCATCGCCCGCCACGCCGGCGGCACCTTCATCCTCCGCATTGAGGATACCGACCAGGGCCGTCTGGTCGAGGGCGCAACGGACGTCATCTACCGCACGATGGCCGAGTGCGGCCTCTCCCACGACGAAGGCCCCGACGTCGGCGGCCCCGTCGCCCCGTATATCCAGAGCGAGCGCCGCGACACCTACGGCAAGTATGCCGAGCTTCTGGTCGAGCGCGGCCACGCCTATTACTGCTTCTGCGAAAAGGCCGAGAGCGAGGAGGACAGCGGCGAATTTGACCGCGCGGACGACCCCTGCCGCGATCTGCCGCTCGAAGAGGCCAAGGCGCGCGTTGCCGCGGGCGAGCCCTACGTCATCCGCCAGCGCATCCCGAAGGACGGCACCACGACCTTCCACGATGCAAGCTTTGGCGACATCACGGTGGAAAACAAGACGCTCGACGATCAGGTGCTCTTGAAGCGCGACGGTCTGCCGACCTACAACTTTGCCAACGTCATCGACGACCACCTCATGGGCATCACCCATGTCGTGCGCGGCAGCGAATATCTCTCCTCCGCCCCGAAGTACAACCTCCTCTACGAGGGCTTCGGCTGGGAGGTGCCGACCTACGTGCACTGCTCCCCCGTCATGCGCGACGCGCAGCATAAGATGAGTAAACGCAACGGCGACCCGAGCTATGAAGACCTCAAGGCGCAGGGCTACCTGACGCCCGCCATCCTCAACTATGTGGCGCTGCTCGGCTGGTCGCCGCGCGGCGAAATCAGCAATCAGGAGTTCTTCACGCTCGACGAGCTCATTAAGGCTTTCGACATCGGCGGCATATCCAAGTCCCCCGCCATTTTCGACATCGAAAAGCTGACGTATTTCAACGCCAATTATCTGCGCAACCTCTCCCCCGAGGAGTTCTGTAAGGTCGCCGAGCCTTACATCCGTCAGGCCGTCAGGAACGAGGCATACTCTGCCAGCGAGATCGCAGCGCTCTTACAGGCCCGCTGCGAAAAGCTCACCGACATTCCCGAAAAGGTCGATTTCTTCGATGCTCTCCCCGAGTACGGCGTTGAGTTCTACACGAACAAGAAGTCCAAGACCAACAGCGAGGTCTCGCTCGACATGCTCAATAAGGTCCTGCCCAAGCTCGAAAGCCTCCCCGAGTGGACGAACGACGCCATCCACGACATGCTCGTCTCGTTCGCCGAGGAGCTCGGCGTGAAGAATGCGACGCTCATGTGGCCGCTGCGCATCGCCGTTGCGGGCAAGCTCGTCACGCCCGGCGGCGCGGTCGAGATCTGCCATATCCTCGGCCGTGAGGAGACGATCAAGCGCATCAAGGCCGGCATCGCCAAGCTGGCATGATCGACCGTTACTGTCCCACCCTGTCGCACGGCCTGCTCAAGCATGAATTTTTCAGCACCGCCGCCGCGTTCGGCGTGCTGGTGCTTCTTGGCTTCGCCGCCGGAATGATCTTCCCCGACATGGCGCAGCAGACGCTTCAAAACTTCGCCGCGCAGGTCGAGCAGCTGGGACTTACCGACGATGTTCCCCAGTCGCAGATGATGGCGACGCTGTTTTTCAACAACATCACGGCGTCCCTCCTCTCGATGCTCTACGGGCTCATCCCGTTCCTGCCGCTCAGTGCGCTCGCGCTCGGCACGAATGCGCTGATGCTCGGCGCATTTGCCGCGCTGTATCTTTTGCAGGGGCTGGGGCTCGGCGTTTACCTTGTCGGCATCCTGCCGCACGGTGTCTTTGAGCTCACGGCGCTCATCCTCGCCTGCACGCTGGGACTTCTCATCTGCCGCACGGGAACCGACCGTCTCCGCCGCAAAAAGGAGGCAGTCCCCCTCTGGCCGCGCCTTCAGGACTGCCTGCGCGTTTTTCTCTTTGCCGTCGTGCCACTGCTTGCCCTTGCCGCGCTCGTCGAAGCCTATGTCACCCCTGTGCTGCTCGCGCTCGTGATGTGAGCGCAGACGGTTGACTTTCACTGGATACAACTATATAATAGATCTGTCAAGAATTTGTAAGATTTTTATCTGCTGTTTCTTCAGTATCTGAGGAAAAGCACCGTATCAGTCACCTCCGCATCGAAACGATGCGAAGTTGTCCAGAGCGGCGCTTTTCCTTTTTCAGCAGTTCCCACAGCAACGAGAGAGTGTGTAGTTGTCCCGCCGCGGGGCACAGAAAGAGAGGGTCACATGGCACAACCAGCCGCTGCTGGCAAGCAAACCATTCAAAACATGACCGAAGGGAGCTACGTCTCCCTGATCCTGCGCTTCGCGCTGCCGATCTTCATCAGTCAGGTCTTTCAGCAGCTCTACAGCACGGCGGACGCATTCATCGTGGGCAAATACCTCGGCACGAACGCTTTCGCCGCCGTCAGCTCGTCCGGCACGCTCATCATGCTGCTCACCAGTCTGTTTATCGGCACGGCCATGGGCGCGGGCGTCGCCATCTCCAAATATTTCGGCGCGGGCGACTATGAAAACGTCTCGCGCGCCATCCATACGAACCTTGCCTTCGGCATCGTCTCGGGCGCGGCGCTGACGGTCATCGGCGTATTCCTCACGCCGACGTTTTTGGTCTGGATGAACACCGACGCGCAGGTCATGCCGCAGGCGGTCGAATACTTCCGCTACTACTTCCTCGGCGTGCTGGCGACGGTGCTCTACAATATGTGCACGAGTATTCTGAACGCCCTCGGCGACAGCCGCCGTCCTCTGCACTACCTCATCATTTCCTCACTCATCAACATCGCGCTCGATATCCTATTTATCGGCGCATTCCGCTGGGGCGTCTGGTCCGCCGCCGTGGCGACGGTCCTCTCCCAGGGCACGAGCTGCGTGCTCTGCCTCATCCACCTGCTCAAAAAGGGCGAGGTCTACACCGTCACGCCGCGCAATATCCGTTTCCACGGCGATATGCTGCGTGAGATCATCCGCTACGGTCTGCCCTCCGGCATTCAGAACTGCGTCATCGGCCTTGCAAACGTCATCGTCCAGTCGCAGATCAACTCCTTCGGTATGCTCGCCATGGCAGCCTACGGCGCGCACTGCAAGATCGAAGGCTTCGCGTTCCTGCCCATCACGAGCTTTACGATGGACTGCACCACGTTTGTCGGGCAGAACCTCGGTGCCAAGCAGTATGACCGCGCCAAGAGCGGTGCGCGTTTCTGCATCATCATCGCCGTCATCATGGCTGAGCTCATCGGTCTGTGCTACTATATCTGGGCGAGCGATCTCATCGCACTGTTCGACAGCACGCCCGGCGTCGTCGCCCTCGGCGTGCAGCAGGCGCGCACGGTGGCACTGTTCTACTGCCTGCTCGCCTTCTCGCACTCCATCGCGGCGGTATGCCGCGGCGCGGGCCGCGCGGTCGTGCCCATGATGATCATGCTCTCGGTCTGGTGCGTCATCCGCATCATCTACATCATGATCGTCGTGCACCTCTTCGGCGATATCCGCTACATCTACTGGGCCTATCCCATCACGTGGGCCATCAGCTCCACCATCTATCTCATTTACTACCTGCGCTCTGACTGGGTGCACGGATTTGAAAGGTGATTGAAATGCCATTCTCCGTGTTCCGCTTCCGCGTCGCCACGCTTGACGACGCCCCCGCTCTCCTGCATATTTACGCGCCTTACGTCGAACAGACGGCCATCTCGTTTGAATACGATGTGCCTTCTCTCGATGAGTTCCGCCGCCGCATCGCGGACGTCTCGCAGAAGTACCCCTATCTTGTCGCTGAAGATGAAAATGGCCAGCTTCTCGGCTATGCCTACACGCACACATTCATCGCACGCGAGGCTTATGACCGCTGCGCCGAAACGACCATCTACCTCTCGCTCGACGCGCGCAAGCATGGTCTCGGCAAGCGCTTCTACCGCGCGCTCGAAGATATCTCCCGCGCACAGGGCATTTACAATCTCTATGCCTGCATCGGCGAGCCGCAGGGGGCGGACGACGAATATTTAACGGACAACAGCATCCGCTTCCATGAGCACATGGGCTTCCGCCGCATCGGCGTGTTCACGCGCAGCGGCTACAAGTTCGGCCGCTGGTACAACATGTCCTGGGCGGAAAAACTGCTCATGGAGCATCCCGAGCATCCCGAACCGGTCATTCCCTTCCCGCAGCTCGACAAGGCGCTTGTCGCCGACATTCTTCGCCGCGCCGCGGAATAAAGAACCAAAATTTTACAAAAAATCATGCACACCCTATTGACATTGCTAATGGGGTGTGCTATATTTTCGCTCAAGTTAATACCGCAAACCGTTGAAGCGGAGATAACGGCAGTGACGCCTTCACAGAGAGCCTGCGATGCTGAAAATCAGGCAAGATACGCATTGTCAAATGGACCGCCGAGGGTGCAGCGAAATGCGTTTTGTGCGCAGAGTATCCTGCAACGTGTTGACATACGTCAGTTGCCGGGAGATATGATGGTATCTCCGCCAAGCGCACGGGCAACCGTGAATTCAAGGTGGCACCGCGGATCGTTCGTTTCTTTCGTATCGCATTCGTCCTTGACAGACTGTACCGTTCTGTCGGGGCGCTTTTGTTTGCGCAATAAGCTCCTTTGGCAGAACGCCAAAGGAGTTTTTCTTTTTCAGGAGGTCACTCATGTATATCCTACCACCGCTCGAAACCGTCAAAGAAATCGCCGTCACAAAGCAGTACGACGTGCTCCCGCTGAGCTGTGAAATTCTTTCCGACTTCATCACCCCCATCGAAGCGATGCGCATCCTCAAAAATGTGTCCACCCACTGCTACATGCTCGAATCCGCGCAGGCGGACGACCGCTGGGGCCGCTACACGTTTTTGGGCTTCGACCCAAAGCTCGAGATCACGTGCATTGACGGCAAAATGAAGGCTGGCGGCCTCACCGTCCGCACGGACGATCCGTCCCAATACCTGCGTGAGCTGCTATCAAGCTACAGAAGCCCCCGCTTCGACTACCTCCCCTCCTTCACCGGCGGGCTCGTGGGGTATTTTTCTTACGATTATCTCAAATACAGCGAGCCGAGCGTCCGCTGCGGCGAGCAGGACGAGGACAGCTTCAAGGATGTCGATCTGATGCTCTTTGACAAGGTCATCGCCTTCGATCATGTGCGGCAGAAGATCGTGCTCATCGTCAACATGGCGCTCAGCGACGTCGAGGTCGGCTACAACAAGGCAAAGCTCGAGCTTGAGCAACTCGTCTCGCTCCTTAAAACCGGCGAAAAGAAGCAGGAAGCGCCGGGGCGGCTCCTCGGCGAGGTCACGCCGCTTTTTTCGAAAGAGCAGTTCTATACGATGGTCGAGACCGCCAAGCACCACATCCGCGAGGGCGACATCTTCCAGATCGTGCTCTCGAACCGCCTGAGCGCGCCGTTTGAAGGAAGCCTGCTCGACACCTACCGCGTGCTGCGCACCATCAATCCCTCGCCGTACATGTTTTACTTTTCCGGCACCGACGTTGAGGTCGCGGGCGCGTCGCCCGAAACGCTCGTCAAGCTCAAAGACGGCGTGCTGCACACCTTCCCCCTCGCGGGTACCCGTCCGCGCGGCAAAACGGACGAGGAGGACAAGGCGCTTGAAGAAAGCCTCCTGCACGACGAAAAGGAGCTTGCCGAGCACAACATGCTCGTCGACCTCGGGCGCAACGACCTCGGCAAGGTCAGCAAATTCGGCGCGGTGCAGGTCGAAAAGCTGCACTCCATCGAGCGCTACTCCCACGTGATGCACATCGGCTCCACCGTGCGCGGCGAGATTCGCGATGACCGCGACGCGCTTGACGCCATTGAGGCCGTGCTCCCCGCTGGAACGCTCTCCGGCGCGCCGAAGATCCGCGCCTGCCAGCTCATCGGTGAGCTTGAGAACAACAAGCGCGGCATTTACGGCGGGGCCATCGGCTACATCGACTTCACCGGCAACATGGACACCTGCATCGCCATCCGCATCGCCTACAAGAAAAACGGGCGCGTGTTCGTCCGCAGCGGCGCGGGCATCGTGGCAGATTCCGTCCCCGAAACAGAGTATCAGGAATGCATCAACAAGGCGAAGGCCGTGGTCAGCGCCTTGACGCTTGCGCAGGAGGAAGACCTATGATCCTTTTGATCGACAATTACGATAGCTTTTCCTATAACCTCTACCAGCTCGTCGGCGCGATCGATCCAGACATCCGCGTCGTCCGCAACGATGAGCTGAGTATCGAGGAGATCGATGCGCTGCACCCCGCGCGCATCATCCTCTCCCCCGGCCCCGGGCGGCCCGAAGACGCAGGCGTTCTCATCGACGTTGTGAAGACGCTCTCGCCCCGCATCCCGACGCTTGGCGTGTGCCTCGGGCATCAGGCCATCTGTGCCGCCTTCGGTGCGACCGTGACCTATGCTAAAGAGCTAATGCACGGTAAGCAGTCGCTCGTCCACTTCGACACGAGCTCGCGGCTCTTCCAAAACTGCCCCAAGACCGCACCCGTCGCGCGCTACCATTCCCTCGCGGCCGACGCCGCCACCATGCCGGACCGCCTGAAAGTCACCGCCGTCACAGACGACGGCGAGATCATGGCCGTGCAGCACAAGGACTATCCCATCTACGGGGTGCAGTTTCATCCCGAATCCATTATGACGCCGAACGGCAAAACCATGCTGGAAAACTTTTTGAAGGAGAATTGAAACCATGATCAAAGAAGCCATCGTGAAAATCGTCAACAAGGGCGATCTCAGTTATGACGAAGCCTACGCCGTGATGAACGAGATCATGAGCGGCGAGACCACCCCCACCCAGAACGCAGCGTTCCTCGCGGCCCTCTCGACCAAGAGCGCCCGCGCCGAGACGACCGATGAGATCGCAGGCTGCGCCGCCGCCATGCGCGACCACGCCACAAAGGTAGACACCGGCATGGACATCTTCGAGATCGTCGGCACCGGCGGCGACAACGCCCACAGCTTCAACATTTCCACCACCTCCGCCCTTGTCGCGGCGGCGGGCGGCATGAAGGTCGCCAAGCACGGCAACCGCGCCGCCTCGTCCCAGTGCGGCACGGCGGACTGCCTCGAGGCCCTCGGCGTCAACATCCAGCAGAGCCCCGAGCAGTGCGTGGAGCTCTTGAAAGAGGTCGGCATGTGCTTCTTCTTTGCGCAGAAATACCACAGCTCGATGAAATACGTCGGCGCGATCCGTAAGGAGTTGGGCTTCCGCACGGTGTTCAACATCTTGGGGCCGCTGACGAACCCCGGCTCGCCGAAGATGCAGCTTCTCGGCGTGTACGACGAGTACCTTGTCGAGCCGCTCGCGCGCGTGCTCGTGAGCCTTGGCGTCAAGCGCGGCATGGTCGTCTACGGGCAGGACAAGCTGGATGAAATTTCCCTCAGCGCGCCGACGAGCGTATGCGAAATTCGTGACGGCTGGTACAAGAGCTATGTCATCACACCCGAGGACTTCGGCTTTGACCGCTGCACGAAAGACGACCTCAAGGGCGGCGCACCGGAGGAAAACGCTGCCATCACCCGCGCCATCCTGTCGGGCGAAAAGGGCCACAAGCGCAACGCGGTGCTGATGAACGCGGGCGCGGCGCTCTACATCGGCGGCAAGGCGGAGAGCATGAAGGACGGCATCGCCCTCGCCGCCGAGCTCATCGACTCCGGCAAGGCGCTTGAAACGCTCGAGCGCTTCATCGCCGTCAGCAACCGCGCGGAGGCGAACGCATGAGCATCCTCGACGAGCTGGCCGCCCACGCCCGTGAGCGCGTGCTGGCAGACAGCGAGAACATGAGCCTTGATATCTTACAGGCGATGTGCCGCGAAAAGGGCCGCGCGAACGGCGCGCGCTTTTACGACGCGCTCAAAAAAGATGATCTGTCCCTCATCTGCGAGGTGAAAAAGGCCTCGCCCTCCAAGGGCGTCATCGCGCGGGACTTTCCCTATCTAGACATCGCGCGCGATTACGAGGCCGCCGGTGCGGACTGCATCTCGTGCCTGACAGAACCCAAGTGGTTTTTGGGCTCGGACGACATCTTCCGCGAAATTCGCGCCGCCGTCTCAACGCCGATGCTGCGCAAGGACTTCACCGTCAGCGACTACCAGCTCTATCAGTCCCGCCTGATGGGCGCGGACTGCGTGCTGCTCATCTGCGCGCTGCTGGACACGAGGACACTCGCGCAATATCTCGCCGTCTGCGATGAACTCGGCCTCTCCGCGCTCGTGGAGACGCACGACGCGGACGAGATCCGCTCCGCCGTCGCGGCGGGCGCAAAGATCATCGGCGTCAACAACCGCAATCTGAAAGATTTTTCCGTCGACTTTTCCAACGCCGCGCGGCTGCGCGACCGCATCCCGCCGGAGGCGGTCTACGTGGCCGAATCCGGCGTGCAGAGCACGCAGGACGTTGCCGCGCTCCGCTCGATTGGCGCCGACGCGGTGCTGATCGGCGAAACACTGATGCGGGCCCCCGACAAGGCCAGACGGCTCGCAGAATTGAGAGGTAACTTATGACCAAGGTAAAACTCTGCGGCCTGTCGCGCGAGAGCGACATCGCCGCCGTCAACAAATTAAAGCCCGACCTCGTCGGCTTCGTCTTTGCCAAAAAGAGCAAGCGTTATGTCTCCCCCGAGCAGGCGGAACACCTCAAATCGCTGCTCGCCCCCGGTATTCTGGCCGCGGGCGTGTTCGTCAACGAGCCGGTCGAGGCCGTGGCGGAGCTTTTAGATCGCGGCGTCATCGACGTCGCGCAGCTCCACGGCAGCGAGGACGACGACTACATCGCGCGCCTGCGCGCGCTGACGGGCAAGCCCATCTTCCGCGCGTTCAAGGTGAAAAGCGAAGCCGACCTCCCCGCCATCGAAAACTGCGCCGCCGACCTCGTGCTGCTCGACTCCGGCGCGGGCACGGGCAAGACATTCGACTGGAGCCTCGTCCGGAGCGTGCAGCGGCCCTATTTCCTCGCCGGTGGGCTCGACCCCGACAACGTCGCGGACGCCATCGCCGCGCTGCACCCCTACGGCGTGGACGTGAGCTCCGGCATCGAGACGGACGGCGTCAAAGACGAAAGCAAAATGGCGGCGTTCGTTGCCGCCGCGCGCAAGGAGGGCTAAGGCATGTCGAATCCGAACGGGCGCTTTGGCGTGCACGGCGGACAGTACGTCCCCGAAACGCTGATGAACGCCATCATCGAGCTTGAAGAGGCCTACAACTACTACAAGGCCAACCCTGACTTTCAGAACGAGCTGACGCAGCTTTTGAACGACTACGCGGGCCGTCCCTCGCGTCTTTACTACGCGGAGAAGATGACAAAGGACCTCGGCGGCGCAAAGATCTACTTAAAGCGCGAGGACCTGAACCACACCGGCGCGCACAAGATCAACAACGTGCTCGGTCAGGCGCTGCTCGCGAAAAAGATGGGCAAAACGCGCCTGATCGCCGAGACCGGCGCGGGCCAGCACGGCGTGGCGACCGCCACCGCCGCGGCGCTGATGGGCATGGAGTGCGTCGTTTTCATGGGCAAGGAGGACACCATCCGCCAAGCGCTGAATGTCTACCGCATGCGCCTTCTCGGCGCGACGGTCGTGCCCGTCACCTCCGGCACCGCCACGCTCAAGGACGCCGTGTCCGAAGCCATGCGCGAGTGGACGACGCGCATCAGCGACACGCACTACTGTCTCGGCTCTGTCATGGGGCCACACCCCTTCCCCACCATCGTACGCGATTTCCAGTCCGTCATCTCGAGCGAGATCAAGCAGCAGCTCATGGAAAAGGAAGGTCGGCTACCCGATGCCGTGGTCGCGTGCGTCGGCGGCGGCTCGAACGCCATCGGCAGCTTTTACCATTTCATCGACGATCCTGCTGTGCGCCTCATCGGTGTTGAGGCCGCGGGCCGCGGCATCGACACGCTTGAGACCGCCGCGACCATCTCGACCGGCAGGCTCGGCATCTTCCACGGTATGAAGTCCTACTTCTGTCAGGACGAATACGGCCAGATCGCGCCGGTGTACTCCATCTCCGCCGGTCTCGACTACCCCGGCGTCGGCCCTGAGCACGCGTACCTGCACGACATCGGCCGCGCAGAGTATGTTGCCATCACCGATGAGGAGGCCGTGCAGGCGTTCGAATACCTCGCCCGCACGGAGGGCATCATTCCCGCCATCGAATCGGCCCACGCCGTCGCCTACGCGCGAAAGCTCGCACCCACGATGGGGAGCGATCAGCTTCTTGTCGTCACGATCTCCGGCCGCGGCGACAAGGACTGCGCCGCCATCGCCCGCTACAGAGGGGAGTATCTTCATGAGTGATCTTGCAAGAGCATTTGACCACGGCAAGGCGTTCATCGCCTTTCTGACCTGCGGCGACCCCGATCTTGAAACGACCGCGGCTGCCGTCCGCGCTGCCGTGCAAAACGGCGCTGACCTCATCGAGCTCGGTATCCCCTTCTCCGACCCCACGGCGGAGGGGCCCGTCATTCAGGCCGCAAACCTGCGCGCTCTGCAAAGCGGCACAACGACCGACAATATCTTTGACCTTGTGCGCGAGCTGCGGCGCGATATAACGATCCCCATGGTCTTTATGACCTATGCGAACGTCGTCTTCTCCTACGGCACGGAGCGCTTTTTGTCCAATTGCCGCGACGCGGGCATCGACGGGCTCATCCTGCCGGACGTGCCGTATGAGGAAAAGGAAGAATTTCTCCCCGCGTGCCGCAGGTACGGCGTCGACTTTATCTCCCTCATCGCGCCGACGTCGGAGAACCGCATCGCGATGATCGCGCGCGAGGCCGAGGGATTCCTCTACATCGTCTCATCGCTCGGCGTCACGGGCGAGCGACGAGAGATCAAGACCGACCTCGCCTCCATCGTCTCCCTCGTGCGGGGGAATACGGACATTCCCTGCGCCATCGGCTTCGGCATCTCCACGCCCGAGCAGGCGAAGAAGATGGCCGACCTCTCCGACGGCGCGATCGTCGGCTCCGCCATCGTCAAGCTCCTTGCCCAGTACGGCAAGGACGCGCCCGAGCACATCGGTGCGTATGTAAAAGAAATGAAGGACGCGCTGCGGTGAAAACAGGAAAAAGGGGCCTCTGCTTTGATGCAGAGGCTCCTTTTTACATAAATATGCTTTATCGTCCCGTCATTCGATGGAGAACGTCTCTCCGAAGGCGGAAACGCTGCTCACCGTTTCCGGATCAAGAATTTCATCCATCCGGAAGCAGTAGCGCCCGCGCTCATCGGCATAATTCGTTATAAGGAACAACCAGTCCGCCGCGCCGACCGTTTCGCCGTTTTGCAGCGTCACCTCGGGAGCGATGCTCTCCTTCCCGTCGTCGCTGTAGATGGGCTCAACCGTTTCTTTCAGATCATCCTTTCCCTGCTTGATCTCGCAGGTCAGCGAGAGCGGCGAGACATAGAGCGTCGTCAGCACGGCGTTCTTTCCCTCGATCTCGATCGGCTCATTCACCGTGCACAGGCGTCCCGGATCAGTCTCCGGCATGGTGAATGTGCAGCTCCAGCGGCCGGGGACAACAAGCTCTTCCCCCCAGTTGTCCCGATACAGGCCATCGAGCGTCAACTTCACCTTCGCACCGATGAAGTTGAATTCTCCTTTCAGAGAATGGATCGTCATCAAGATCGTGGCATGGCGGCCCGTCTCATCCTCCGTGCTGCTTGGCAATACCTCCCAGCCAATGCCGTAGGTCTGCATTTTCACTCCGTCCCTGGACGTTGCGGACACGCTCCGATCGAATGCGTAGTAGTCCTGATCCAGAACTGTCCCATCCGGCGCGGTAAAGTCGATGAGGACCGCCGCACAATAGCGGTCGGCGATGACCTGCTCGATGCGCATCACCGCGCCGCTGTCCCGCTTCACAATGTTCATCGGGACCGCCGCAGTCGAGAGCAGCTCCTCCTGCTCCGCCGTTGCTCCAAAGTATTCCGCCAGCCGCTGATCCAGTCCCAGCGCCGCCGCGGCTGCCGCCGTGCAGCACAGGATCGCGATGACCGCCGCAAGCACCGCCGCCGTGCGCAGTCCGCCTCTTCTTTTTGTCTTGTGCGTCATGTTCATTACCTCCGAAAGTGTGTCTTCGGAGGCATGAAGCGCAGAGACTGTCTCCTGATAAAGTTTTTCGTCAAACATCGTTGTTCGCCTCCTGAAGATCGGTTTTGAGCTGTTCCCGCCCGCGCCGCAGCCGGGTACGGACGGTCGCGTTGGGAATGCCGAGGAATTGGGATATCTCCTCGCAGGAGTACCCCTCATAATAGTGCAGAAAGATCGGCACACGGTATTTCTGCGGCAGCGCCATCACAGCATGAAAGAGTTCGCTGTGCTCCGGCGTTTTGAACGCAAGCTGTTCGGCATAATCATCGATCGCCTCCGTCCGCTTCCACGGAGAGAGAAACGTCCGCTTGCACTCGTTGACCGTGACACGGATGAGCCAGTGCCTGACGTGATCCTCGCTCTCAAACGGTTTGTCCGTGCGGTAGAGCTTGAGCAGCACCTCCTGCGTGATGTCATCCGATTCCGAGCGGCTTTTGGTGTAGTGGAGCGCCAGACGGAACACCGTGTCCATATACTTTTTTGCAAGATACGCAAACTGTTCTTCTGTCAACATAGGATTCTCCTTGAAAGGCCTTTCACTTACTATATCATTCAGGCTGCGGAAATGTTTCACATTTGAAAAGATTTTTTGAAACGGCCCTGCATTCTGACGCAAGCGAAACAGGTCCAAATCTTGACAGGATCATTTTTTCAATTAACGCTAAAATCACTTTTCTGATTTGGGCTAAAAAACAAAAAACAGCGAGAACACTTGAACAATCAAGCATTCTCGCTCTTGGCGCGGAAGAGAGGATTTGAACCTCCGCGACGCTTTTTACACGTCCTACTCCCTTAGCAGGGGAGCCCCTTCGGCCTCTTGGGTACTTCCGCAGGTCGATGGTAGTTTAAATTGGCGGAGAGAGTGGGATTCGAACCCACGGATGCTTTCACATCGCCGGTTTTCAAGACCGGTGCCTTCAACCGCTCGGCCATCTCTCCGGATAATGAGTTCACGTCTAACTCTCAAACGCAAGAATGATACTACCATATTGAAGTACTGTTTGTCAACATAAAATACAAGATTTTTCACAGAATATCCTGTCAAATAAACATAGCAGCCTCCGATCATGGTGTGCCCCAACTGTCCTGATGAATTCGATTTACCGGTTTGTAACGGAATTTTATCTAAACAAAAAGGCCACTCGCGCCATTCATCATTCTCACCTCCCAAAGTAGTCAAGCCCTATAAGGGCTTCATACAGCCAGCGCCTAAAAGGCGCTGGCTGTCACTTCGTTCAAGCCATTGTGGACTGATTACTTGGCCGGCCCCTTAAAAGGGTCTTCCAATTCCCTCGTTGTGATCTTATCCATCATCTGGTCGTGTGTCTCTTACTCACGTATGTACTTTCGTATCGTTGCTTCATTTAAGCCTATGGTGCTCACATAGTACCCCTCTGCCCAAAAGTGCCGGTTGCCAAATTTGTACTTTAGGTTCGCATGGCGTTCATATATCATCATGGCGCTCTTGCCCTTCAAATACCCCATAAATTATGACACACTGTACTTCGGCGGAATCGCCACCAACATGTGGATATGCTCCGGCATCAAGTGACCTTCCAGTATCTCCACTCCTTTCCACTTGCATATATCCCGGATGATTTCCCGTATATCTGCCTTTATACTGTTGTATATTACTTTCCTTCGGTACTTCGGTGTAAATACAATAATGAAGTTACCACACAAACATTCAAAAGGAGCAAGCAAACTATGTCCGAGAAAATTGTACAGCTAAACGAGGGAGTAATCAAGGGCCAGATCAAGGAATTGGTTCGCGGCAGCGTGGAGGAAACCCTGAACGAGCTGCTGGAGAAGGAGGCGGAGTCGCTGACCCAAGCCGCCCGCTATGAGCGCAGCGAGGCCCGTCAGGGCTACCGCAGCGGTCACTACGACAGGAACCTTACCACGACCTCCGGTGACGTCACGCTCCACGTCCCCCGGCTCAAGGGCGTATCCTTCGAGACTGCCATCATCGAGCGGTATCGTCGCCGGGAAAGCAGCGTAGAGGAGGCGCTCATTGAGATGTATCTGGCAGGTGTCTCCGTGCGCCGTGTGGAGGACATCACGGAGGCACTGTGGGGCAGCAAGGTCTCGCCCGCCACCATCAGCGAGCTGAACAAGAAAGCCTACGTTCACATCGAGGACTGGCGGAACCGCCCCTTGCAGGGCGGGCGCTATCCATACGTCTACGTGGACGGCATCTACCTGCGCCGCAACTGGGGCGGAGAGTACGAAAATGTTGCTGTTTTGGTGGCGATCGCCGTGAATGAGGACGGTTTTCGTGAGGTTTTGGGAGCCGCCGAGGGCATGAAGGAGGACAAGGCCAGTTGGGTCAGCTTCTTCCAGTGGCTCCGTGGACGCGGCTTGGACGGTGTAAAGCTCATCGTCGGCGACAAGTGCATGGGAATGCTGGAGGCCGTGGGTAAGGTGTTCCCGGATGCCAAATACCAGCGCTGCACGGTGCATTTCTACCGCAACGTTTTCTCTGTTGTACCCAAATCCAAGACCAAAATTGTGGCAAAAATGCTTAAAGCGATCCACGCGCAGGAGAGTAAGAAATCCTCCCGTGAGAAGGCGAAAGCCGTGGTCGCCGAGCTGCGCGCCATGAAACTGAAGGAGGCTGCCAAGAAGGTCGAGGACGACATTGAGGAGACGCTGACTTACTGCGATTTTCCCAGCGAACACTGGACCCGCATCCGTACCAACAACGTGATTGAGCGGCTGAACCGTGATATCCGCCGCAGAACCCGCGTGGTGGGAACGTTCCCTGACGGCAACTCCGCCCTGATGCTGGTCTGCGCGAGGCTGCGCCATGTGGCGGGCACCCAGTGGGGCAACAAGAAATACATGAACATGAAGCACTTGGAGGCGGTCATGGACGGCGCCTCTATTGCCGGCTGACTTCATTCAGCCGGAGCCTGCAAACAATTTTGCGCATAAATCTTGACGGGACCTGGACTTGAATATCAGCACAAGTATTTTTAGCAACTTTTCTCGTACAATTACGTGTTAAACCGTCTGAAACGCAAAACAATCTGTATCAGTCAGTCCGATTGTTTTATAGAAGATGACCCGCTAAAGGGTCAAAATAAGGGTCAAATTCAGGCTCACGAAAGGACGATCACATAATGGAAATTACATACAGCAAGTATGGAGAGTACTACCTGCCGGATCTGTTGGTATCCTGGGAAGGACCGACTTACGGACGCTTTGGCCGGATGCGGCTCAAGTATCTGAAAGAGCATCGCCGAGTGACTTATATCAATTTGAAAACCCACGGTGAGCTGACGCATCACCTCAACGAGATCGACCGTGAAGCAAACGAGATGCTGCGGCTGCTAATTGAGCAGATGGCACAGGCGCAAGGTATCTCAGAGCAGTTGAAGGAAGAGGATCAAATGGCGTGGGTCGGCGCAATGAACAATATCCGCAGCGCAGCAGAAGAAGTCGTATTACGCGATATCATAAACAAATAAAGTAATAATACGCCGGAGGAAGGGTGTTTACCACCCTTCCTCCCATTCGTCCCAGGCCTCGTCGAGGTCTTCATAGTCCCCGTCTTCATATAGATCTTCAGGATCATCGTAGTCTTCCCGCAGACTGGAACCACTGCCGGGACCGGTATCGGAAGAATTTCCTGAATCGGTAGTCTGTGTCTCACCTTTCTGTCCGGGGTAATACTGTGAGAAGGACTTCAGCATAAATTCGCTGTCGTTTTTCCACTGAGCACACATACCGGCGGCGATAATCTCGCCGTTTTCATCGTACCAGTAGACATTAAAGTATTTTTGCCCCAGCTCCAGCTTGTCAAAGTTCTTACAGTCAAGCCTCTTGTCCGGAACACCCAGTGTAGTGTATTTTAGGCAGCGCACCGGCATTCCCTCAACAGGCAGTTTACCAGAATACCGTTCTTTTTCCGTTTGTTGCGCGTCTACTTCTTTGACTTTTTCCTCATTAACTCCGCTATTTTGGGTTTTCAAATCCGTGCTATTCGTCGCCGGCGGCGCCGGCTCGTCATGACTTTGAACGGTGCTGTTCCAACGGAGGCTGGCAAATATCCCGACGCAAAGCATCACAAGCACAGCAAAAGCAATGATCACTCCGCCGCTGAGCTTTTTCCGCTCCGCCGAGACAGCTTGCGGCATGTCCGTTTTCTCAGCATCGGAAATCTTCTCAGTGTTCTCCTGTTCCGATACTGTCTCTCGGCTGCGCGCTACACACAGTTCCTCAAACTCTTGATAAGGGACTTCCCACTTTTTTCTCGGAAAGTGGTTTCCTCCCAACGCCGCCATAAATCGCGCCATGAGTTCCGGTCTTCCAGACTCCGCCGCGGCATCTATCAAGTGATATTGCTCCGCACCGACATAGGCGCTTTGAAAAATGCAGCAAACCAGTTTTTCATTCCTTGCCAGCTCGTCTAAAAGAGTTTCACAAAAATCATCCTCACCGTAGGGGCAGCAGGTGTGCAGCAGCCATTCTGCCTCCCGCGGAGATTTTAATCTACTCCCTGCCGTGCGCAGCAGTGTCCCCCACATAGCGATGCCCGTCTCTTGCTTCTCGTCGTAGGCTCGCTCAATGATCTCCGATGCACCCATAGCTGAAAGCTCATCCATGTCCCACGCACTAAGGTACTCGGAAAATTTTCGCAGCAGCAATGCCGTATCAGGATCAGCTGTCGCCGCAAAGCTCTCCGGCGTCAGTTCGGGAAGCTCTTCCTCAATTTTCTCCGGTATCGGCTGTTGGCATCTCCGCAGAGTCCCACAGTCACCGCACCAGCCGCACTCCCAGTAACCGCCGTGTATCATAACAGTCTCGCCACAGGTTGGACAACGCATAGAAGCATCCTCCTTTGTTTCGCTTTAACTGCACAGTCATCATTAGGTAACTAGTTTTCAAAACTTTTTGCTAATTCTCTCTTGAAGGTATTTTGCATTTATAGGCTCATCATATCTGATTTCTATTAGTTTAATTTCATTCTGCTTACATAGTTGTTACAGGGAGGTGTGGA
>URXY01000007.1 GCA_900552015.1 uncultured Eubacteriales bacterium | reverse complement strand
GATATCCCCGTTCGAAAATATAACAAGATAAAGGGCCGCAGTCGCAAGCGCCCGCAGCCCGCCCACAAAGCCCCGCAGTGCGGGGCTTTTCAGGGAAAAGCAAACCGCAGTCGGTTTGGCGGTTTTACAGAACAATCGCAGTCGGTCATCCGGCAAAGTCCCGTGTTTGCAGGGCTTTGCGGCGATTTTGACCGACGACACAGAAAGGAAAGAAAAACTATGGATGATAACAAGAAAAGCACCACGATCTGGCTGCGCCCCAGCGTGATCAGCCGCATGGACGGCTGGTTGGAAGCAGATAACTGTCAAAGCCGCAGCGAATTCGTAGATAAGGCCCTGCGCTTTTACATGGGTTATCTCGGCACCGAGGACAACACGACCTACATCTCTCGGGCCATCCTGACAGCCATTCAGGGTACGCTGGACGACAACAACAATCGGCTCTGCCGCATTCTTTTCAAGTGCGCGGTGGAACTGAATATGCTGTGCCACACCATCGCCGCGCACTTCCGCGCCGACCCGATTCACACGCGGGAGCTGCGGGCCTACGCCGTGGACGAGGTGAAGCGCACCAACGGTCAGGTGAGTTTTGAAAGCGCGGTGCGGAGTCAGCGGCGCATAGAGCCGGATGACACGTGGCCCAGATCGTACTGATCTCCCCCTACCTCAAGGGCGGAAAGAATGCTGCGAAGCTGGCGCAGCGTACTCGCTACGTCGCCACCCGTCCCAGCGTGGAGCTGTTGGCGGATGAGCGCAGTACACTTCCTGCCACAGAAAAGGCTACTCGATGCGGATGCACACGTGAACAGGTTTGAAAACGTATTTTTTGCGCCGCAATAGTCAAAGAAACATTTTGGAAAACAGTAGCTTTGTGAGCGGAGTTGTGGTATGTGTTGTGGTTGCCAAAAAGGAGGTGCCGCAATGTATGACTACATGAAAGCCCTGCAAAAGCGCTTTGACCATCAGTCGCATCCAGAACTGGACACCCAGATCAAAAGCGCCCATGAGGAACTGCGGCGGGACATGGACGCCGTGGGGCGCAGAAAGCTACTGCGGCTGTTGGACGCGCAGAATGCGTTGCTGGTTGAAGCCACGCTGATGAGTTTCACGGCGGGTTTCAAGCTGGCGTGGGGCATGGCGAAAGAGCTGGAGGCAGACGGGCTCTATTCCTTCGAGCGGGAGGAAGAAGAACGCATCTGCCATCCGGCGGAACAGGAGGACTGAATGGCAAAACGAAGACCTGCCGGTGACGGCATGGTGCGTAAGCGGGAGGATGGGCGCTGGGAAGGCCGCATCGTGGTGGGCCACAAGAAAAACGGTACGCCCATCTTCCAGCACGCCTATGCGCATACGCAAAAGGAGCTGACGGAAAAGCTCCATCAAAATATCGAACGCTATCAGGATGTGGAGCTGACCGAGGACAGCCGCATGACGCTGGGTCAGTGGCTGGATCGCTGGCTGACGGACTATAAGGAGAATACCGTCCGCCCCGGCACCCTTGCGGGGTATCGAAGCTGTATCGAAAACTACATCAAGCCGCAGCTGGGCAGCAAACAGGTGTCTCTGGTGACATCGCAGGATGTGCAGAAGCTCTACCGGAAGCTGAAAGAGAACGGTCGGGTCAAGGAGCATCCACGGTTTGGCTATGCGCTGTCAGACACCACCATCAACCGCCTCCACGCCATCTTCCATCAGGCGATGGAGGACGCCCTCCACGCACATATCATCGCCAAGAACCCCACCGTGGGCGCAACAGTGCCGAAGGCAAGCCATGCGCCGAAACGTGTCCTGACCGACAAAGAACTGGACACCTTTCTGGACGCCGTGCGGGAAGACAGAATATGGGGTGACTTCTTCTATGTGGAGCTGACCACGGGCCTGCGGCGGGGCGAAATTTGCGGACTCATGTGGCAGGACTTTGACGCGCGGAACGGTGTCCTGCAAGTGCGCCGCACCCTTCATAACCGAAAGCTGGGTGTCGATATGCTGGGCAAGACCAAGACCCGCAGCGGTGAACGCACCATCGTCCTGCCCCGCAGCACGGCGGAAATTCTGCGCCGCCGAAAAGAGAATGCAATCACGCAATGGATATTCCCAGACCCTGTCCGACCGGAGCTGCCGCTGTCTCCGAACTGCGCCTACACGCACATGAAAGCGATCTTACACAAGGCGGGATTGCCGGACATCCGCTTTCACGATCTGCGCCATACCTTCGCCACCCACGCCATCGCCAGCGGCGTGGACGCCAAAACCCTGTCGGGGATTCTGGGTCACACCAATGCGTCCTTTACGCTGGATACTTATACCCACGTCACACCGGATATGCAGAAGGCCGCCAGCGGTATCGTTGGCGGCTTCATGGAAGATCTGCTCGGAAAGGGGCTGAGACCTTGGCAAAGAAACGGAAAAGCGGAACCGGCACCGTAAGACAGCGCGGCGACGGCCGGTGGGAGGGCCGCGTTGTCATCGGTTACGATGACAATGGCCTTCCCAAGACGAAGAATGTTCTCGCCAAAACAAAACGGGAGTGTCAGGAGAAACTAAAAACACTTACCGAAAGCATGGTGGGGCGAAATGACCGAAAAGTTAAGTCGGATATGCTGTTCGGGGACTGGCTGTGCTACTGGTATGAAACCCACAGCAAGCCGACGCTTCGCGCCTCCACGCGGAACAACTACGAAAATGTCATCCACAACCATGTCCTGCCGGAGATCGGGAAGATCCCGCTGAACAAATTGTCGCAGAATGATTTGCAGCAATTTTACGGGCGGCTGAAAAAGAACGGCCGCAAGCGTCTGACGGAGCAATACGGCGCGGGCCTTTCCGACCGCATGGTGCGGATGTGCCACGCGGTCTGCCGCTCCGCCTTGGAACGGGCCGCGCGGGATGACCTGCTCCGTACAAACCCCGCCATCGGCTGCAAACTGCCGCCGAAAAAGGCAAAGGAGATGCAGGTGCTGGATCGGGAGGAATTGCAGAAATTTCTCATTCAGGCACAGGTGGACGGGTACTACGAACTGTTCCTGCTGGATCTCTGCACCGGCCTGCGGCGGGGTGAATTGATAGCACTTCAATGGGAGGATCTGAACTTTGAAACCGGTGCGCTGACCGTCAACAAGCAGGCGTACTCGGTAAACGGCGAATTGCAGATCATCCCGCCCAAAACCAAGGCGTCCATGCGAAAACTGGTGCTGCCGCCTGCGGTGCTGGCCGTGCTGCGGGAATACCACAAGAAGGTGGACTCCCGCTGGGTGTTCCCGTCCCCGGTGAAGGCGGACCGACCGATCACGCCCGGCGTGGTGCGCAGACGGCTTCAGACGATACTGGAACGGGCAGACTGCAAGCGTGTCAGATTTCATGATCTGCGGCACACCTTCGCGACGCTGGCGCTGGAAAATGGCATGGATGTGAAAACCCTCTCCGCCATGCTGGGTCATGTGTCGGCGGTGACAACGCTGGACATCTATACCCACATCACCGGCGATATGCAGCGCGCTGCTGCCGCCAGTATTGACCGAAGTATCGGCAAGGCAGAACCGCAGGAAGAAGCGGAGCCGGAGCAGAAAGGCATCGTGGACTTCCAGCCCTATGTGGGGAAGAAAAGGAAACCGGGCACCGGCTGCGTCAGCGAACTCAATGACCACCTGTTTGAGGGACGCTATTCTCCCGTGTGGCCGGACGGGACACAGCATTCCCGCAACGTCTACGCCCGCACCCGCGAGGAGTGCGAGGAAAAGCTCAAGACGCTGATCGCGGAGATGAACGAGGAACGCAAAAAGCTTAAAGAGCAGCTTGCGGGCATCGCCCCGCCAGAAAAGCTGACAAAGAAACAGCGCAAGCTGTGGGACTATATGCGCCTCCACCCGGAGGTCACGGAGTTCTCAACCCTTGCCAAACAAACCGGATTAGCGAGAAATACGGTGAAGAAGCATTATGGGATGATAGCGACAATGCTGGGGAGAAGATAGAAATCACGGAAGTGAAAAAACAGAGGCAAGGATTGATATGAATCCTTGCCTCTGTTTTTTGTTTTGGTATGGATGAAATATGTAAAAAGCTACGATAATTCTACAACAGTATTGCGTATGCATAATGCAGATTCTTGTCTTTTGCTAAAATCGATGGTACTATGATATTGATAATTACGTGCGGTCTCACGGCAGAAAACGACCACATCATCCAACAAGCATTTGCCGAACGCTTCTATCGTGAACCATAAGTGAGCTTGAAATATCGGAGGTGCAGCATGGCTATACCGAAGCTGAAAAAGCAGAATATTATCGACGCCCTGAAATTCATCGACGAGAACGGGGTTCCCGAACATAATACGAGCGTAAAATATGTTCTTGTGTCTGAGGATGGTAAAAAATACCCGCCGAAGTATGTGATGGCCGTTGCTGACCATTTGGCAAACGGCACAGATATTTCAACAGAATCCTTTACCAGTGCCGACGCAAAGAACTATCTGGAAAGCCAGGGCTTCACTATTGAAATAAAACCACAGGAAAAGTTCGAGTTGTCTATTACTGCTGAGAGTGTAGAGTCAACAGATGAACGCTTTACCATGGAAGATCTGAACCTTGGGGATAACTATAAGCCGCTGAATGCTTATTTCGAGAGGGCAAACGGGGATATCATCAAGCGTGCCTACAACAAAGGTGAAAAAAGAAATTCCAATCAGACCATGCCGCGTATTGCCTGCCAGATATTCGAGAAGCAGCTTGCCGCATTGTCCGTTGAGGACAAGGAGAGCTTTCCCATTTGCAAATACAGCCCTAATAGTGACATGATTAGAGGTATTTATACGAGTGTCGATGAGTACAAGAAGCACCGCAACTCGTTAGAGTACTTGACCTACAGCTATGATAACGGCCGCCAGTTTGTTATTTATAGCTGGAATATATTCTCTACGATTATCTTTGTTCAAGAATGTTTGAAGCGGTTCGGTGAATCGGGGGATCAATTCGTTCTGATATACCGTGAGAAAGATGAAAAAGAGGTTAAGGAGAAAGAAAAAGAAGCTGCTGTTCAGGTGGAGCTTGATCAGCAATCCAAAGAGTATCAGAATTCGTTTTCGTCCATGCTGATCAAATCAAAGAACCTGATTTTCAGAGGCGCACCAGGTACGGGAAAGTCCTATCTTGCCAAAGAAATTGCTGCGGATATTGTTAGCAATGGCTATGAGAAGGAATATAGCCATCTTACTGAGGAGCAGAAGAAGCAGGTAGAATTTGTCCAGTTTCACCCAAGCTATGATTACTCAGATTTTGTGGAAGGACTGAGACCAAAGGTTAATAGCGACGGGACGATGGGCTTTGAATTGCAGGATGGCATTTTCAAGAGATTTGTTGACCGCGCCAGAAAGAACTATGAGGACTCCCAAAAATCCAGGGAAACGGTAGAACAGGAAGTCACGGTTCAAGAATCCATGACGGAGTTTTTCTCTGGTATTGAGTTTGGCGTTGACACATTTAAGACGATCAATGGAAATGAATTTACCATTACCGGTGTGGATGACGGACATATCAATATTTCCATTCCCGGAAACGCATCTGTCAACAGGATTACTTTGAATCTGGATGAAGTTAGAAAGATGCTGGAATCCGGGCAGAAGTTTGAAAGAATAAAGGACATTACAACCTTTTTCGGCAAAACATTTGCTACGCAGGGGTACTCCTATGACTTTGCCATCTATAAAGCCATTAGAGCAAAGAAAAGCACAGTTACAAAAACAAAGGCAAAACAGGAGGAACTGAAAAAATACATATTCATCATAGATGAAATCAACCGCGGCGAGATTTCAAAGATTTTCGGTGAACTGTTCTTTGCGATAGACCCCGGATATCGCGGCAAAGCCGGAGAAATCTCCACGCAATATTCTAACCTGCACTCTGACCCTGACGAAAAGTTCTATATTCCTGAAAATGTCTATATCATCGGCACCATGAACGATATCGACCGCTCTGTGGACAGCTTTGATTTTGCCATGCGTCGTCGCTTCCGTTTCGTAGAACTCAGAGCGGATGAGCGCCTTGAGATGCTTGCGTCGCTGGAAAACGAGGAGTTGGAGGCTGAGGCAATCAGAAGGATGGCTGCGCTCAATAAGGCAATCGCAGAGGTCGAGGATCTGAATGAAAATTATCAGATCGGAGCGTCTTACTTCCTGAAGTTGAAAACACTTGATTTTGACCAGCTTTGGACTGATTATCTGCAACCGCTCCTACAGGAATACATTCAGGGAATGTACGATGAGGAAGGAATTATGAATCGGTTCGCAAGGGCATACGGCTATCAGAAACCTGCCAGAGGTGATGCGAATGAAGCTGCTCAGGATCAAGGATAACTCCCAGCAGAAAAAAGATGCCTTTTCTCAAGTAGCGAGGCTGACAGGCAAAATTGCAGATAAGACATTGGAACAGCTTGAGCGCGAAGGTGTGTTCGTATTTCCTGAAACCGTAAAAGATGCAGAGGATATTACGCAAGATCAAATGATCCTCCAAAGCGTCAATGACACCTATCGCTCCGGCAATGTGATGGGCTTTCTTGGCTACGGTGATGAGCGGCTTGTGATCGCATCCCGTTTTTGCGGAGAGGGTGAGGATTACTTTTTCCAGTATCTTTTAGACAAAGTTCTGGACTTTCCAAACATCGTAGATTTGGATGCAGATGCCAATCAAGACAATCGGCTGTTCAATTTTCTGCTGTTTCTGTTTCCGTATTACCTCAAAGCAGCGATGCGGAAGGGCTTGTTCAAAAAGTATATCCGCCACAGGTACAATGATGGAAATGTAAAAGGCACGATTGATGTCGCAAGACATATAGAGAAGAACACCCCATTTGTAGGAAATGTTGCATACAGCCAGAGAGAATTTTCCTACGATAACAGCCTGATGGAACTGGTACGGCATACCGTAGAGTTTATCAAAAGAAAGCCTTACGGAAATAAACTTCTTATCAAAGTGAAAGACGAGGTAAAACTCGTTATAGATGCGACTTCAGAATATGAGCCGTGTGACAGACAGAAAATTATTGAGCAAAACAAAAAGAATACTGTCCGACACGCTTATTTCAGAGAGTATCTTGCATTGCAGCGGTTGTGCCTTTTGATTCTCCAACATCAGAAACACCAAATCGGGGCAGGGGCGAGACAGATATATGGCATCCTGTTCGATGGAGCATGGTTATGGGAGGAATACGTCAATTCGCTGATAGAAGATGTGTTTTATCACCCAATGAATAAAGGCGGTAAAGGCGCGCAGAGATTGTTTGATGGAAATGTGGGATTGATCTATCCTGATTTCATCAGCCGGAACAGCGAGATGAGAATTATTGCCGATGCCAAGTATAAGCCGATTGATAACATTGGCAACCGAGATTATTTACAAGTACTTGCCTATATGTTCCGTTTTGATGCAAAGGCTGGCTACTATCTCTATCCAGAAGCGGAAGGCTCTGACGATTTGAAATTGTGGTTGAATCGTGGTTCGACCTATGAGAAAAATGTTATGGCGCGAGATGACATCAGCGTTACCAAGCATGGTTTGAAAATTCCTGTGGATGAGCTAAATTACGCTGAATTTTCCGCGAGAATGAAAACCTGCGAACAAGAATTCAAAAGTGCGCTAATATTTTAACTGTTCAAAGAATTATATGTTCAAATAAGAAAACAGCCCCTGAAATCGAACGATTTCAGGGGCTGTGGTCCGAGATGGGAGACTCGAACTCCCGGCATCTTGCTCCCAAAGCAAGCGCGCTACCAACTGCGCTAATCCCGGATTTTTGGTAATTCAGTTTTGCACCAGATGTGGTCAAACATGTGGTCAGGCGGTTTTTTTGACCACCTCGACTTGCGGGGGAAATGCCTGTATCGCAGGCGTATCAAGGGATTGCGGACACGGTATTTTCCAGCTTGAAGGGGGAGCGACCCGCTCCCAAACCAGGCGCGCTACCAACTTCGCTATACCTGGATATTCAATTTTTGCCATTATACCACGGCAGGGGAGAAAATCAAAGATTTTTCTGTCTGTGGTCATTTATGTGGTCAAAGCCGCTTTTGTGCCATTTTCAGCAATCGGGATAAGTCCCGCAAACGCAGGGCTTCATTCACGAAGCCCTGCTATTATACCGCCTGCTCGGCGCGGTTGCAAGGATTATTTGTGGTGTGCGGACCGTTTTTCCGCATCTTTGGCGCGAATGCCCTTCATGGCCTCGTGCTCCTGACGTATCTCATCGTGTAGCTTTTTAGCGCTCCACGACGCATTTTTCTCCGTTACGACCGCCTTGAGCGCCACAACGGCGCGGCTGCGGCGAAGCGCGGTCAGAAGACCGTCGAGTTGCGCACCGGAAAGACCGCACAGCACCAGCATCTCGTCAGAAAAGCTGCCCTCGTCTTCCTGCTCGGCGAGGGAGAAGCCCTCGAGCCCACAGAGATACCCGACCGGCTGACCAAAGTCCGCTGCGTCCACGACGCACCCGGCGATGCCGAGCTTGAAGAGCACGAAGCGGACCTTTTGCAGCTTCTGTGCGTCGGTGAAGTTAAAAAGCAATGCCGTCGCCATGATCTGGCTCCTTTCCGTTCAGTGCTGTTCTTCGGCCTTTTTCGCCATGAGCGCGGGATCAACGCAGAAATATGTAAACTCACCCGTGGCAAGGAGCTTCCCGCCCTCACCGAGGATATCCACGTCTACAAGACAGGTCGCGTGTCCGCGGTGACGCACCCTCGCGTCCGCGCGCACGATGCCGTGCGTCTGGTTGCGAAGAAAGTGCATCGAGCTGGTCTGCGTCACGTAGGATCGGCCGTCTGAGTGGGCGGCATAGCCTGTCGCGTTGTCGGCCATCGTGTAGATGGCGCTGCCGTGCACTACGCCATAGGGATTCTTGCTTTCGGGGCGGATGTTCAGGCGAAAAATAGCGTGGTCCGGCTCAACAAATTCTGATTCGATATGGTTGTAGACGGCGAAGGCGTTCTTTTCGTCCAGCGCCTCCGCCTGATTGACGATCTCAGTCTGCTCCATGGGAAAATGACTCCTTCTGATGATTTTCCGGCTCATCTTATCATAAACGGACAAAAAACGCAACGCTCAGCCGTGCAGCAGGTGCGTAAAACGGTCCATGACCGTCGCGATCTTGATGCCCTGCGGGCAGACCTTTTCACAGCTATGACAGGCAACGCAGGACATCGGCTGCTTTTCAGCAGGGATGCCGGCGAGCTCGCTGCGGATATCCTCTTTTGCGACTTTTCGGTTGTAGAGTGCGAGAAGGGAGGGAATGTCGAGCTTTTTCGGGCATTTTTCCACGCAGTAGCGGCAGCGCGTGCAGGGGACTGCCGTGCGGCGTGTCAGCTCCTGCGCAATGCAGAGCAGCATTTCCATTTCGGTGGGGGAGAGAGGCTTTGACTCGGACATGGTCTTGATGTTATCCTGCAATTGTTCAAAATTCGACATGCCTGAGAGCACCATGCCGATGCCGTCAATGCTCTGCAAAAAGCGGAAGGCCCACGCGGGGATGCTCTCCTCGCTTTGCAGTGTGTGGAGCGTCGTCTCCGAAGCCTCGTCGAGCGAGGCGAGCCGGCCACCGCGCACGGGCTCCATGACCCAAATGGGGATGCCGCGCTCACGCAGGAGCTGCACCTTATCCTGTGCGCGCTGGAACGTCCAATCCATATAGTTGAGCTGGATCTGGCAGAATTCCGCCTCGGGGAAGGCATCCAAAAAGCGCTTGACGGTCTCAAGACTGCCATGTGTGGAAAAACCGAGGTGACGGATGCGGCCGGCCTTCTTCTGCGCGCGGAAAAAGTCGATGATGCCGTATTTAGGGTCAAGATAGCCGTCGATGTTGCCGTCGCTCACGCTGTGGAAGAGGTAGAAATCGAAATAGTCCACCTGGCAGCGCTCAAGCTGAGACGCGAAAATTTCCTCCGCCTTGGGAAAGTTCTCTGTCAGATAGCCGGGGAACTTTGTGGCAAGATAGTACGCCTCGCGCGGGTATTTACTCAAAATGCGGCCTATCACCGGCTCGGACTGCCCCTTGTGATAGGGCCACGCGGTGTCATAATAGTTCACACCGTGCTCCATCGCATAGCGCACGATGGTCTCTGCCTGCGATTCGTCGATCTGGCCGTCATCGCCGTTCAGGACGGGGAAGCGCATACAGCCGAGTCCCAGCGCGGAAAGCTCGATATCCTGAAACTTTTTGTATAACATTGTCATTTTTCTCCGCTAAAATGGAAAAACTTGTCCTGCTTGCCTCTTCCATTTTACACGAAAGCCTGTTATACTACAAGGACTATTTCCGAACGGGCATTTTGTTCGATAAAAATCAAGTTTAAGGGGATATTTCCCTATGATATACGATATTCCACCTTCGTCACGCGCACCGACAGGGCCGAAGATCGTCGCCGTCGGCGGCGGAACGGGCCTTTCCACGATGCTGCGCGGATTGAAAAAATATACAGACCGGCTGACGGCCATCGTCACTGTCGCAGACGATGGCGGCAGCGGCGTGCTGCGCCGCGACATGGGCATCCTGCCGCCGGGAGATGTGCGGCAGTGTATGCAGGCGCTCGCAAATACCGAGCCTGTGATGGAAAAGCTGCTCGATTACCGCTTCCCGGAAGGACAACTGCGCGGCCAGTCGTTCGGCAACCTTCTGCTCGCTGCGCTCAACGGCATGGCAGGCAGCTTTGAAGAGGCGGTCGCCATGATGGGACAGGTGCTGGCCATCTCCGGCCGTGTGCTGCCGGTGACTAATACCGACGTGCAGCTCGAGGCTGTGTTTGAAAACGGCGCGCGCGTCGTGGGCGAATCGAGTATCTTCAGCGCGAAAAAGCAGCAGGACTGCCGTATCCATCACGTCTCACTTCTGCCGGAGCACCCGAAGGCGCTGCCCGACGCGCTGCGCGCCATTGAGGAGGCGGACCTCATTCTGCTCGGACCAGGCAGCCTCTACACGAGCGTGATCCCGAACCTGCTCGTCGGCGGTGTAGCGGACGCCATCCGCTCGTCCCGCGCGCAGACGTTTTATATCTGCAACATCATGACGCAGGACGGCGAGACCGAGGGCTACACCGCCGCCGACCATTTGGAGGCGCTGCTGCGCCACGGACACGAGGGGCTCATTGACCTTTGCCTTGCCAACAGCGCGCCCATCCCGCGGGAGCTTGCCGCACGCTACAGCGCTGAGGATGCGGAGCTTCTGCGCATCGATCGTGAGCGCATCGCCCAAATGGGGATCGCGCTTGCTGAATATCCGCTCCTTTCAGCGGCGGGCGGCTACGCCCGCCACGACCCCGCGCTGCTCGCGCGGGCGATCATGGAGCTTTACCGCGAGCGCACTGTGCGCATCTATCGCGGCACCCAACAGTACATTACAGAGGAACAGGAGACGAACCATCATGCTGAACGATAAGGAATTTGTGCTCGCGATGCAGCAGCGCACCGAGAGCGTCTGGGTCGAAAAGCAGACAGAGAGCGCCGAGAGCGTTCTTGCCGCCCTGCCGCTCACGCGCGCGGACGTGGATGACGCCGAAGCGCGCATGGAGCGCTTTGCACCCTTTATCAAAAAAGCGTTTCCCGAGACCGCGAAGGACCGCGGACTCATCGAGTCCCCGCTGACGGAGATCCCTGCCATGCGCGCATGGCTGAACGACAGCGAGGGAGCGGACCTTGCGGGACGGCTTTTTCTCAAGCGCGACTGTGACCTGCCGGTCGCCGGCAGCGTCAAGGCGCGCGGCGGCTGCTACGAGGTCCTGAAGCACACTGAGGATATCGCGCTTGCGCACAGGCTCGTTGAGCGGCGCGACGACTACAGCGTCTTTGCGACACAGGCGTTCCGCGCGTTCTTCTCGCGCTACAGCCTGCATGTCGGCTCCACAGGCAATCTGGGGCTGAGCATCGGCATCCTCGGCGCGGCGCTCGGCTATCAGGTCACGGTCCACATGAGCGCGGACGCGAAGCAGTGGAAGAAGGACCTTCTGCGCGAAAAGGGCGTAACAGTGCTCGAATACGGTGCGGACTACTCCTATGCGGTCGCAAAGGGAAGAGAACGCGCATCGGAGGACCCGATGAGCCACTTCGTTGACGATGAAAATTCCCGCGACCTCTTCCTCGGCTATGCCGCGGCGGCGCGCCGGCTCAAAGCGCAGCTCACTGAGCAGCAGATCGCGGTCGACAAAGAGCACCCGCTGTGCGTTTATATACCCTGCGGCGTCGGCGGCGCGCCGGGCGGTATCTGCTTTGGACTCAAGCAGGAATTCGGCGATCAGGTCCACGTCTTTTTCGTCGAGCCGACGGAAGCGCCCTGTATGCTGCTCGGCCTTTCGAGCGGCGTGGGCAGCGGTATCTGCGTGCAGGATATCGGCCTGACCGGACGCACGGCGGCGGACGGCCTTGCCGTCAGCCGTCCCTCGGCGCTTGCGGTGGAGATGGCCGGGCACCTTGCCGCGGGTGGATTTACCGTCGCGGATGAGCGCCTTGTGCCCTATCTCCGCGCCCTGCATGAGAGTGAAGGCATATTTGCCGAGCCGTCGGCCTGCGCAGCCTTCATCGGCCCCGCGCGCTTTCACGAGGCGGCGGACGCCGTCCTTGGCGGTACGCCGCGCGGGAACGTCACGCATCTCGTCTGGGCGACGGGCGGCGCGCTCGTCCCGCAGAGCGAGCGGGAAAAGCTCCTGAACGCGTGAGATCGAATACGAAAAGCGCCATGCACCTTCATTGCGGTGCATGGCGCTTTTTTTTGATGCAGTGTTCAGAAGGGATGGGGAGACGCTCAGAGATTTTTCATCGCGTGCTCGCAGATGGCCTCGTAGGTCTGCTGGCTGATGTCGTGCTCGATCTTGCAGGCGTCTTCCTCGGCGGTCTTCTGGTCCACGCCGAGGGCAACGAGAAACTTTGTGAGCGTGTGGTGGCGGTCGAGCATCTTGGCGGCGATGGCCATACCGCGGTCGGTCAGCGTGATAAGACCGTCGCGGTCCATTTCAATGTAACCGTTCTCACGCAGGCGCTTGGTGGCATAGGTGACGCTGGGCTTGGTCACGCCCAGATGGTCGGCCACGTCGACCGAGCGGATGTAGCCGTGCTGCTCTTTCATCATCAGCATGGACTCAAGATAGTCCTCGGAGGCTTTTTGAATTTTCATGTGCGGTTTCACCAACTTCGCAATTAAGTATGTTTATAGGTTAACATACTCTAACTAAAATTGCAAGCATTAAAAAAATGTTCACAAAACCCCTTGACAAAATGGGTTAGGGAGATTAAACTAACGGGCGAAAGTTAAATAATGCTAACTGCGTGAAATCAAAACAGCGGCGGAAATGCTGTTTTGGCGTCTGCGCGTTAGACCATACTAACGGAAAGCGGAGGGATATGGAATGATGCCGCTTACATTGGCAAATCCGGGCGAAGAGAACCTGATCCGCAAGGTCGGGGGCAGCCCTGAAGTAAAAAAGCACCTCGAGGATCTCGGCTTTGTCGCCGGGGGAACGGTGAGCATCGTGTCGTCGCTCGGCGGCAACGTCATCGTCAAGGTCAAGGAGGCCCGCGTCGCCATCAGCGAAGAGATGGCAAGAAGGATCATGATCTGAACATTTTGTCAAATAAAAGGAGAGAGATTATGAAAACATTGCGTGAAGTCAAGATCGGCGAGACCGTCAAGGTCGTCAAGCTCCATGGCGAGGGCCCTGTCAAGCGCCGCATCATGGATATGGGCATCACCAAGGGCGTTGAGGTCTATGTCCGCAAGGTAGCTCCCCTGGGCGACCCGATGGAGGTCACCGTGCGCGGCTACGAGCTTTCGCTGCGCAAGGCGGATACCGAAATGATCGAAGTTGAATAATTGATTTCTGTATCGGTTAAAGGAATTAAATTTCTACATAGGTTAAGGGAATTAAACCAGAAGGAGCAGTAAAAGATGGAAAAGCAGATCAAAATTGCCCTCGCGGGCAACCCAAACTGCGGTAAGACAACGCTTTTTAATGCACTGACCGGTTCCAATCAGTTCGTTGGTAACTGGCCCGGCGTCACCGTGGAAAAGAAGGAAGGCAAGCTCAAAAAGCATGATGACGTGGTCATCATGGACCTTCCCGGTATTTATTCGCTGTCCCCCTACACGCTGGAGGAGGTCGTCGCCCGTAACTACCTCATCGGTGAGCGTCCGGACGCGATCCTGAACATCATCGACGGTACGAACCTCGAGCGCAACCTGTATCTCACCACGCAGCTCACCGAGCTCGGCATTCCCGTGGTCATTGCCATCAACATGATGGATATTGTCCGCAAGAACGGTGATGAGATCAACGTCAAGGAGCTCTCCCGCGAGCTTGGTTGCGAGATCATTGAGATCTCCGCGCTCAAGGGCGACGGCGTCATGGACGCTGCCGAGGCTGCCATCCGCGCCGCCAAGGGCACCAAGACCGTCCCGATGCACACCTTCTCCGGCCCTGTCGAGCACGCCATCGCCCACATTGAAGAGGCTGCCGTGCACAATATGCCCGAGGAGCAGCAGCGCTGGTACGCGATCAAGATCTTTGAGCGCGACGACAAGGTGCTTGAAAAGCTCAGCATCCCCACCGAGACGATGAATCACATCGAAGAGGACATCAAGGCGGCGGAGACCGAGCTCGACGACGATGCTGAGAGCATCATCACCAACGAGCGTTACATCTACATCGCGCAGATCATCAAGGGCTGCTACAAGAAAAAGAGCGCGGAAAAGCTCTCCACCTCCGATAAGATCGATAAGATCGTCACCAACCGCTGGCTGGGCCTGCCCATCTTCGCGGTCGTGATGTTCCTTGTTTACTACATCGCCATGGTCGCCGTCGGCGCTCCCGCGACCGACTGGGCAAACGACGGACTGTTCGGCGACGGCTGGCATCTGCTCGGCATTGGCTCCGCCGCTTACGGCGAGGCGAGCGACGAGTACACCGCCGCGACCGAAGCGGCTGACGCGTTCATCGGCCTCGATACGGCGGATGAGAGCTTCGACGCTGACGCGGCGCTCGAAGAGCTCAAGGCCTTCCAGCCCACCGAAGACACGGCCACCGTTGACGTTGAGGACGAAGAGACCCTCGCCATCAATGAGAAGACCGCCTACTACGACGCGCTGCCCGAGGGCGCGGACAAGATGGACGATGTTGTCCAGATGACCTATGTGGACGCCGTCAGCTACTTTGAAGCAAACGGCTTTGACGAGCCCGACCCGGCCGACTACGGCGTGTGGGTCCCCGGCGTTCCTGTCCTGATCGGCAATGCACTGGAGTCCGCCGGCACGGCTGACTGGCTCAACGGCCTGATTCTTGACGGTATCGTTGCCGGTGTCGGTGCGGTGCTCGGCTTCGTGCCCCAGATGCTCGTGCTGTTCCTGATGCTCGCCTTCCTCGAGGCCTGCGGCTACATGGCCCGTATCGCCTTCGTGCTCGACCGTATCTTCCGCAAGTTCGGCCTCTCCGGTAAGTCCTTCATCCCGATGCTCATCGGCGTCGGCTGCGGCGTTCCGGGCATCATGGCCTCCCGTACCATCGAAAACGAGCGTGACCGCCGTATGACGATCATGACCACCACGTTCATCCCTTGCGGGGCGAAGGTTCCGTTCATCGGCATGATCGCGGGCGCGCTCTTCGGCGGCAGCGCATGGGTCTCCACCTCCGCTTACTTCATCGGTATGGCCGCCATCATCATCTCCGGCATCATGCTGAAGAAGACCAAGATGTTCTCCGGTGATCCCGCTCCCTTCGTTATGGAGCTGCCCGCTTACCACTGGCCGACTCTCGGCAACGTGCTCCGCTCCATGTGGGAGCGCGGCTGGTCCTTCATCAAGAAGGCCGGTACCATCATCCTGCTTTCCACCATCTTCGTGTGGTTCACCACCTACTTCGGCTGGGTCGACGGCACGTTCCAGATGCTCACTGAGGATCAGATCGACAACTCTATCCTCGCTAAGATCGGCAACCTGATCGCCTGGATCTTCATCCCGCTCGGCTGGGGCAACTGGCAGGCGACCGTCGCCTCCATCACTGGCCTTGTCGCCAAGGAGAACATCGTTGGTACGCTCGGTATTCTCTACGGCGGCGGTGAGCTGACCGTTTACCAGAATATCGCGGCGGCCTTCACCGGCATCACCGGTTATTCCTTCCTGGTGTTCAACCTGCTGTGCGCTCCGTGCTTCGCGGCCATCGGCGCGATCAAGCGCGAGATGAACAACGCCAAGTGGACGTGGTTCGCCATCGGCTATCAGTGCGGCTTTGCTTATCTCGTCGCTCTGATGATCAACCAGTTCGGCAACGCCTTCACCGGCAGCCTGAACGTCATCGGCCTGATCGCTGCCATCGCGGCGCTCGCCCTGATCATCTACATGCTCTTCAAGCCCTATAAGGAAGCTACCAAGCTGAGCGATAAGCACTGATCCCTTAACACCGATACCCTGCGAAAGGAGTGATTTCCATGTTGAACTGGGTTACCGCAAACCTGTCGACGATCATCGTCTCTGCTATCCTGCTTGCCATAATCATTGCTATCTCCACCTATCTTATCCGGCAGAGGAAGAGGGGAAGAAACTCCTGTGGCTGTAACTGTGCACACTGTGCTATGCACGGCAGTTGCCACAGTAAGCAGCAATAAAGAGCGACAGGAGACGCGGGACCTATCTACCCGCGTCTCCTGTGCCGTCTGAAAGGGGCAATTTATCATGTACGAAACCAAAGTCAAGATTGACGGTATGATGTGCGGCATGTGTGAATCGCACATCAACGATGCCATCCGTAATGCCTTTGCCGTCAAGAAGGTCTCTGCCTCCCACGGAAAGGGCGAGGCGGACATCATCAGCGAAGAGCCTATCGACGAAGCGAAGCTGCGCGAGGTCATCGGTAAGACCGGCTACGACTTCGTCTCTATGACGAGCAAGCCCTACGAAAAGCACGGCCTGTTCGGTTTCCTGAAGAAGTAAACCGCGTAAAAAAGAGCCTGACTCCTGCGAGTCAGGCTCTTTTGTCATAGTTTCAGGAAGATCACGGCGTAATATCGTGCTTCCGTTTGCGCTTGCAGCTTTTCAAAAAGTCGATGAACTTCTGCTCCGTGCGCGTGAAGCTGCGACCGCGCAGCGTGATGAGGTAGATATCGCGCTTGAGCGCGCTGCGGTCCATCTCAAAGGCAAGCAGCGTGCCGCTTGCGACCTCCTGCTCCACGGCGAGCGCCGAGAGGATGGAAACGCCGACCCCGCCGACGACCATGCGCTTGATGGCCTCGGGATCGTCCACACGCGCCACGATATCGAGCGAATCGGGCGGGAGAGAAAGGCTCCTGAGGTAATTCTGCACGCTGCGGTCCGTGCCGGAACCCTCCTCGCGCGTTACCATCGGGCGGGAGAGCAGGTCACGGCCATAGGTGCCGCTCTCCTGTAGCTGGCGGTAGTAGGGCGTGTTCGGCGTGACGAGCACGAGCTTGTCCTCGGCGAGGGGGTAGTAGTCGACCGTGTTCGGCTCGCTGATCGCACCGACAAAGCCGAGCGAGATCTCGCCGTCCTTGAGCATCTGATGTACCTGCGCGCTGTCGCCGCGGCGCAGGGAATAGCGGAAATCCTTTTCCTTTTTGAGAAAATTCGACAGGTAATCCGGCAGCAGATACTGTCCCGGTACCGTGGATGCGCCGAGCGAGAGCGTCTGTCCCGCCTTTTCCGAGGCAAAGAGCGTGCGCAGCGTGTCACAGTCGCCCAAAATGCGCTTGGCGATGGGGTATACCTGCTCGCCGTCCGCCGTCAGGCGAACATGGCGGCGGTTGCTGCGCACGAACAGCTCCTTGCCCAGCGCCTGTTCAAGCAGACTGATGTGCGCGCTGATGGTCGACTGGTTGAAGAAAAGCTCTTCTGCGGCACGGGTAAAACCGCCGTATTCCACAACGGCGACAAAGACTTCAAGCTGCTTGAGACTGATATCATTCATGGGGGGGGACCGCCTTTCCAAGGATGCCAAACAGGCAGAAAAACTCTTGTGAAAACAATAACACAGTCGGATTTGAAATGCAAGAGTTATTATGGTTTTTTTCGATAATAAAAATTTCATGTCCGATATTACTCAAACGCGGGGAAAGCTTGCATTTTGCAGGCCTATCTGGTATCATGGCAGGCAGACTGAAACGAAGAAACGATGGTGAGAAGAATGAAAACAGCGCTTGTGACAGACGGAAAGTACCGCTCCTCCATCGCGGCGGTGCGCGCGCTGCACCGCGCGGGCTACCACGTGGTCGTGACGCAGACGCGAGATGACGTGAAGAGCGCGCCTGCGGTATCAGTGTCGAAGTCCTGCGATGCCTTCCGCTGGATCGACGGGGCCTGCGCGGACACGGACTACGCTGAAAAGCTGCTGAGTGTGCTCAAAGAATATGAGCATCCGGTGCTGTTCTGTGTCGGCGCAGTGACGCTCAACACCGTCGCCGCCCATCGGGAGGAATTCGCCGCGCTGGCGGACTTCCTCATCGCGCCGAAAGAGACGCTCGACGCGCTCAATGATAAGGAGACGGTACATGAGCGCGCACTGGAGCTTGGTATCCCCGTACCGCGCGAGTACAACGGCGCGCCGGAGGGCTATCCTGTCGTCGTCAAGCCGCACTGCGGAGAAAAGTTCGGCCTCAAGGCTGCAGACCGCTACGCCGTGGCGAACAACGAGGCGGAATTCGACGCCATCATGGAAAAGATGCAGCGCTACGACCCGAGCCCCATCGTGCAGCAGAAGATCAGGGGCGCGGGTGCGGGCGTGAGCCTGCTGCTCGGCTGCAAGAGCGAGCTGCTTGGCGCGCTGTGCCACCGCCGCGTGCGCGAGTATCCCATCACGGGCGGGCCATCGACCTGCTGCGAGAGCTTCTATGATGAAAAGATGATCGCGCAGGCGTATGCGCTGCTCAAGTCATTTCATTTTGTGGGTTTAGCCATGGTCGAGTTTAAGGGCGACTGCATTTTGGAGGTCAACCCCCGTGTGTGGGGCAGCTTCCCGATGACGGAGGCGGCGCAGAGCCCCATCGTCGCACACTATGCGCAGGCTGCGCAGGGCGAGAAGGTCGCCTACGCGGCGAAGGACTACCAAGTAGGCGTGAAGATGCGCTTTTTCCTCAACGACACGGTCGCCGCGCTGAGTTATCTGAAGGTGGGCCGCGTCAAGGAGGGCCTGCGCGGTCTCGGCGATCTCTTCACGGCGAAAGAGGCCTTGAGCGCCAAGGGCGATGGCAAGGTCATGCGCGCATACCTTAAAAAGAGCCTGTTTGAGCGCTGAGAAGGGGGAGAGGATCATGGAGTTGCGGCTCGATCTGCACATTCATTCCGAGCGGTCGTTCGACGGCTGCATGAGCCTGAGCGAGATCGTTGCGCTTGCGCGCGAGCGCGGGCTGAACGGTGTCGCCATCTGCGACCACGACCGCGTGCTGGACGAGGTTCCGGAATTCGACGATTTTCTCGTCATCCCCGCGACCGAGGTTTCGACCGAGCGCGGGCACCTGCTGGGGCTCTTTGTGACAAAGCCTATTGAAACAAGGCAGTTTTCCGAAGCGGTCACGGCCATCCACACGCAGGGCGGGCTCGCGGTCATCGCGCACCCCTTTGAGCACAGCACGGATGCGAACCGGCTCGACGACGTGATGAGTTGGCTCGACGGTGTTGAGATGTGGAACAGCCGCGCCGACCGAAAAAACAGGGCTGCGAACGCCATGGCGCTCGCGCTTGCGAAGAAGTGGGACAAACCAGTCACCGCCGGCAGCGACGCCCACGTACCGGAAGAGGTCGGAGGCGGCGTGACGGTGCTGGAGGCGGAAGAGCTGTCGATCCCGGCCGTCAAAGCGGCGCTCCTGCGGGGCGCAAAGCAGGTCGAGGGCCGACGCGGCCGCGCGATGTGCGTGGCGAGGAGCCAGAAGACCAAGAGAGAGAAGACAAACGCAGGTGCGAAAAAGCGAGTAAAGGGAATGCTCTTTACCGTAAAATGCGCCTTGCAGGACTTTACCACCAGGGAGGATAGATGGCATGTCATTGCTGGTCAAGATCGGTAAAAAAGGAAAGAAGATCGTTAAGAAGCTTATTACGCCCGCGGAGAAGCACTATGTCGGCTACACGCGCCGCATCGAGCGCGTGAAGACGGGTGAGCGCATCTGCGCGATGACGTTTGACGACGGCCCGATGGGTCTGCCCGCGTCGCCTGACCGCTTTGAGGGAAAAACGCTGACGGACGTGCTGCTCGACACACTCGCGCAGTACGGCGCAAAGGGCAGCTTCGACGTCATCGGCGACACGAGCGAGAACTACCCCGACGAGGCGGGCAAGCTCGGCAGCGCGGCGTGGGGCGGCGTCAAATTCGACCACTACCCCGATATCCACTGCGACGACAAGGGCGGCGCTGTGCATAACAATCGCCTGATCCGCCGCATGCTCGACGAGGGCCATCAGATCACAAACCACGGCTACCGCCACATCATCTTCGGCAAAAAGCCGTTTGTCTACGGCGCGCGCGAGTACCTGCCTGGCTTTGACGCCGCGGTCGCGGACCTGACGCGCCTCGACACGCTGATGCGTGAGCACTACGGCTATACGCTCACGCTCGCGCGCCCGCCGCACTATGTCGACAAGATGGCGGGCGGATTTACGAGCTACGACATCTATGAGCGCATGGGGTATCAGTACATGGCCGCGTCGTTCGACGGTGCGGGCTGGCTGCCCTCGACGCACGAGGACCCCGAGGCGGCGCTTCAGGCGGAGATCGACGCGATGGTCGAGCCGATGCGCAAGGCGCTCGAAAAGGACCCGGACTTCTTCTGCGGCCAGATCATCTTCCAGAAGGACGGCTACAACATGGCCAAGCGCACGCCGGTCGCGTTCGCACTGGGCAAGCAGCTCGCGCTTCTCAAGGAGTACGGCTACCGCGTCGTCAGCGTGGGCGAGCTGATGGAGGAGAGCCCGTTCACGGACGTCGGGCGCGACGATCCGCTGTTTGAAAAGCTCGTCACGCTCTCAAAGAAGCGAGCCATCGTCTTCACCGACAACAAGCTGCGCCTTGACGACAAAATGACCGTCGGCGAGCTCGCGATGCTGCTCGCGCCGCGCGATGAGGCTATCTCCCGCCGCGTTGACCAGCTCCGAAAGACCGGCAAGACCGGACCCTACGACGGCGCGCTGTCCTACTGTCGCGAAAACGGCCTCATCGCCGCAAGCGCCAAGGCCGAGGATGCCGTCACAAAGCTGCCGGACGCCATGTTCGACAAGGTAACTGACTTTACAAGAAGAAACGTCTACGCGGCATATAAAATGGAAGAATAAAATGGCCTCAAATACCTCCGCTACATGGCGGAGGTATTTTTTCCTCCTCGTCCACATAGGCTATGGCAGAAATGGACGGGAGGCGGGCGGCATGAAGAAGCGGCGGCAGTGGACAACATACAGCGGGAGCGGGAAGCGCGTTGCGCCGCGAACGCGCACATCGCGCGTGTCTCGCGGCAAGGAGATGGGAGTGCCGCGGCTTTGGGTGCAGCTCATCGTCTGCGGGGCACTGTTCGTCGCGCTCGTTGGGCTCAAGCTCGTTATGCCGGGACATTTGAGCGAGCTGCGCGGGACGCTGGGGGAATGGCTGGTGCGCGACGCGGACTTCATCTCGGCGTTTTCCGCGGTCGGGCGTGCGGCATCCGGCGAGCAGGACTGGGGCGATTCGCTGTCGGAGGCCTATGTGGCGGTCTTCGGCGGCGAGAGCAAGGCGCAGGAGGTCTCGGGCGAGCTCATCGGCGTCACCGTGCCGGAGCAGGACGTGTCCGATCTTGCGAGCGGGCGCGAGCTGCCCGCGCTCGCCGTGGGCGAGCAGCGCATTTTAGGCTTTTCCTATGCCTGCCCTCTTTCTGGTACGATGACATCGCCCTTCGGCTGGCGCGAGGACCCGAACAGCGGCGAGGAATGCTTCCACTACGGCGTGGACATCGCGGGCGAAGAGGGCGCGACGGTCTCCTGCTTTGCTGACGGGACCGTCGGCACAGTGGGGGAGAGCAATATCCTCGGCAACTATGTGACGGTCAATCACGAAGGCGGCTTTTCAACGCTTTACGCCCATTGCAGCGCCATCACCGTGAGCGCGGGGCAGAGCGTCCGGAAGGGCGATGAGGTCGCGCGTGTCGGCTCCACCGGCAACGCCACGGGGCCGCACCTCCATTTTGAAGTGCACGACGGCGGGGAATATCTGAATCCCATCTATTATGTTGTTTCCTGAACGAGGGGTACACGCGTCGTGGAGCTTTTTCCTGCTGGTGTTGCTTGCGGCGGTCATTAGCCCAGTCGAGATCGTCGTATCGGTGCTGCTTGCGGCGGTGCTGCACGAGTGCGGGCATTTGCTGGCACTGCGTGCGTTCCATGTGCCGATCGAGGGACTGAGGCTCTCGGCGCTCGGCGCAGTGCTCTACGCGCGCGGAGCGCGGAGGCTCTCCTACGGGCGCGAGCTCATCGTCACGCTCGCGGGCTGCGGCATGAACCTTGTCTGCGGCTTTGTGACGGCGGCCTTCGCGCTGCGCATTTCGTGGGTGGAGGGCTTCGTCTTTGCGGGCGCGCATATCCTGCTTGCGGTGTTCAACCTGCTGCCCATCCCGCCGCTCGACGGCTCACGTGCGCTGTACCTCTTTGTGACCTTTCTCTTCGGCCCTGCCGCCGGGGATGCGGCAGCGGCGGCAGCGGGCCTTGTCTGTGCGCTGGCGCTCGTGGGCGCAGGCGTTTACATCGCGGCGGAAACGGGCGGGGGTTGGTTCTTCCTGCTCGCCGCGGCTGCGCTGCTTTTCGGGGCCTTGCCGCAACTGAGGCTTGCGAAACGGAATAGAAAAGTGTAGAATAGCCGAAAATGGTTTCTTGTGCCCATTTTCGGCTGTCTTATTTTGATTTCACCAAGGGAGATTTTTTGTGGATAAACGACTCGAACGCATCCTGCCACGCGTGCAGAAGCCTGCACGCTATGTCGGCGGGGAATTCAACGCCATCATGAAGGATAAGAGCAAGGTCGACACACGCATCGCCTTCTGCTTTCCCGATACCTATGAGATCGGCATGTCGAATCTCGGCATGCGCATCCTCTACGGCGTGATGAACAATATGGAGGGCGTATGGTGCGAGCGCTGCTACGCACCCTGGGGCGATATGGAGGAGGAGATGCGCAAGGCGCACATCCCGCTCTACGCGCTCGAATCCTTCGACCCGCTCAATGAGTTTGACATCATTGCCTTTTCCGTCGGCTATGAGATGGCATTTCCCGCCATCCTGAATATGCTTGACCTTGCGGGCGTCCCGCTGCATTCGTCCGAGCGCACGGAGCTCACCCCGCTCGTCATCGCGGGCGGTACAGCGATGTACAACTGCGAGCCCATCGCAGACTTTTTGGACCTCGCCGTCATCGGCGAGGGCGAGGAGATGAACGTCGAGCTCATCGAGCTGCACCGCAAGGCGCGGCGCGAGGGGTGGAGCAAGCACGGGTTTCTCGTGCAGGCGGCGCAGATGCGCGGCATCTATGTGCCGAGCCTTTACGACGTCGACTACAACGACGACGGCACGGTGAAGTCCATCACCGCCAAGGAGGACGCACCCAAAACGGTGCTCAAGCGCATCGTTGAGAATATGGACGAGGCGTACTATCCCACAAAGACCATCGTTCCCTCGACGGAGATCGTGCAGGACCGCGTTTCGCTCGAGCTGTTCCGCGGCTGCATCCGCGGCTGCCGCTTCTGTCAGGCGGGTTATGTCTACCGCCCGGTGCGCAACCGCTCGGAAAAGCTCCTGCGCGACTATGCCATCGAAGCGGTCGAGGATTCCGGATATCAGGATATGACGCTTTCCTCGCTCTCGACGTCAGACTATCCGCATCTTGTCGAGCTGTGCGACGATCTGGAGGATTTCTGCGCCCAGCGCCACCTGACGCTCGCGCTGCCGTCGCTGCGCGCGGACAATTTCTCCATGGCGCTGATGGAGCGGCTGCAAAAGGGCAGGAAGACGGGCCTTACCTTCGCGCCAGAGGCCGGCACGCAGCGCCTGCGCGACGCCATCAACAAAAATCTGACCGAAGAGGACCTGCTCGAATCCTGCCGCCGTGCGTTTGCGGGCGGCTACAGCGCGGTCAAGCTCTACTTTATGCTCGGCCTGCCGACGGAGACGGACGAGGACGTGCTCGGCATCGCCAAGATCGCAGACGACGTCTGGCAGGTCTGGCGCGACAGCACGCCCAACCGTTCGCGCGGCGTGCGCATCACGGTCTCGACTTCATGGTTCGTGCCGAAGCCGCACACAGCTTTCCAGTGGGAGCCGCAGATCTCCATCGAGGAGTACGAGCGCCGCGTCAAGCTTCTGCGCGGAGCCATCCGCTCTAAGGCCATCCACTATAACTGGCATCCCTCGCCCACGAGTTTTATGGAAGCGGTCATCTCCTGCGGCGACCGCCGGCTGGGCCGCGTCATCGAGACGGCGTGGCGCAAGGGTGAAACGCTCAGCGCGTGGGAGGATTACTTCCAGCTTGAGCGATGGATGGAGGCCTTTGAAGAATGTGGCCTCGACCCGCATTTTTACGCAAACCGTCGCCGCAGCGAGGATGAGATCCTGCCGTGGAGCATGATCTCCACCGGCGTATCGCCCGCCTACTTCAAGCGCGAGCACGCGCTGACGTTTGAGGGCGTGACGACGCCTGACTGCCGCACGCACTGCAATGCCTGCGGCGCGAATTGCCTGGTGGGAGGGAAATGCGATGTCTAAGTTACGGCTTGTTTTTGTCAAGGAGCATCAGGCTTCCTACATTTCGCATCTCGACGTGATGCGCACGTTCCAGCGCGTATTCCCGCGCGCGGGACTTTCCATCAAGCACTCTAACGGCTTCCATCCGCATCCGATCTTATCCATCGTGCTGCCGCTGCCTGTGGGGCAGTCGAGCGATTGCGAGATCCTCGACTTTGAAAGCGTGGAGGACAGCACGGGCGAGGGCGTGGCCGAGGCGCTGAACACCGGTATGCCTGCGGGCCTTCGCGTGCTCGACTGCTACGCTGCCTCGCGCCCCGTGCGCGAGATGGCGCTGCTGCGCGCGTGCCTTGAGATGGAGTACGACAACGGCGTGAGCGAGGACACCTGCGAGCGTATCCGCGCGCTTTTCACGCAGGAGGAGATCTTTGTCGAAAAGCGCACGAAGCACAAGGGCATGACCGAGCTCAACATTGCGCCGCTCATCCATTCGCTTACGCTGACGGAGGAGGCGGGGATGATCGTGGCCGACGCCATCGTCGCCGCGCAGGACCCGGGACTCAACCCTGCGCTCATCGGCGCGGCCATCGCGCGGCACCTTCCCGAGATCGCGCCGGACTTTGTCCGCGTGCGCAGAAAAGAGGTCTACGACAGGGAAATGAACATTTTCCGCTGATGTGAGCAGATTTTTTCTCTTTTTGTAAAAAATGCTTGCAATTCATCCTGCCGTATGATATGCTACCATAGCTTAAAAAGGGCGGTCCTCTGCCGTGCGCGGGTGAAAGAATCCCAAAAGCGCCACAGAAAAGCGGTCAAGAACGCCTATAAATAGGAGGAAATTACCCATGGATCTCATCAAAGAGCTCGAATCCCAGCAGCTGAAGAAGGAAATGCCCGTCATCAACGTCGGCGATACCGTCCGCGTTCATGTCAAGATCAAGGAAGGCTCCCGCGAGCGTATCCAGGTCTTTGAGGGCATCGTCATCGCGAAGAAGCACGGCGGTCTCGAGGAGACCTTCACCGTTCGTCGTCTCGCTTACGGCGTCGGCGTCGAGAAGGTGTTCCCCATCCACTCCCCCCTCATTGAGAAGGTCGAGACCGTGCGCAGCGGTTATGTCCGCCGCGCCAAGCTCTATTACCTGCGCGGCCGCGTCGGTAAGGCTGCCAAGATCCGCGAGAAGCTGTAAGACAGATTCTTTGAGAACAAAAAAGCGTGGTTTTGTAAACCACGCTTTTTTTGTTGCCTTTTGTGAAAATCGTGATAAAATAGATAAATTAGAGAATCAGGCGCTTTTCGCCGTGTCAGGGAGAGATAGACCATGGACGAATTTGATCAGAAATTGGATATTCACGAGGAAAGCAGCGAGGAGATCGTGGAAAAGATCCCCGGGCGCGACGTGTATGAAACGATCTCGTCGCTTGTCTCGGCGCTGCTTGTCGTCACGCTGGTGTTCACCTTTGTTGTGCGCCTGATGGGCGTTTCCGGCCCGTCGATGATCCCGACCTTACAGGACGGCGACCGCCTGCTCGTGGTGAATTCGCTGCTTTGCGGCGAGTATGAAGTCGGCGATATCGTCATTGCGCGCAAGGAGAGCTTCGACGCGCAGCCCATCGTCAAACGCGTGATCGCGACCGAGGGGCAGACCGTCGATATCGACTTTGCCCTTGGCCGCGTGTATGTGGACGGTGTGATGCTCGAAGAGGATTACATCAACGACCTCACCTATCGCGAGGAGGGGACGCTCTTCCCTCTCACCGTTCCGGAGGGAGAGGTCTTCCTGCTTGGCGACAACCGCAACCACTCCAACGACAGCCGCGATTCCTCGCTCGGCACGGTGGACACACGCCTTCTCATCGGCAAGGCGGTGTTCCTCGTCTTCCCGGGGCGCGATTACCTGACCGAACAGCGCGAATTTGGCCGCATCGGTCTTCTGAAATAAAGGAGAGTGTGCCATGCAGCTCGAGAGTTTAAGCTGGTTTCCCGGCCACATGACCAAGACCCGCCGCATGATCGCGGCGGAGCTCGGCAATGTGGACGCGGTGTGCGAAATATTGGACGCGCGCATCCCCATGAGCAGCCGCAACCCCGATGTGGATGAGCTGACGGCGGGCAAGCCCCGCTTGATCGTCTTGAACCGCGTCGATCAGGCGGACCCCGAAATGACAAAAAAGTGGGCGGCCTACTTCCGCTCGCTCGGCTATGCCGTCATCGAAACGGACGCCAAGCAGGGCGGGGGCGTGAAGCAGTTTTCCTCCGCCGTGCGCACGCTCCTGCGCGAGAAGATCGCCTCTTACGAGGCCAAGGGGCAGGTCGGCCGCGTGCTGCGCGTGATGGTGCTCGGCATCCCGAACGTCGGCAAGTCGACCTTCATCAACAAGGTCTCCGGGCGCAAGAGTGCCAAGGCGGAGGACCGCCCGGGCGTCACGCGCACGAAGCAGTGGGTGCCCGTCGACAAGACGCTTGAGCTGCTCGACACGCCGGGCATCCTGTGGCCGAAGTTTGAAGACAGCTCCGTCGGCATCCGCCTTGCCTTCACCGGCGCCATCCGCGACGAGGTCGTCGACATTGAGGAGCTTGCCATGCGTCTGATGGACTACCTTGGCAAAAACTATCCCAAGGCCATTGAGGAGCGCTACAAGCTCACCATCTCCGAGGAGGACGACGGCTATGCACTACTGGAAAAAGCGGGGCGCAAGCGCGGTTTTTTGATCTCCGGCGGCGAGGTGGACACCGAGCGCATGAGCCGTATTCTGCTCGATGAATTCCGCGGCGGCAAGCTGGGACGCTTTACACTCGAGCTGCCGCCCGAGGGGGAGAGCGCATGAGCGTCGACCTGCATTATGAGGCGCAGGCCCGCGCGGCGGGCCATGCTTTTGTCTGCGGTGTGGACGAGGCGGGCGCGGGGCCGCTGATGGGGCCTGTGTACGCCGCTGCCGTCATCCTGCCGGAAAACTGTGAGATCGAGGGGCTGAATGACTCGAAAAAGCTGACGGAGAAAAAGCGCGAAGCGCTTTTTCCCGTTATTTTTGAGAAGGCTGTCGCCTGCGCCGTCGCGTCTGTTGACGCAAGCGAGATCGATGCGACGGACATTTTGAGCGCGCGCATGAAGGCGATGCAGCTCGCCATTGACGCGCTGGAGATACCGGCGGACTACGCGCTCATCGACGGCAACCGCGACCACGGCGCGTCGGCGCGCATCACCACGCCGCACGAGCTGATCGTCGGCGGGGACGGCGCGAGTCTTTCCATCGCCGCGGCGAGCGTGCTGGCAAAGGTCAGCCGTGACCACTACGTGGTCGAGGTGCTGGACCCTCAGTACCCCGAGTATCAGTTTGCCAAGCACAAGGGCTACGGCACGAAGCTCCACTACCAGATGCTTGACCAGTACGGCCCGAGCCCTGTGCACCGCAAGACATTCCTCAAAAAGTGGGAGGCGCGGCGATGAGCACCAAGCAGGACGGCGACTGGGGCGAGGCGCTGGCCGCGGAATACCTCGAAGCGCGCGGCTGCCGCATCGTGGAAAAGGAGTGGCGCTGCCGCCTCGGCGAGATCGACCTCATCGCCGAAAAAGACGGGATGATCCTCTTTGTCGAGGTCAAGCTGCGCAGCAATTTGCGCTACGGGATGCCGCGCGAATATGTCACGGCGAAAAAGCAGGAAAAGCTGCGCGCCGCAGCGCTGCTTTATCTCAGTATGCACGGCCTTGACGTCCCCGCCCGCTTCGACGTGGCGGAGGTCTACACCGACGCGCACCACAATGCGAGCAGAACTCGCATCGCTTACATCGAAAACGCATTTTGATTTGGCTTTGGAAGGGAGGCACGCGATGGCATTATACGCGATCGGCGACCTGCACTTATCGCTCGGCACGGACAAGCCCATGGACGTGTTCGGCCCGAAATGGGCGAACTATGTCGAGCGCATCCGCGAAAATTTTTCGGCGCTGCACGAGGATGACGTCATCGTGCTGGCGGGCGATATCTCCTGGGGAATGTCGCTCGAGCAGTCGCTGCCCGATTTTCAATTTATCGACGCGCTGCCGGGGAAAAAGCTCCTCTTGAAAGGCAACCACGACTACTGGTGGGGGACAGCGTCGAAGATGAATCGCTTTTTTGCAGAGCACGGGCTTACGACCTTCGATATCCTCTACAACAATGCCTTTTTCTACGGCGACCACGCCATCTGCGGCACGCGCGGCTGGTTTTACGAGGAGGATGCGGCGGGAACGCACACAGGCAAGATGCTCGCGCGCGAGGCGCTGCGGCTGGAAGCTTCGCTCAAGGCGGCGGAGGGCAGGCCCATCTTCTGTTTTCTGCACTATCCGCCCATCTATCAGGGCTATCAGTGCCCCGAGATGCTTGCTCTTCTCGATAAGTACGAGGTCGAGCGCTGCTATTACGGGCATTTGCACGGCTATACGCACCGCCGCGCCTTCGAGGGGCGGCGCGAAAAAACCGACTATGCGCTTATCTCGGCGGATTATGTCGGCTTTCAGCCGGTGAAAATTTACGATTAGGTCAAAAATTGATGCAAAAAAGGGTGGAAATCCAAAGAAACGTATGCTATAATACCACTTTGCAAAAGCATCATTATCATAATATATGATGTCAATACGGAGGAAAAAGAAATCATGACTGTCAAAAATGTTGAAAAGCTGGAAAAGAGCAGAGTCGCGGTGACCGTTGAGGTCGGCGCGGAGGAATTCGAAGCCGCCGTTGCCAAGGCCTACACCAAGGCTCGCAACAAGCTCAGCATTCCCGGCTTCCGCCCGGGCAAGGCCCCCCGCAAGATGATCGAAAAGCTCTACGGCGCGGGCGTGTTCTACAGCGATGCTGTTGATATCGCTCTGCCCGAGGCATATACGCAGGCCATCGGCCAGAGCGGCCTCAATGTTGTCGGTTATCCCGAAGTTGAGATCGTGGACGACAAGATCGACGAGAACGGCTTCACCTTCAAGGCGACCGTCGCTGTGTATCCCGAGGTCAAGCTCGGTGAGTACAAGGGCCTGACCGCCGAGAAGGAAGAGGTCAAGGTCAGCGCTGACGATGTGAAGGAGCGCCTGAACGAGATGGCTGAGCGCAACTCCCGCCTCGTTTCCGTGGACCGCAAGGCCAAGAAGGGCGACATCGCTGTCATCGACTTCGAGGGCTTCGACAATGGCGAGGCGTTCGAGGGCGGCAAGGGCGAGAACTACGAGCTCGAGCTCGGTTCCGGCAGCTTCGTTCCCGGCTTTGAGGATCAGGTCATCGGCATGAAGGCCGGCGACGAGAAGGACCTCGATATCACCTTCCCCGAGGACTATCACAAGGACCTCGCCGGTAAGAAGGTCATCTTCCACGTCAAGGCCAAGGAGATCAAGTGCAAGGAGCTGCCCAAGCTCGATGACGATTTCGCCAAGGACGTGTCCGAGTACGATACGCTCAAGGAGCTCAAGGAGAGCATCAAGCGCGAGATCACCGAACAGCGTGAGCAGGCCGCCAAGTTCGCAGTCGAGAGCAGCCTGATGGAGAAGGTCGCTGAGAACATCGAGTGCGACATCCCCGACGCGATGGTCGAGGAGCAGTGCGCCCGCTTCCTCGAGGACTTTAAGCAGCGCCTGCAGGCACAGGGCATCCCCTATGACCAGTACTGCAAGATGACCGGCATGGACGAGCAGAAGTTCATGGAGGACGGCAAGGAGCCCGCTCTGCGTCAGGTCCGCATGGACCTCGCCGTGAACGCCATCATCAAGGAGGAGAACCTTGAGGCGACCGACGAGGAGGTCGAGAAGCAGTATGCCGACCTCGCTGAGAAGTACAGCATGGATGTGAACGAGCTCAAGAAGTATCTTGACGAGATGACCATCCGTGCACAGATCATCCGCGACAAGGCCGTCAACCTCGTGGTCGACAGCGCCAAGATCGAGAAGAAGAAGGCTCCCAAGAAGGAAGCCGAGGGTGAGGCTGCCGAGGGCGAGGAGAAACCCGCTAAGAAGACCGCTGCCAAGAAGACGGCCAAGAAGGAAGAAGAGAAGGCTGAATAATCGGCAAAGCGGCCATAATAGATAGAAACGACGATCAACCACAAATGCCAGCCATTTGTGGTTGATCGCGTACATACCAACTTTTTGAACAGGGTATGAACAAGGAGGTTACCAAGATGAGTTTAGTCCCTTACGTCATTGAACAGACCAACCGCGGCGAGCGTTCCTACGACATTTTCTCCCGCCTGCTGGAAGACCGTATCATCTTCCTCGGCGAGGAGGTCAACGACGCGACCGCGAGCCTGATCGTTTCGCAGCTTTTGTTCCTCGAGGCCAAGGACCCCGACAAGGACATCCAGCTCTATATCAACTCCCCTGGCGGCAGCGTGACGGCTGGTATGGCGATCTACGACACGATGCAGTATATCAAGTGCGATGTGTCCACCATCTGCGTCGGCCTCGCCGCCAGCATGGGCGCGTTCCTGCTCTCCTCCGGCGCCAAGGGCAAGCGCATCGCGCTGCCGAATGCGGAGATCATGATCCACCAGCCCTCCGCCGGTACGCAGGGCAAGGTCACGGATATGGAGAGCGATGTGGAGCACTTCCTGAAGATCAAGCAGCGCTTGAACAAGATCCTGGCGGAAAACACCGGCAAGACGCCTGAGCAGGTCAAGCTCGACTCCGAGCGCGACCATTGGATGAGCGCCGATGAGGCGCAGGCTTACGGCCTTGTGGACAAGGTCATTTACAAGAGATAAGGATTTTTAGCATATGAGTGAAGATAGGAAAAAAGAGCTTCGCTGCTCGTTCTGCGGCAAGAGCGAGCACGAAGTGCACCGCATGATCCAGGGCTCTGGCGTGCGCATCTGCGACGAGTGCGTGCGGCTGTGCATGGAAGTGCTCGAGGATGGCTACGAGTCCCACGAGGGGCTCGAAGCGCCCGAGTCCATCCCCACGCCGCGCGAGATACACGACGTGCTGGACCAGTATATCATCGGGCAGGAAGCCGCGAAGGTCGCGCTGTCCGTGTCCGTTTACAACCACTATAAGCGCATCTTCTTCGGCGGCGACGATGAGGTGGAGCTGCAAAAGAGCAATATCCTCCTCCTTGGCCCCACCGGCAGCGGCAAGACGCTCTTTGCCCAGACGCTTGCCCGCATCTTAAAGGTGCCCTTTGCCATCGCCGATGCGACGACCCTCACCGAAGCGGGCTACGTCGGCGACGATGTGGAAAACATCCTGCTCCGCCTTTTACAGGCGGCGGATTACGATGTGGAGCTTGCCGAGCGCGGCATCATCTATGTCGACGAGATCGACAAGATCGCCCGTAAGAGCGAGAATACCTCCATCACGCGCGATGTCTCCGGTGAGGGCGTGCAGCAGGCGCTCTTGAAGATCGTCGAAGGTACGGTCGCGAACGTGCCGCCGCAGGGCGGGCGCAAGCATCCGCATCAGGAGTTCATCCAGATCGACACGCACAACATCCTCTTCATCTGCGGCGGTGCGTTCGAGGGGCTTGAGAAGATCATCGAGAGCCGTCTTGACCGCAAGTCGATGGGCTTCGGCGCGGATGTCAAGAGCAAGGCGGAGATCGACGACAGCAAGATCCTCAGCGAGGTGCAGCCACACGATATCCTCAAGTTTGGCATCATCCCCGAGCTGGTTGGCCGTCTTCCGGTCATCACCGCGCTCAACGCGCTCACGCGCGAAGATCTTGTCAAGATCCTGACCCAGCCGAAAAACGCGCTCGTCAAGCAGTATCAAAAGCTGTTTTCTTACGACGATGCCGAGCTCGTCTTCGAGCCGAAGGCGCTCGAGGCGATCGCCGACAAGGCCATCGCGCGCAAGATCGGCGCGCGCGGTCTGCGCGCGGTCATGGAGGGGCTGTTGATGAACGTGATGTACGACATCCCGTCCGACCGCACGATCGACCGCGTGACCATCACCGAGGGCTGCGTGGAAGGAACGGAGCAGCCGCAAATTTCTCACCGCAGCAAGGAAGGGGCGGAGCCGGCGCCGCAGCCGGCGGACTCTGCCTCGTAAGGAGAGACCCATGGAACCTGTGACAAAAAATCTTCCGGTCATCGCGCTGCGGGGGCTCAATATCTTCCCACGCATGAACACCAGCTTTGACCTTGAGCGTGAAATTTCCGTGCGCGCGCTGGAGCGCGCCATGGAGAACGGGGAAGAGGTCTTCCTCGTCACGCAGCGCGAACTGGGCGTGGAACTGCCGGAGGAAAAGGACCTTTACGAGATCGGCACAGTCGCGCGCGTGACGCAGATATTGCGCGTATCTGACCGCGTGCTGCGTGTGATGATGGAGGGGGCGTGCCGTGCCCGTTTGAAGCGCCTTTGGCAGCGCGAGCCGTTTTTGCAGGCGCAGGCGGAGCTCATCAACGAGCCGCCAGCGCTCTCGCGCTACGGCAAGCGTACCGAAGCGATGCTTCGCCAGACCTATGCCAATCTCACCGAATACACCGAGATCACACAAAAACTCCCCGACGAGGTCTATGCCGCCATTCTCGGTACGAACGACCCGGGCTATCTTGCCGATTTTATCGCCCAGCAGCTCAACCTGCGTTATCAGGACAAGCAGGACATTCTGGATGAGCTGCGCCCGCTGCCGCGTCTTCAGCGCATGAATGAGATCCTGCGCCGTGAGATCGACGTGACCGCGATGGAGCAGGATATCGAGAGCAAGGTCCGCTCCCGTGTGGGCAAAATTCAGAAGAACTTTGTCCTGCGTGAGCAGATCAAGGTTTTACAGAATGAGATCGGCGAGGGCGGGGAGGACGAGGAGCTCGACGAATACCGCACGAAGATCACGCAGGCAAAGCTCAGCGACGAGGTGCGCGAAAAGCTCCTGAAGGATGTGGATAAGCTCGCCAAGCAGCCGTTCGGCAGCGCTGAGGCGAGCGTGCTGCGCAATTATCTCGACACCTGCCTTGAAATGCCCTGGGGCGAGGAGACGAAGGAGCGCGCGAGCGTAGACGCCGCGCGCAAGATCCTCGACCACGACCACTACGGCTTGCAGAAGGTCAAGGAGCGCATCCTCGAATTCATCGCCGTGCGCCAGCTCAACCCCGAGGCGAAGGGACAGATCCTCTGCCTTGTCGGCCCTCCGGGCGTCGGCAAGACGTCGATCGCGCTGTCGGTCGCACGGGCGATGAACCGCAAGGTCGCGCGGCTGTCGCTTGGCGGCGTGCGCGACGAGGCGGATATCCGCGGCCACCGCAAGACCTACATCGGCGCGATGCCCGGCCGCATCATTGAGGCCATCACCCGCAGCGGCTCGATGAATCCGCTGCTCGTGCTCGACGAGGTCGACAAAATGGGCAGCGACGGGCGCGGCGACCCCGCGAGCGCACTGCTCGAGGTGCTCGACAGCGAGCAGAACTACGCCTTCCGCGACCACTACCTTGAAATTCCCGTCGATTTGAGCCGCGTGATGTTCATCATGACGGCCAACACGCTCGACACCATCCCCCGCCCGCTGCTCGACCGCATGGAGATCATCGAGATCCCGAGCTACACGGACGAGGAGAAGGTGCAGATCGCGCAGCGGCACCTGCTGCCCAAGGAGCGGCAGGCGCACGGGCTCACGGCCTCGAACCTGCGCGTGGACGAGAATGCCCTGCGCGCGGTTATCGCGCGCTACACGCGCGAGAGCGGCGTGCGCTCACTTGAGCGTCAGCTTGGAAAGATCTGCCGCAAGGCGGCAATGCAGCTTGCCACAAGCGATGTAAAGCGAGTCACCGTGACAGAGAAGAACATCAAGGACTTCCTCGGTGCGCCGCGTGCTGCACAGGAGAAGATTCCCGAAAAGGACCTTGTCGGCGTGGTGAACGGCCTTGCATGGACTGAAGTGGGCGGAGAAATTCTGCCCGTCGAGGTCGGCGTGATGGATGGCAGCGGCAAGGTCGAGCTCACGGGCAACCTGGGCGACGTGATGCAGGAGAGCTGCCGCGCGGCACTCTCGTGCCTGCGCCAGCGGGCGCAGGAGCTCGGCATCGCGCCGGACTTCTACAAGACGAGGGACATCCATATCCACTTCCCTGAGGGGGCCATCCCCAAGGACGGACCCAGCGCCGGTATTGCCATCGCGACAGCGGTGCTCTCCGCGCTGACGAGTCAGGCGGTGCACCGCGATGTCGCCATGACGGGCGAGATCACGCTGCGCGGCCGTGTGCTCGCCATCGGGGGCTTGCGCGAAAAGACGATGGGCGCGCTCCGCGCGGGCGTACATACCGTCATCCTGCCGAAGGAGAATGAAAAAGACCTTGCAGAGATCGACCCGAACGTGCGCGAAAAGCTGCGTTTTGTGCCGGTCGAGACGGTGGACGCCGTCTTTGCCGAGGCGCTCGTGCTGCCGGAAAAATGCACCGCCGCCGCACATGAGGGCTATCTTCCCGTGCAGGAGAGCGCGCATGGCGCGCTGCGTGCGGGCGAAATGAGCTGAAAGGAAACGAAAACCATGGCGATCAACTTCAACAAGGTCGAATTCATCCTCTCGGCGGCGTCGGAAAAGCAGTTCGTGCGCGACGGGATGCCGCAGCTCGCGTTTGCGGGGCGGTCGAACGTCGGCAAATCGTCCGTCATCAACCGGCTCGTCAACCGCAAGAACTTTGCCCGCGTGGGCGCGTCCCCGGGCAAGACCTCGCAGATCAACTACTTTAAGATCGACGGCAAGCTCTACCTCGTCGACCTGCCGGGCTACGGCTACGCCAAGGTCTCCAAGACCGAGCGCGACCGCTGGGGCAAGCTGATGGAAAACTATTTCCAGTCTGCGGGGCTCATTCACCTCGGCGTACAGATTGTCGACGCGCGGCACAAGCCGACGGCGGACGACGTGACGATGCACGACTACTTCGTGCAGACGGGCTGTCCCGTCGTGATCGTGGCGAACAAGCTCGACAAGCTCAAAGCGCGCGAGATCGAGCCGAATCTTGCCCAAATTCGCGAGACGCTGAGTTTGCGCGACGATGAGCTCGTCATTCCGTTCTCTGCCGAAAAGGGCACGGGCAAGGAGCAGCTGATCGCGGCGATCCTCGACCATTTGAACGACTGAAAAGGAATAATGCTTCACAGAAAAGCCTCTGTATGGGTTGACCATACAGAGGCTTTTTATCATATTTCCAGGGAAATTATTTTCGCAGCGTCAGGAGTGCGGTGCAGTGGGAGAAGGATTCAAACGTCAGCGCGGGGAAGTGGGGGCGGAGCTCGTCGTAGACGAAGTAAATTTCATCTGAGTCCCAATCCTCGCCTGCCGCAGTTCGACACGCTTCGAGCTCTTCGCGCGTGCGGAAGGCGACGTCGCCGATGAAAAGACAGCCGTCTTGCTTCAAAAGCGGCAGGAGTGTGCGCAGAAAGCCGATTTTCTGTGTGTCCGTCAGGTGGTGGAGCGAGTAGGTCGCGACGATGGCGTCGTACTGCTGTGCGCAAAGCTCGGGCACAAGGCCTTTGGAAAAATCGCCCTGATAGAGCCGCGCGTCCGGCATTTTTGCCTGCGCCAGTTCGATCATGCGCGCGGAAAAGTCCTGCCCATAGATGCGGCAGCCCTGCTCGTAGAGCCGCGAGGTCAGTATGCCCGTGCCGAAGCCGATATCCAGCACGTTATGCCCGCTCTGCGCAAGGACGCGCTGATAGAGCGCGTTCATCATGGCGCGGTAGCCCGCAAAGGGGTAGCGGTCGTTCTCGTCGGAGAGGCCGACGCTCTTGTCATAGCCGTCGGCCCAGAGGTCGAAGCCGGTATTGTTCAGCATGTCAGTCCTCCTTTTCGTTCAGCGGGGGAAGTCCCAGCTCATAGAACGCCACGGCGCTCGCTGCGGCGACGTTGAGCGAGTCGACGCCGTGGTACATCGGGATCTTCACCGTGTAGTCGCAGCTTGCGATGGTCGAGGACGCGAGTCCGTCACCCTCCGTGCCCATGACGATGGCAAGCTTTTCTTCGGCGGCAAGGCGCGGATCGTCGAGCCGTACGGAGTCGTTGCGCAGTGCCATCGCGACGGTGCGGAAGCCGAGATCGCGCAGCAGCTGCGTCCAGTCGCCGCTTTCGGGCAGGTAGGTCCACGGGATGAGGAACACATTTCCCATGCTGACGCGCGAGGCGCGGCGATAGAGCGGATCGCTGCCCGCGGTCGTGAGCAGCACTGCGTCCATGCCGAGCGCGGCGGCGGAGCGGAAGATCGCGCCGATGTTCGTCGGATTCATCACGTTTTCGAGCACGACGAGGCGCCGCGCATCGCGGCAGACGTCCTCGACGCTTGGGAGCTTCGGCCGCCGCATGGCGCAGAGCATGCCGCGCGTCAGGTGAAAGCCGGTGAGCTGTGTCAGCACGGATTCATCAGCGGTGTAAACCGGAATATCTTGACAGCAGCGGGCGAGAATTTCGCGCCCCTTGCCCTGCGTATGCTGCCGCTCCATCAGAAACGACACCGGCTCACAGCCCGCATCAAGCGCACGGCCGATGACGAGCGGACTTTCCGCGACGAAGAGCGCGTTGTCGGGGTCCGCGCGATTGAGCAGTTGGTTTTCGGTCAGGCGCGCGTAGACGTCGAGCGCGGGATCGGAAAAATCGTGGATTTCGATGATGTTTGCCATAGCTTGTCCTTTTTAAGATTCCAAGATGTTCAGCAGTGCGGCGACGTCTGGCAGAACGAACGTCGGCTGCGGGTCAGCGGTGGGGAGGTCTTCCTCCTTTGTCTCGCCCGAGAGGACGAGCAGCGTGTCGATGCCCGCGTTCGCGCCGCTGGCGATGTCCGTGTAGACGCGGTCGCCGATGAGCAGTGTTTCCGATGCGGAGATGCCCGCCTCGAGCATTGCGAGCTGCGGCATCAGCGGCTCGGGCTTGCCGATGACGACGGGGCGGCGGGAAGTCGCGCGCCAGAGCATTTCGCACACGCTCCCGCAGTCGGGCACGAAGCCGTAGGCCGTGGGGCAGACCCAATCGGGATTTGTCGCAACGTAGGGAACGCCCTGACCGAGCAGGATGCAGGCGTCCTCCAGCTTTTGAAAGGTCAGCTCGGTGTCGAAGCCCATCAGGAGCGCGTTCGCGTCCTCACGCCGTTCTGCGACGGTAAAGCCCGCCGCGCGCAGCTGCGACTTCATCGACTCCGTACCGCAGACGTAATGGCGTCGGTCTTCTCCGCCGTGCTCGCGGAGATAGTGAATCAGCGCGTCGACCGAGGTGAGAAAATCGGCCGCCTCCGTCGCGACGCCGAGGCGCGTGAGCTTTTTGACGTAGGCCGCTACGCTGCGCGAGGAGTTGTTTGTGAGAAAACGGTACTGCCCGCCCCGCGCGCGGATGCACGCGAGCAGTTCTTTCGCGCCGGGGAAGAGCGTATCGCCCAGATACAGCGTGCCGTCAAGGTCGAAAAGAAAGAGCTTTTTGCGCCGCAGGGCGCTGTAGTCAGCCATGGCCTTACGCCTTCTTCTTGCCGTCCACGGCGATGAAGAACAGCGAGCTCACCGCCAGCAGGAAGGGGTAGAAGAGGTTCGGGATGATGTCGAACGCAGAAATGGCGTAGCCCAGCTCGTGCGCCGCGGAGATGGCGACGAGCATCTGCGCGCCGTAGGGGATGATACCCTGGAAGATACAGGAGAACGTGTCGAGAATGGAGGCTGCCTTGCGCGGTGTGATGCCGTACTCCTCGCTCATCTCCTTGGCGATGGGGTTCGCCATAACGATGGCGACGGTGTTGTTCGCGGTGGCAATGTCCATCGCGCCGACGAGAAGGCCCATGCCGATCTGGCCGCCGCGCTTGCCGCGGAAGGCTTTGCGGATCCAGCCGAGCAGCGCCTCGAAGCCGCCGTACTCACGGATCAGCGCGCAGATGGCGGAAACTAAGATCGCGACCATCGACGTTTCGAACATGCCGGCCGCGCCGCTGCCCATATTCTCAAGCAGCGCCTTGACGGCGAGGATACCGGTCTGCCCCGTTGCGCCGGTCGCGAGCGCGATGACCGCGCCGGAGACGATGCCGATGAGCAGCACCACAAAGACATTGATGCCGATGATGCCGCCGATGAGCACGAGTACATAGGGGATGATCTGGATGAGGTCATAGGGCGGAATTTCCGCGGGCGTCACGTCGGCGTTCAGCGTCAGCACGAGGATGAGCGCGAGCGACGCGAGCGCGGCGGGGAAGGCAATGTGGAAATTCTCGCGGAATTTATCCTTCATCGCGCAGCCCTGACCGTTGCAGGCGGCGATGGTCGTATCGGAGATGAAGCTCAGATTGTCGCCGAACATCGCTCCGCCCATGACGGACGCGACGCACAGCGGCAGGGAGTAGCCGCTCGCCGCGGCAATGGGGATGGCGATGGGGACGATGAGCGTGATGGTGCCGACGCTTGTGCCCATCGCGGTGGAGACAAAGCAGCTCACGACGAACAGCACCGCGACAGCAAATTTCGACGGAATGATCGAGAGCATGAAGTACGCGACGCTCTCCGCACTCGAGCGGCCCACGACGCCGACAAACATACCGGCGGCTAAGAAGATGAGCAGCATCGTGATGATGTTCCTATCGCCGACTCCGTGGCCCATCAGCGTGAGCTTTTCGTCGAACGACAGCGCGCGGTTCTGGCAGCAGGCCACGAGCAGCGCAATGAGGAAAACGACGACGATGGGGATGGAATAAAATCCCATCGGGATCTTGAGCCTATACTCAAAAATAAGGCCGAGGCCCAAGTACAGGAACAGGAAAACGAAGATCGGCAGCAGCGCTGCGGGATTGGCTTTTTTTGACATGGGGCAACTCTCTCTTTCTCCAAACATAAAAAAAGGCCCCTGTGCGGAGCTTTTTGTGCGATGTGAATTATTATAAGGAGCGTCAGAGGGCTTGTCAAGTGAGACTTGACGAAAAGAGCGGCGTTCTCCGACCGGAGAACGCCGCAGCGCAGATGGTATTTATGAGATGGACACGACGAAGCTCCAGACGGGCTCGGCGAGGAAGTAGCCGAGGAACGCCGAGGCGAAATTCGCCGTCACAGCATAGAGCGCGGCACGGCCCTTGCTGTGACCGGTGAGCAGGCCGCGGCCGGCGTAGAGGTAGAGCTCAATGAGCAGGACGACCGCCTCCATTGGGAGAAGGAAAAGGAAATAGTTCCAGAGGGCTGCGCCGTTTTGCAGGTTCAGAACGCTGCTTGCAGCCGCCAGAACCCCCTGTGTGACGAGGTTGACAAGCAAAAATGCTTTCCAATTCTCTTTCCAGGAATACCGGAACAGAAGCAGCAGAATGCCCTCGATGAGGAGCGTCGGCACGAGTGTCGCAAGGAATTGCAGCAGATAGCCGGTGACGGTCGAGGGGACGGTGACGGTGGTGCTTTCTGGATCATCCGCCCAGTGAACGGTCACGCTCGATTGCAACACCCTGCGTTCAAGCTCGTCGGAGAGCCAGACCTTGCCGGACTGCGTGACAAGGATGATGCGGTAGGTGCTCGGCACGCCATGGTAGCCGAAAACGTGCAGATCGTTGTCGAAGGCGTCCTTGCTTTCTGCGTACAACTCGCCCCAGATCGGCGCGCCGGTCGTACCCTGCGCCACGCAGGCGTGCCAGCCGGTGGGAACATTGTCGCGCAGGGACGTAAGAAGTGCAGGGTCCAGCGTATTCTCCTTGCCGTGATAGCTCCAGTCGATGCCGTCGTTGCTGTCCTCGTCTTCTGCGTCCCAATCGCCCTCGGCGAGCAGGTCGAGGTAGTAGGGTTCCTGCGGCGCGTTTTCGACGCGCACGGTGAGCTGGGGCTTTGGCCCGAAGTCGGCAAAGGCGAAGGTCGTGAGTGCGAGAGATGCCAGGAGCGCGCATATAAGCGCGCAAAGAGAGTTTCTTTTCATCCGATTTCTCCTTTTGTTGAAATTTTTTTCCATCTTCCAATTCTTTAGACGCAAAAGGCAAGAAAAAGTTCCGCCTGCTGTGATCATATCATAGATCACGGCGGCGGAGAAGAAAAACATTGCACTTTTTCGCCATTCTGCGCTACAATATAAAAAATAATAGCACGGGGGAATATACATGAAATGGTATTTGATCGGCGAGACGCTAATGCCGCTGGAACGCGCGCCGGGGGAAGATGAAGCGGCGGTCGTGCTGCTTGATTCGGACGAGTTGGCGCATACATCGGAGCTGCCGGGGCTTGTGCGCGTGCTGCATCATACGCCGCTCGCGCGGGACGCGCGTGTCTGCAAAGCGGAGGTGCGCTCGGACTGTCTGAGCGGAACACTGGCGCTGCCGCGCAGCGGCAAGGACGGCGCGCGTCTTGGCTGTGGCTATCTCGTGACGAAAATGCGCGTGGTGCTGGTGGATGATGGGGAAATGATAGCGTCTTATTTGAAACGCATCGTAAAGGAGAAACGCCTGACGGAAAAGAGCGTGGGCCGCTTCCTCTACGACCTCTTTGAGCTGCTCATCGCGAAGGACCTGCACCATCTGGAGGAGATCGAGGACCGCGCGGGGGGGCTCGAAGACCGCGTGCTCGCGGGCGAGCTGGACGATTTCAGCGCGCCGATGAGCGAGCTGCGCAAGGAGACGATGGCGTGGTATCGCTACTACTCCCAGCTCGATGATGTGGCGTGCGAGCTGCGGGAAAATGAGAACGGCTTTTTCTCCGATGAGGAATGCAGGCTCTTCCGCCTTTTCGAAGAGCGCGTCATCCGCCTGCGCGAGGAATCACAGCTATTGCGCGAATACTGCGCGCAGCTCCAGTCGCTCTTCCAGTCGGAGATCGACATCCGCCAAAACCGCATCATGCAGATATTGACCATCGTGACGACGATCTTCCTGCCGCTGACGCTGCTGGTCGGTTGGTACGGGATGAATTTTGCGGGTATGCCGGAGCTGCACTGGAAGTACGGCTACCCCGCGATCATTCTTGTGAGCGTCGCCGTGGTGGTGCTGAGCCTGTGGGTGTGCAAAAAGAAAAAATTCTGGTAAGAAAAAGGAACGGCACGAGCCGTTCCTTTTTCTTTTGACAGGAGTCACTTTTTATCGAAGTAGTAGTCGCGGAAGTTGTGGTATTGCGCGGCGTAGTAGCGCAGCAGGCGATAGAGTCGAGAGAGCGGCAGATCGCCCTTGCAGAAGAGCGTGTGCGTGCCCTTGAACTGCTTGAGCTCGTCGGAGAGCTCCTGATCCTTGACATAGCGGCGCAGAATGCCGGTCGGCACGTTCTGCCAGAGGGCGACGGTGTGGTTGTAGACGCAGTCCTCGCGCTTGCCGTAGACGACATCGTTAGTCAGGAGCTTCATCATGTTCAGCCCCGCGGCACGGCAGAAATAGCTGCTGCGGCCAAGGCGCGGGTTGATCTCGAAGAGCACGTAGCGGCCCGTGCGGGAATCGTACTTCATGTCGATGTTCGAAAAACCGACGTAGCCGAGCTTTTCGAGGAATTCCTGCATCCTGTCGTACAGCGCCTGATCGCCGCGGGAAATGATGGCGGCATAGTTGCCGACGGACTTTGGGTCGTAGTATTCAAGCACCGGCTGGCCGAGGCACATCGCGCGCACATGGCCGTCGAGGTCCGAGTAGCTGTTGAGCACACGCATCGCATCATCGCCGCCTGGGATGAACTCCTGCAGAATGAGCTTGCCGCGGTAGTCCGACTGGTTCATGCTGTGTATCATCGTCAGGTACTGCTCGCGCGTATCGAAGAAGAAGACCTTCTTCTGCCCCTCAAAGTGGCAGCGGAGATAATCGAGCGCATTGGAGTTTTCGGGCTTGACGACGATGGGAAAGTCGAACGGCAGCCGCTCGACGACGCTTTCGCGCTCCTCGGGAGAAGCGACAACGGTCTTGGGATAGTCCATGCCGTACTGCTCGCAGAGGGCGTAGAACTTGTCTTTCGTATCAAAGGTCTCGAGCAGTTCATCGGAGATGAAGCGATTGGCGATGAGCCCCTCGAAGTGGTCGTAGTGGCGGCAGAGAAGACCGGTGTAGTAGTCCGAGCAGGGGATGACAAGCAGCTTTTCGTAGTCCTGCGCGCACTGCTTCAAAACAGCGAGCAGCGCGTCGGGGAAGACCTCCTCACGCTCGAAATTCGGGATGATGCGGCAGAGGAACAGGTGTGAGCTGCGCGTGGGCACGAGCTGCTGCGTGCACAGCAGCAACGGTGTGACGTGATAGGCCTCCTGGAAGAGACGCGCCGTGCCGTAGGCGTTTTCGTCGCTGCCGAGGATGATGGGCAAAAAGTCCTTTTTTGCCTTTTTGGCGCTGCTCGCCGGCGCGGCGAGATGGGCCTTGTCGTATTCGGCGAGGTATTTGAGTGTGAGCTCGACGTCGCTCGGGTAGGGGACGAAGACGCTGCCGCGCTTCATCGTTGTCTCTTCTCCCTTGCCGGTCAGCAGAATGACGCGCGCGTCTTTGCCGTCCAGAATTGCGCGGCGGATGCACTCGGCGCGGTCCTCGAGCACAAGGTGCGGGCAGGCGACGTGCTTTTCAATGTCGGCGGCGATCTGCGCGAACGGTTCTTCGCCGGAGTCCTCCTCGGTGATGAAGACGAAGTCGCAGTTCTGTCCGCTCAGCTCGCCGAGGTCCTTTCTGCGCTGGAGCGCATGGGAGCCGGGGCAGCCGAAGACGGAGATCATCTGGCGGCCGGGGTATTCGATCTTGGTCGAGCGGTAGAGCGCATCAAAGCTCATGCGGTTGTGCGCGTAGTCGACGATGACGGTGACCTTTTTATCGCGGCTCTCGTAGATCTGCATCCGCCCGGCGGCGCGCGCCTTGCGAAGACCCGAACGCACATATTCCTCCGGCACGTCGAGTGCCATGCAGATCGCCATGGCGGCAAGGGCGTTGGAGATGTTGAAAAGGCCCGGCATGGTGATGGAAAATTCGCCGTTGTACTTCGGGGAGGAGACCGTAAAGTGAAGCCCGTCCTCGTGTTTTTCCACATGCCGGCAGGAGACGGTGTCGCTCTCATGCGAGCCGAAGGTGATGAGCTCGCAGCGGCCCTTGGCGTATTCGATGACGTGCTCTGCATATTTTGCGTCGGTGTTGACGCAGCCGACGCGGCAGGAATCAAAAATTTTAAGCTTGGAAGAGAAATAGTCCTCAAAGTCCGGGTGCTCGATGGGGCTGATGTGGTCGCTGCCGATGTTCAAAAACGCGCCGACATCGAATGTGATGCCGCGCACGCGGCCGTATTTGAGCGCCTGGGACGAAGCCTCCATCACAAGGTGCGAAATGCCGGACTCGTAAGCATTTTCGAAGTGCTGGTAGAGCTCGAGCACCTCGGGCGTCGTGATGTGGGACTCCTCACTTACCTTGCCGTCGTAGTTGTCGATGGAGGAGAGAATGGCGCACTCAGGCTTATTTTCCGCGCGCAGCCAGTCATTTAAGATGTAGCGCACATAATAGGCGGTGGTGCTCTTGCCCTTGGTGCCGGTGATGCCAACGCTTGTGAGCTTGTCCGTCACATGGTCAAAAAAGAGCTGGCCGAGCGCGACGAGGGAATAGCGGATGTCGCTGACAAGGATGCAGGGCGCGTCAACATCGTGCTGCTGCTCGGCGACATAGGCAAACGCGCCGCGCGAGAGCGCATCGCGCAGGTATTCCTCCTTAAAATGCGCGCCCTTGCAGATGAAGAGCGCATTTTCACGCAGCGTGCGCGTGTCGTAGGTCAGACATTCGACCCCGCGCGCCAGCAGCGCCTCGGGGGCGGTGCAGCCGGTCAGGATACCGGCAGCGCGCAGGGCGTCGACGTATTCTTGTAAGGTGTGGACGGTGTTCATAAGCGGCTCCTTTGGGTCTTGATTTTTCGTCAGGACGGGATAAAATATAGGCGGCATCGCGCAGAGACTTTTCCCGCGCGATACGGGCAAGCAAATTGATCCGAAAGGGGATTCAGATTCAAATGACTTATCAGGAAGTAGTAGAGAATGCGAGGACCTGCATCGGCCCTTACTGCAAGGCGTGCAACGACTGCAACGGCAAGGTCTGCCGCAACACAATGCCGGGACCCGGCGCCAAGGGTGAGGGGACGGGCTTTATCCGCAACGCGGAAAAGTGGCGCGAGATCTGTGTCAACATGGATACGATCTGCGGAAATTCACCGGTGGACACCTCATTCACGCTCTTTGGCCGGACGTTTGAGATTCCGGCGTTCGCCGCGCCGGTGGGCGCGATGCGTCTTCACTACGGGGACAAGTACGACGATCTTACTTATAATAATGTCCTTGTGCGCGCATGCGCAAACGCGGGCATCCTCGCCTTTACCGGCGACGGTACCGACCCGCAGGTGGTCAAGGGTGCGGCTGAGGCGCTCAAAGCGAACGGCGGCTGCGGTGTTCCGACCATCAAGCCGTGGGACATGGACACCATCCGTGAAAAGTTCGCACTCGTGCAGGCGTCGGAGCCCTTCGCCATCGCGATGGATATCGACGCGGCGGGTCTGCCGTTTTTGCAGGGGCTGATGCCTCCTGCGGGCAGCAAGAACGTGGAAGAGCTCAAAACGATCGTCTCCTGGACGAAGCGCCCCTTCATCATCAAGGGCGTTATGACAACGCGCGGCGCAGAAAAGGCTCTGGAAGCGGGCGCGAGCGGCATCGTTGTTTCAAACCACGGCGGCCGTGTGCTCGACCACTGCCCCGCAACGGCGGAGGTCCTGCCGGAGATCGTCGATGCGGTCAGCGGCAGGATGACGATCTTTGTCGACGGCGGCATCCGCAGCGGCATGGACATCTTCAAGGCGCTCGCGCTCGGCGCGGACGCGGTGCTCATCGGCCGTCCCTTTGTCACCGCTGTGTATGGCGGCGGGGAAGAGGGCGTGCAGTGCTACGTGCAGAAGCTCAAGGCTGAGCTTGCCGATACGATGCGTATGTGCGGCGCGCACTCCCTTGCGGAGATCGACCGCAGCATGATCTATCACGGCTGAGAAACGACTATTATAGTATAGCACCGCGAAAAAGGGCTGACAAGGGAAAATCGAAGACCTTCTTTGCTTTCGGTGGAAATCATTGCATTTGCAATCGGACGCGAAAAAAGGTAGGATAGTCGTGTCCTTGATCAAGACATATCCCAAACTTCAAGGAGGTCAGACGCCATGTTCAACTGCACCACGTTTGATTGCAGCAGGCTCTTTGCGATGCTTTGCCAGCTCTTTGGCACCTGCGCCGGCTAAGAGGCTGTGAAAAAGAGACAGGAGAGGGTGGGATACCGCCCTCTCCTGTTGTCTATATCCGACGACCTCAAAAAGAGTTTGAAGAAAAATCAAAAAGTTTGGAAAAAACTGTTGACAAACGAGGAATGAGGTGTTAAAATAACACCTGTTCCGCGAATGGAGCGTGCACCTTGTAAATTAAACAACGAAACTTTGACAAGCACCAGATATAAAACTGTGCAATATGTACAGAGCTTGCTCGTGAGCCGGTTAAGTCAATTACGGTGAACGGGTAAGGATAAAAAGTTTTAAGCTATGACAAATAGCTCGATAAAGATTAGCTCAGACTTAGGTCTGTGTTGATACCATTTTATTGAGAGTTTGATCCTGGCTCAGGACGAACGCTGGCGGCGTGC
>URXY01000006.1 GCA_900552015.1 uncultured Eubacteriales bacterium | reverse complement strand
CAAGATTATCATAATATGTTTTATCATAGATGAATCGTAGATGCTGGAGGTGGCACAGGTGAACTTTATCGGACGAAAAGAAGAATTGAATACGCTGGAAAAGGAATTCCGCCGGGATGGCAGCTTTGTTGTGATCTATGGCCGGCGCCGTATCGGAAAGACAACGCTGATCAAAGAATTCATCAAAGATAAGCAGGCATTTTACTTCCTTGCGACAGAGGAAGTGGAGTCCCAGAGCATGAAGCGTCTTGCCGGCGTGGTAGCCCGGGTCACTGGAAATTCCATGCTGCAGAGGGTCACCTTCACAGACTGGCTGGATCTGTTCCGGGAGATCGCTAACTACCGGCCGGGGGAAAAGAAAGTGCTGGTCATTGACGAGTTTCCGTATTTGGTCAAGACGAACACGGCCTTTCCGTCCATTCTGCAAAACGCCTGGGACGAGATCCTGAAGGACAGCAATGTGATGCTGATCCTCTGCGGGTCGCTGATCAGCATGATGCAGAAGCATGCCCTCTCTCACGATAGTCCGCTTTATGGCCGGCGCAGCGCACAGATCCGCTTGAAGCCGCTGCCGTTCACAGACCTCTATGCCGTGCAGGGGCAGCCGTTCTCCCAGGCGGTGGAGCAGTATTCCGTAACGGGCGGCGTCCCGAAATATCTGGAGTTTTTTGAACCGGGAGAAGACCTCTACCGTCAGATTCAGGAAGTTGTTCTCTCCAAGAATGGGTTTCTCTATGAGGAGCCGAACTTCCTGCTGAAAGACGAGGTACAGTCCGCCAACAGCTATTTCTCCATCATTCGCGCCATTGCGGACGGCAACCACAAGCTGGGCAAGATCGCGGGTGCCCTGGGCATGGAAACATCCTCGCTGACGCCCTATCTCTCCACGCTGATCGATCTGGACTTTCTGAAAAAGGCAACACCGGTCACAGAGAAGAATCCGGGGAAGTCCCGAAAGGGCCTCTACTTCATTTCAGATAATTTCATCCGCTTCTGGTTCCGCTATGTCTATCCCTACAAGGGGGAGCTGGAGCTGGACAATCAGCAGATCGTTCTGGACGAGTTGGAGAAGGACTTTATTCAGAAATTCGTTGCCTTCTCCTACGAGGACATCTGCAAGGATATCTTTGCCTCCCTGTGCCGGAACAAGACGGTGGACTTCGCGCCGTCCCGCATCGGCTCTTACTGGCAGGGTGACATCAACGGCGATACGGAGATCGATGTGATGGCGGTGGATCACCAGAAGAAGCAGGTATTCGCCGGGGAGTGCAAGTACCACAATAAGCCGGTGGATGCGACGGTCTATTATGAACTGGAGGAGAAGGTAAAAAAGTCTGCGGAGCTGCGCATGGCTTTCTCTGGGTATAAGGTGCTGTACGGGCTGTTTTCCAAGAGCGGCTTCACGCAGCGGATGCTCGACCATGCCAAGGGACGGGATGATATTCTGCTGATTCAAGAAGACCACATTTTATAAATAGCTGAAGCGGCTGCACCATGTTACTTGGCTGACACCCGAACAGAGGCAAAACGGCACCACCTCAGTCATGAGGCGGTGCCGTTGGTGGAGAGACCTGCAAATTGCGTAGATTATTTGCAATTGACTCAACTACCCGATAAACATATGGTTAGACTAGAATGAATCCTTTCCAGTAACTGTTGCTCACTTTGTTCTGTAATGATCTCCATGAAACGATCTACAATCACTTTGTTAGTTGGATGCAAAAGGCTCTCAACATTTTCGAAAACAAAACCGACAGGGTGCAGATCAGTTATCGATTGAAGTGAGGGACGATGTATGGCACGTTACAGCGTTAATAACTACACAGTTGAAACATTGCTTTCAACCCCCGAAGAAAAATTTGAGGCTGCAAACAATTGCGGACTATACCAATTTCCTTGAAATGCGCAGAAAGCTGATGGCTGAAAAAATTCGCGACTACTACTTCTCCCTTTAGACGGTGATTCTCGCTATGTACCGCACCTCGACCTCATGGCCGATCGCAGTGCGGTCTGCGCGGGTATAGTTCGCAGTTCGTTCGGTACACATTTTCTTGACCATCTGGCCGCCGACGGAGCCGGCCTCGCGGGAGGTCAGGTCGCCGTTGTAGCCGTCCTTGAGATTGACGCCCATTTCAGCAGCGGCTTCCATCTTGAACTTGTTCATAGCGGCCTTGGCCTCAGGGATGTTGAGCTTGTTATTGTTCTTAGCAGACATGATGATTTCTCCTTCTTGTTTTGTTACACAGTTGTTGTTGGTTTTTGTGCGGTTTGGGTATCGCAACGGTAGTTTGACTCACATTCGCTCACATATGCGCGTTTTTTGCTGGTAAGTTCTGCTCATCGCGCACGATTTGACAATCGATTTTATTTCCACTATAATTTATAATCGAATTTAAAATCAACGGAGGTATATTCCATGATCTCTTCCGATAACCGTCATTACCGCTACGGCAAGGGCCAGCTCATCGAGGTCATCTGCCAGCTGCGCTTCCCCACCATTTTATCGATCGACACGCGCGAGCCCGCGGACTTTCAGGAGACCATCCGCGCCGCCTTCCCGCGCTACCAGTGCCAGGTCGAGCAGGCGCCGGGCGTGAACGGCGCGGCCGCCAAAAATGTCAACAACCACACGTTCCTCTCCGAAGACGGCGGCTACAAGCTGAGTCTGACGAAGGATTTCATCGCCCTCTCCACGATGCGCTACTCGCATTGGGAGGACTTCGCCGCCAAGCTCGATGAGCCGCTCGGCCAGTTCATCAAGATCTACCGTCCCGCCTGCTTTGACCGCGTCGGCCTGCGCTACGTGAACGCCTTCTCGCGCGAGCAGCTCGGCCTTGTGGGCCGCCGCTGGAACGACCTTTTGCAGCCGTCCTATCTCGGCGTGCTCGACGAGGACGATATCGACGAGGGCAGCGTGAGCAAGTGCTCTGTGGATGTGGAGCGCCGACTGGATGCACAGTCCGCGCTCAAGCTGCACGCTGGTCCCGGCTTCGTGCAGCGCAACGTCCGAAACGGCAATCAGGTCCAGCGCGTGCAGGAAAAGGAGGTCCGCTTCATTCTCGACCAGGACGTCTACTCCACCGCGAAGGTGAAGGTCGCCGCCGTGCCGGAAACCCTCAACGCCCTGCACGGCCACGCCGACCAGATATTCTCCGACGCCATCACCACCGTGCTCCACGACGCAATGGAGCCCGAGTATCTGTAAGCATGGCAAAGAAAACTCACGAGCTCGCGCTCTGCGGTGTGCTCTGTGCGCTCGCCGTCGCGTTTTTATGGCTGAGCGGCGTACTGCCGCTCTCCACCTACATCTGGCCCATCCTCGCCTCTGCGGCGCTGCTGCCTGCGCACGAAGAGTGCCGGGCGAGCTATGCGTGGAGCTGCTTTGCCGCCGCGGCGATCTTAGGGCTGCTCCTCTGCGCGGATAAAGAAGCGGCGCTCGTCTTCTGTTTCCTCGGTTATTATCCCCTGCTCAAGCCGAAATTCGACGCGATCTCGTCCCGCGCGCTACGCTTTTTGGCAAAGTTAGGGCTCTGCACCGTCACGATGGGGCTCATGTACGCGCTCATCATCTTCGTTTTCAAGCTGCCCGCCGTCGTGCAGGAATTTTCAGGCACCGCGCCGTGGCTGCTCGCTGCGACCGCCGCGATGGGGCTGCTGCTCTTCCTCGTCTACGACCTCCTCATCGACCGCTTCGGCATCGTCTACAAAAACCGCAGGAAAAAACATTGATATGCAAAAAGGCTCTGGAAAACCATTTGGCTTTCCGGAGCCTTTTTGTTATTGATCTTCTTAGTAAGCGACGCCCCAATAGATATCGGTCGTGCAGTCCTTGCCGCAGCAGACGCACTTGCCCGTCGTGCCGCTCTGCTTGAGGGGCATGCAGCGGGAAGAAACGCCCGCGACTTCCTTCATCTTGAGCTCGCACTCAAGGCTGCCGCACCACTTCGTGCGGGCGAAGCCGCCGCGGCCCGCGGCCATCTCCTTCACCTCGTCGACGGTCTTGAGGTCGAAGGTGTTGTCCTCAAGGTTCTTTTCCGCCACGGCGTACATATTGTCGTGGATGGTGTCGAGCAGGGTCTTGACCTCATTCTCGATGCCCTCGATCTTCGCCGTGACCTTCTCGCTGTTGTCGCGGCGGACGAGGCAGCAGTTGCCCTCGGCCAGGTCGCGCGGGCCAAGCTCCATGCGGATGGGCACGCCGCGCATCTCGTACTCGGCGCACTTCCAGCCCATGGACTGGTCGCTGTCATCCAGCTTGACGCGGACGCCCGCGTCGATGAGCTGACCCATCACGGTCTTCGCGGTCTCGAGCACCTCGGGGTTCTTGTGCGCGGCGATGGGGACGATGACGACCTGCGTGGGCGCGATGCGCGGGGGCAGGACAAGACCGTTGTTGTCGCCATGGGTCATGATGACCGCGCCGATCATGCGCGTGGTGGAGCCCCAGGACGTCTGGAACGGGTACTGGAGCTTGTTGTCGCGGCCGGTGAAGGTCACGTCGTAGGCGCGGGAGAACTTATCGCCGAAGTAGTGGCTCGTCGCGCCCTGGAGGGCCTTGCGGTCCTTCATCATGCACTCGACGGTGTAGGTCGCCTCGGCGCCGGCAAACTTCTCCTTGTCGGTCTTGCGGCCGGGGACGACGGGGATGGCGAGCACGTGACGGAAGAAGTCAGCGTAGCAGTTGAGCTGCTGCATCGTCTCAGCCTGCGCCTCCTCGGCGGTCTCGTGGATGGTGTGACCCTCCTGCCACCAGAACTCGCGCGAACGCAGGAACGGGCGGGTGGTCTTCTCCCAGCGGATGACGGAGCACCACTGGTTGTAGAGCATCGGCAACTGGCGGTAGGTCTGCAATACGCGGGACCAGTGGTCGCAGAACATCGTCTCGGACGTGGGGCGGAAGGCAAGGCGCTCTTCGAGCTTCTCGCTGCCGCCCATCGTGACCCACGCGACCTCGGGCGCGAAGCCGTTGACGAGCTCGCCCTCTTTCTTGAGCAGGCTCTCAGGGATCAGAACGGGCATCGCCACGTTCTCGTGTCCGGTCTTTTTAAACTCCGCGTCCATCAAACGCTGCATATTCTCCCAGATGGCGAAGCCATAGGGGCGCAGGATGGTAAAGCCCTTGACGCTGGCATACTCAACAAGCTCCGCCTTGCGGCAGATGTCGGTATACCATTGGGCGAAGTCATCCTCCAGATTCGTGATCTGTTCTACCTTTTTATCTTTTGCCATGTTTATGTTCTCCCTCAGTTTCAGGATAGAGTTCTGAACTGTTATTGTATTGTTTTTGCGCCGAATTGTCAAGCACAGCGCGCCGCGGCGGCAAAAAAGGCCGCACGGAACGCCTTACGTTCTGCGCAGCCTTTACAGCAGCATGGCGATACCGCCTGCGAGCGCCGCGCCCACGAACCAGATGAGCGCCAGCACGACGCGCTTTTTGAGCACCTGGCCCCAGGTCTGCACGAAAGGCAGGTCCTCCGTCCCCGGCAGCACCCAGAATTTGCTGTGTCCGACCCACAGTTTGTCGATGACCACGCCGTCGTAGAGGTTCATGACCTCCAAAAAGAGCAGCGACTGAAAATACGCGGTCCTGAAATCTCCCGCCCCGTTCCAGACACCCACGATGAGCACAAGGGCAAGGAGCATCACGATGTAAAATACGGTCATGAAGCGCTTGCGTCTTCTGACCATCTCCTCACGGGTGGTCAGGCCAAGGCCGATGGCGCGGTCCTGCACGGCCTTGGGGTAGAAAAAGAGGCCGTCCACCGCGCCGCCGCGGACGGCGAGCTTCACCATCGCGGTGAAGAGCAGACAATAAAGGATAAGCTGAAGCAGCAGCATTGCAAGGTCCTCCCTGAGCAGTAGAATGCTTTTGATATCACGCCCGCAGACAGCGGAGCGTCGGTCTCGCCACGAGGTGTTCTCCCCCTTCCTACGCCTTCTGTGCTTTTTTCATCGTGACGAGCAGCCCGCCGAACATCCAGACATTGCCGATGGCGAGCCACGCGCAGCGCAGGGCGTTGCCAAACGGCCGATTGCCGAGCATCGCTGCGAGAAGGTATACGAACATACCGAACGCCATGGAGAAGACGCAGCACCACTTCGGATACGGCGTCAGGCCCTTTCGGAACGCGACGATCTGCGTCATCACCAGCACAAAGAAGAATATCCAGAACAGCGCGAGTGGCGGCATCAGAAAGTATGTGCTGTACTGCGTCAAAAGCGCTTCGGAAAGCCCGTGTTTCATCAGAAACACCGCCGCGCACACCGGCACATGGAGCCGCACGCGCAGAACATCAGGTAGCCGAAAATGCCGGAGCGGTAGCGGTGCGCGTATTTCGGCGACTTCGCCGCCATCAGGCGGTAAACACCGAAGCAGGCAAGTCCCTCAAGCACCACGCCGAAAAGCCCCAGCAGCGCCGCGGCAAAAAGGCCGCTGTCCGAGGTAGAAGTATAGGCCGATAGCATCTGTAAAACGCCTTCAAGCGCATCGTCCTCCACGCCCCAGCCGAGGAGCAGGTCCCCGGCGAGGTGCAGAACGGACGCAAAAAGGCCGATGGTCAGCAGCTTTTTGATGCGCGGCCAGTCGAGCTCATGCGAGACGCCGATCTCGTTGAAGTCGCTCATGCTTTGCCGTCTCCTTTGCAAAGTCAAGGCGAACGATCTGCATATCCATCATGCCGTCGCCGACCTTCGACAAAAAGCGGAAAAATTTCCGGACGTTCTGGTTTCTCAAATCGTTGTAGCCCAGCATGTAGCCGCGCGAGGATACGCGCAGCTTATCGCTCCACGCCGAAAGCTCGCGCTTTGCGTCGGAGACGGCGAAGTACGCGCCGACGTCCTTGATCTTCGCGTCCTTGATCCACGTTTTGAGCATCAGCTTGACCGCCTTGCGGTTCGCCGCGTCGAAGACGAGCTTGCCGCCGGGGAAAGCCTCCGCCATCGCACACACGAGCGCTTTGACCTGCGGCGTAAGGAAATAGTAGAACACGCCAGCGGCGAAGAACACCGCGCCGCCGCTCGCGTCGATCTCATGAAACCACGACGTGTCGTTTAAGTTGCAGGGGATATTTTTCTCGCGCTCTCCCGCGGGCAGGAGCGCGTCGCGCACGGCGATGACGTCGGGAAAGTCGATGTTGTAAATTTTGCACGTGCCGTTGTCGCAGGCTCGGCCCGTGACATCCAGCCCGCAGCCAAGGTTCACGACCGCCGCGTTCTGGTGCGTTTGCAGATAGTCCCGCACCTCGCAGGCGAGGTCGCTCTGCCGCATGGCGCACTCTAAATATCCGAACTGCTGCATCATGCTCTGCGACTTTTTCGCGAGCGCGGAAAAATCGTAGTCGATCTCATCGATCAAGCGGACAGCCGTCTCGTCGCGGAACAGGTTAGGGTAAAGTTCCGAGCACATCTTGCGCGCGTAGATCGGGATGACCAGCGTCTCCTGCACGGTGTTTCTCTCAATGTGGTACTTCATAGGCGTCTCCTTTTCGCGCTTTTACGGGAAGCATCAGTTTTCTGTCTTCTCTGCCGGGGCGGCAGGGTATCTGATAAGATCGTACAGCTTGCCAAATTCGCCGAGGTCGCGCGTTCCGGCAAGCTCCATGCCGAGGTGCACGTACTTGTCGCACTTAGATTTAGCATCCGTTTCCAAGATCACCGGCACCTGAAGGCGGTCGCCCTCGGCAAAGGCGATATCCATGACCTTCCGCATATAGCCCTGTCCCTGATACTTTTCGCACACGCAGACCATGCCGACGAAGATATAGGGCTTCTTTTCCTTGTCCATGCGCTCCTGGAACGACTTTCCGCCCTTTTTGATGGCCTTGGCAAAGCGCAGGAGGCGCTTCACGCTCGAATTGCGCAGCATTCCCGTCGCAATTGGCCAGACAGTCTTGAAGCCGAGCCTTTCCTTGGGCCGCTTGTAGGCGATGTAGCCCTCGCCGCGCTCGCTCGTGGTGTGCAGGAAACCGCCGCGCAGCATCCCGCGCACATAGGCGCAGATATATTGCGCCGTCGGCTCCTGACCGGAAAAGGCGTAGACCATGCCGGTCTCCTCCCCGTAATCGTAGTAGCCGAAGGCATGGCCGATCGCATAGATGGCACTCTCGTTCATGGACTTGACGATCATCGTAAATTCTCCCTTTTTCTTCTATTTCCCCGCAAGCTTTAAGCAGAAGTCGCAGCAGTCCCCGCCGCGGCCGAGCGTCTCTGTGCGGTGCCAGACGAGCTTCGGATGCAGCTTGTCATAGGCGATATCATCGCTGTCACAGAAGCAGGGGCAGAGCTCCGGGCAGCCGTGCTCGACGCAGGTATCATGATAGGGGCACTTCGTCATATCGATGCGCCAGACGCCGCCGGAGGTCTGATACTCCGTGGCCGCGAAGCCCGCCGCCTCGCCGTAGAATTTTGGCGTCAGCTTACTGAACAGCACTGGCGGCAGGTGATAGAGCCCCGGCACCTTGAGCAGCTTGAGGATGGTCTTTCTCATCGTCCACGCGTGCTCCGCCACATAGCCGTGGACAGTTTGCAGCGCCTCATCCTTGGGCATGACGGTCTGCAAGGTCTCATAGGCCGCGATGCCGGGCAAAATTTGACTTTCCAAATGGAACTGTTTTTCTTTCGACGCGTTCAGATGCATTGAGCGCAGACGCAACAGCTTCTCGTCCAGCAACCGATTCAATTCGACACTCTGTTCTGGGAATCGCTGCGCGACGGTCTCGCGGAAGGCCGCGATGATGTAGTTCTCCTTCATCACTTCTCCCTCACTTTCGCAAAAACGGCAGCGGTGGCAGCTCGTTTTGTTCGATGATATGCTCCAGCATCGCCGCAAAGCCCTGCGGGCCGCGGATTTGATACTGCATATGGTCATGGTTTTCAAAAACGGGGAAATGGCCGTCCGGATAGGTCTTCATGACCGCGTCGCGGTACTTGAAATGTTCCTCCCCGCTGCCGAATTCGAAGAAGCAGTGCTCCTGCATTTCTTTTGGCAGCGGTGGGAACGGTTGATCCTCGAGGCTGTCGGCCATCTGGCGGCGCATATTGCCGCAGGTGAGCGTCTTGCCCGCGGCGATAAAGTACGGCTTGATGGCGTCATCGTCGCACCACATGATCTTTTTGAGCGTGCCGCCCTTCGACCAGTACAGGCTCTTGATGGCGAGGTACAGAAGCGGCGCCATCACGCGGCGCGTGCCGCGCCCGATCTGCGCGAACTGTCCGCCGTCGAAAAAGGCGTGGTCGACGGGTAGTTGCGTCTGCGACAAAAACGCCGCCGCAAGGTCCGCGCCGATAGATGAGGCCACGACGAGCGCAAGGCGTGTGACGCCCTGCGCGCGCAGGAGATCCTCGACCTGCCGGATCTCGTCTGCCTTGCTGATATATTTCTGTCCCGCGCAGTAGACGGTGGAGGTCGGCAGGATGCAGAAATACTTCTCCTGCAAATATTTTGCGACCGGCTCGCTGCTCGCGCCCGTCACGCCCATCGCGTGGAAAAAGAGCACGGCGGGAGCCGTTTTTTCTCCAAAGGTCTCGAATGTCATAATGATCGCTTCTTTCATAGTTAGAAGTATCTAACCGGAACTCGCAACAACACAAGTTAGGCACATCTAACCGTCTGTTTTTCAAAAAGCCGCCCTGCGGCAGCCCTTGTTTCTTCGCCCTCATTATAGTAAGGCTTCCGCACACTGTCAATAAAAATCCGTACGCAAAAAACGGGTCTGCACCTTTTTTCGGTGCAGGCCCGTTGGGTCGGTTTCTTATGCCACCGTCGGGAAACGGAGGATGGCCTTGAAGAGGTCGCCGTCGATGGCGAGCGACATCTTCCCACCCTGCAGCTCCGTCAAGCTCTGCACGATGGAGAGGCCGAGGCCGTTTCCCTCGGTCGAGCGCGAGCTGTCGCCGCGCACAAAGCGCTCCATCAATTCCTCGGCGGGAATGTTCAGCGCCGCGCGCGAGGTGTTCTTGAAGGTCACGACCGCGTCGCCGCCGGTCTTTTCAAGCGTCAGATAAACGCGCGTGCCATTCTGCGCGTATTTGCAGATGTTCGAGAGCAGATTGTCGATCACGCGCCACATCAGCGCGCCGTCCACATTGCAGAAGAGCTCCTTGTCCGGCATCACGCTCACGAGCGTCAGCTCCGCCGCGCTCAGCTTGTCGCCGTACTCGCCCTCGACCTGCGATAGAAGCTCGTTCATGCTGCACCGCACGGCGTTCACGGGCAGGTTACCCGTCGTGGCCTTGCTGGCCTCGACCAAGTCCTCCGTGAGCTTTTTGAGCTTGAACGCCTGCCGCTTGAGGACGGCGAGGTATTCTTCCTCCTGCTCGGGAGTGTGCTCATGCTGCAAAAAATCAACGTAGTTGATGATGCTCGTGAGCGGCGTCTTGATGTCGTGCGAAACGTTTGTGATAAGTTCCGTTTTGAGCCGCTCGCTCTTGAGCTGCTTGTCGATGGCCGCAGCCATGCCGTCGCCGATGGAATTCAAGTTCTCGGCGTGGCGCTTAACGTCCCAATACATCCACTTTGTGTCCACCTGCGCGTCAAGATTGCCGGCGGCGAGGGCTTCGCCCTCCTTCTGGAGCTTTCGAAGCTGGAGCGAGAAGAGGCACGCGGCGACGGACAGGATAAACAGGAACGCGATGAGCTGCCCGCCTCTGTAATAAAACTGGTCCGCCATCAGGCAGATCATCACACCGACGATGAAGCAGCCCACCACCGTGCGCCAGACGAGCGGGATGGCGTGCAGGAAGCCAATAACGCCGCGGCAGAAGGCGCAGAGCACTCTCCAGCACCACTTGACGATCTTCCAGCACAGGCACAAGAGGCTGTAAATGATCGTGCCCTTCCACAGTCCGCCCACCTTGACGCGCGCGCAGAACGTCACCCACGCGGCAAAAACGAGCACCGCCAGCGCAAAGCTCATCCCCAGCAGCAGCACATCGTAGGGCGGGGTATAGAAGCTCACATAGGAGTAGACCTCCTCCACCGCCACGCACAGCAGCGCAATGATCGTGCCGTCAACGAGAAGGTAGAGGTCGAAGGGGATCTTTTCCTGCCAGCCGCCCTGTAATTCGCCGTCCTCGCGCCGCGCCGCCGTGCGGGCGAGGAAGATGAGCAGGAACAGCTCCATCGCGCCAAAGAGGATGAGCATCTCCAGGGCGTTCTGCCCCCAGTTTTCTGCCTTGTCGTAAAATACCTTTGCCCAGTAGATATCATCCTGCGCGGGAAGGCCCTTCACAAGGTAGACATCAAAGGTCTTGTCAACATAAACGGTGCTGTAGCAGAAGGTATCACCGTCGCTGACGTTGCTGAACTCCACCTTGTCCTGCTCGTCCGTCACGCGGAAGCGAATGTTGCTGTAGCTGTCTCCCTTGGAGTATATCTTGTCGAGCTCATAGTTTCCGCCTTCCATGGCGATATAGTCGTCGCAGATCTCCCACGTCTTTTTGCCGACCGCATTCAGGCAGAGGTTGCTCGTGTAAAAGTCCCGACCCATACCGCCGTAGGAGTAGATAAGCCCCACAACGTAGGTGAGGATGACCGGTACGAGCGCCGCCGCCAGCAGAAAGGCGACCGCCTTTGTCCAGAAATTGCGTATCCACGCAGCCTTCATTTCTTGTCCTCCATTTTATACCCCAGCCCCCACACAACTTTTAAGTAGCGCGGCTCGGAGGGGTTGATCTCCAATTTTTGCCGCAGGTGGCGGATGTGCACGCTCACCGACGTCTCCGCCCCCAGCGAATCCTCTTTCCACACAAGCTCGTAGATCTGGGCAGAGGAATAGATGCGTCCCGGGTTCTTCATCAGCAGCCGCAGGATGTTGAACTCGATGGGTGTGAGCGCGACCTCGTCGCCGTCGACCGTCACGCTCTTTTTCTCCTCGTCGAGCACGATGGGGCCGACGGTGTAGACATTTGCCTTCTCCTCTTCCTTTTTCGACCCGAGCTGCGTGTAGCGGCGGAGCTGAGAGCGCACGCGCGCCAGCACCTCCACGGGGTCAAAGGGCTTTGTGATGTAGTCGTCCGCGCCGATGTTCAGGCCCAGGACCTTGTCGCTGCTCTCGCTCTTGGCCGTGAGCAGGATGATGGGCACGTTGCTCTTTTCGCGCAGCTTCGCCGTCGCGGCGATGCCGTCGAGCTGGGGCATCATGATGTCCATCAGGATCAGATGGATGTCGTTCTTTTCCACGACCTCCAGCGCCTCGCGCCCGTTGCTCGCCTCGAACAGGCAGTAGTCCCCGCCGGAGAGATATATCTTTAGCGCGTTGACAATGTCCTGCTCGTCGTCACAGATCAGAATGTTATACATTTTCTCACCTCATGTTGGCATTGTATCAGCCGTTTCCGAACAAAAACAGCGATAGTTTCTTAATTCTTACTTAATATCCTCTCAAAAAAGGCCGAAAGGGGCTTCCTTTCGGCCTTTTCCCGTCGTTTCCTCATTTTTTGCGGTCAATTTTGCGATATAAGCGGAATGCCTGTTCCACCGCAATACCCGCAGCACGCAGCAGGCTGCGCGCATCGTAATGGAGCTCTGCAAAGCAGAATGCGGACTTCCCCGCCGCCGCAAGGCGCAGGGACTTTTCTTCCTTTTTCCGCCGGCTGTACCAGAGCGACATGACGTATCCTCCTCATAGGTCGCGCCCGTCAAGCGCGGCAAGTCCAAAGCGCGCGGCGAGCTGTATCTTCGCGCGCTCCTCGTCCGAGGGCGCGGCGTCATATTTTCCACGCAGTTCTCGCAGGAACAGGCCGCGCAGAGAATCCTCCTGCGCCCGCGCCCAGACATCTTCGCCGATGCGCGTCTCGTCGCGCAGCTCGAGCGAAAAAAAGTCCGGCTTGAACCGCTCTTCGAGCGATCTAAGGTCAAGTCCGCACTCGTCCGTCTCGCCGGTGAAGATGATGCGATAGCTGTCACGCGCCGTTTCTTCTGGCAGCGCCGCGCGCAGCGCGTCCTCCGCCGTTTTTCCCGTCACGTCGACGTTCAGGATATCATATTTCCTGTGCGCGAATGGCACGAACGAAAGCTCGGCCTTTCTGCGCTCCACCGTGCCCGCGAGAATGCCCTTTTCGCCCAGCTCGTCAAAGCCGCGGCCTTCCGGGCAGCCGGAATAGGCGTAGGTCGTCTGTCCCTCACGCCGGAAACCGCTGAACTGATGTGTGTGGCCGAGCGCGAGATAGTCCAGTCCGCTCTCCTTGATCTGCTCTTTCGTGAGGGGATCGTAGCGCGATTCCGTGGCGGAGATATCACCGTGCAGCACCATCAGATGCACAAGGCCGTCGTCCGATGCACGAAAGTCTGCAAGCAAACTCTCATCCTGCACCGGTGAGGTGAACGCCGCGCCGTACACGGCGCAGGAAAGCTCCGGCAGCTCGACATACTCGACCGTGCTCGACTTGAAAATATGCACGTTTTCAGGCCAGATCGGCAGCGCGTAGGGCGACTTTGCGCTGTAGGGGTCGTGGTTGCCGGGGGCGATGAACACCTGCGCGCGCATCGCACCCAACGCGCCGGAGAGCGCTTCGAGCGTCTCGCGGTAGACGGTCTCGCCGTCGAAAAGGTCGCCCGCGAGCAGTACAATGTCCGCCTCCTGCTCATTCACAAGCTGTGCAAGACGCACCAGCAGCTCGCGGCTCTCGCGGCGGCGCTGACGCGCCTGCTCGGCGCGCAGCGCGCCAAAGGCGCTGTCCAAATGGAAGTCCGCCGCATGGACGATCTTCACGCTCATGCCCTCTCCTCTCACGCCTGCGGGGCGGGCGCTTTCTCCTTGCACACGTCGACCCAGGCGACGAAGTTCGAGGAATATTTCTCAAGCTCGTCGCAGGTCATCTCGATGGCGCTATTCGCGCTGCCCGCCGCGGGGAAGACCGTATCGAAGCGTTTGAGCGACACGTCGAGATAGGTCTTCACATTCTCAGGAAGGGCAAACGAACACACGCCGCCCGGCGCGTGGCCGGTGAATTCGCAGGCCTCGTCAAAGGTCAGCATCTTCGCCTTCACATGGAAATATGCCTTGTACTTGGTGTTGTCGATCTTCCTGTCCCCCGCCGTCACGATGATGATGGGCTGGTCGTCCGCGAGCTTGAAGCTCATGGACTTTGCGATGCGCGCGCCCTCCACGCCGACGGCGATGGCGGCGAGGTCGACCGTCGCGCTCGACACATCGAACTCGCGGATGCGGTCCGCGATGCCGAAATGTTCAAAATAAGCTCTTACTTTTTCGATGGACATTTGCGTTTTCCTTTCTATTTCGCGCTTTTTTCAGCGCACATCGATGCGCTCGACGCTCACGCAGAGCCCCGTCGCATCATCTAATGTAAAAATAGTGCCCTGCATCTTGCCGGGGCTCTTGTCCGGCTCGCGGTAGCGGCCGGGAAGACCGCCGAGGAACGTCTCGACCGATTGCTCGGGCCGGATGCCGAGCACGCTGCGCACCGCCCCCGTCATACCGAGGTCTGTGATGTAACCCGTCCCCTTGGGAAAGACTTCCTCATCCGCCGTCGGCACGTGGGTGTGCGTTCCCCAGATCGCGCTGACGCGGCCATCGAGGTAATAAGCCATGGCAAGCTTTTCACTCGTCGCCTCGGCGTGGAAGTCGAGCAGCGTGAAGGTCGGCTTCTCGCCGTTTTTCAGCAGCTCGTCCGCCGTTTTGAAGGGATTGTCCGCGTTGAAGGCAAGGTCGCAGCGGCCGATGAGGTTCATCACCGCGATGCGGGCGCGCCCGCAATCGAAAACGCCATAGCCCCGGCCCGGCAGGCGCGCACCGAGGTTGTGCGGCCGCAGGATGTACGGGCAATCGTCAAGATAATCGGTGATCTGCATCTTACCGAAGCTGTGGTTGCCAAGCGTGATGACGTCCGCTCCCGCGGCAAAGATGCTCTCAGCGTCATCTCGCGTCAGGCCGACCATCGCGGCGTTCTCGCCGTTGACCACGGTGAAGTGGATATTCTTGAGTTTTTTCACGGCGCGCAGATGGTGTTCAAGGTGACTGACACCGCAGCCGCCCACCACATCGCCGACGGCCAGAATATGATAGAGCATGGCGTTCCTCCGCTTTGTGTTTTCCCCAGTATAGCAAGCGACAGTCAAAAACGCAAGAAAGGCATGCAAAAAAGGCTTCGCCATTGGCGAAGCCTTTTTCTTATTTCGCGTATTCGATAGCGGTCGTCTCGCGCAGGACGTGCACCTTGATCTGGCCAGGATATTCCATCTCTTCCTCGATCTTCTTGGCAAGCTCGCGCGCCAGAATGACCATCTGGTCCTCGCTGACTTGATCGGGCTTGACCATCACGCGCACCTCGCGGCCGGCCTGAATGGCATAGGCCTTGTCGACGCCGGGATAGCTGCCGGTGATCTCCTCAAGCTGCTCGAGGCGCTTGATGTAGTTCTCCAGATTCTCGCGGCGGGCGCCGGGACGAGCGGCAGAGATCGCATCCGCCGCCTGCACGAGGCAGGCAACGATGGTCTGCGGCTCCACGTCGTTGTGGTGCGCCTGCACGGCATGGATGATGTCGTCCTTTTCGTGGTACTTGCGCAAAAATTCGACGCCAAGGGCGACGTGCGTGCCCTCCATCTCATGATCGACCGCCTTACCGATATCGTGCAGCAGACCTGCGCGCTTGGCGGCGTAAACATCCGCGCCCAGCTCGGCGGCCATCATGCCCGCAAGGTGCGAGACCTCGATAGAGTGCTGCAGGACGTTCTGGCCGTAGCTCGTGCGGTAATGCAGGCGGCCGAGCATCTTGACAAGCTCGGGGTGCAGGCCGCGAATGCCGGTCTCCAGCACGGCGCGCTCGCCCTCAGACTTGATGACGGCGTCGACCTCGCGGCGGGCCTTGTTGACCATCTCTTCAATGTGCGTGGGATGGATGCGGCCGTCGGCAATGAGCTTTTCGAGCGCCAGACGCGCGACCTCGCGGCGCACAGGCTCGAAGCACGAGACGGTGATCGCCTCGGGCGTGTCGTCGATGATGAGGTCGACGCCCGTGAGCGTTTCGATGGTGCGGATGTTGCGGCCTTCACGGCCGATGATGCGGCCCTTCATCTCGTCATTGGGCAGGGGCACCACACTGACGGTGATCTCGGCAACATGGTCGGCAGCGCAGCGCTGGATGGCGGAGGCGACGATCTCGCGGGCGCGGGAATCGGCTTCGTCCTTGGCGCGCTGCTCGAGCTCCTTGATCTTGAGCGCGGTCTCGTGCGTCACTTCGCTCTCGACCTGCTCGATCAGGTACTTCTTCGCGTCTTCGGCAGTGAAACTGGAAATGCGCTCGAGCATTTCGGTCTGGCTGCGCTTGATGATCTTGATCTCTTCGTTTTCCTTGTCCAGAGCGGCGTGCTTCTGGTTGAGGGCCTCCTCGCGCTTTTCCAGCGCGTCCGTCTTGCGGTCGAGGTTCTCCTCCTTCTGCTGGAGCCTGCGCTCCTGCTTCTGCTGCTCGGCGCGGCGTTCCTTGACTTCCTTCTCGTATTCGTTTCTGGAGCGCAGAATATCCTCTTTTGCCTCCAGCATGACTTCGCGTTTCTTGTTTTCAGCGCTCTTAATCGCTTCGTTGACAATACGAAGAGCCTCTTCGTCCGCGTTGGAGATCTTCTCCTCGGCGCTCTTAGCGGCTCTCTTGCGAATCCAAATACCAAGAAGAATGCCAATGACGAGCGTCCCTGCCGCGATGAGCGCAGCGTAGAGATAGCTTATCATGAAATTCCTCCTGTGTGCGTTTTTGTTCGGTGTAAATGACCCGTCTGCACGGGCCTTTGAATCACAAACGGGAGATCCCCTTCTCTCCCCTCCATAAATCCATCGTATATTGTAAACTTTTTGTAACCGTCTGTCAAGGAAAAGTCGCGGTCGCGGGGAATGGCGTGCGGACTGCTCAGCCGAGGATGTAGGCCTGCGCCGCGTAGCCGAGTGTCTCGCCGTAGCGGACGGAATACCAGCCATCATAGCTCGCGTAAATTTCTACACTCGCGCCGTTTGGGATGCGGCCTATGATCTCGCCGTCGATGCTGGGATAGGCGCGCAGCAGCAGCGGCGAGCCCGCCGTCGCAACAATGCCCTCACGCGGTGTCTGCGGATAGAGAAACGGCAGGCCGAAGTAGTCGCACAGCCCGCGCGCGATGGCCTGTGCGATGACATCGAGGCTCCCTTCGATCCACCTTGCGTCGGCGTAGTTGTCGTGATAGGCGATCTCGATGAGGTTTGCAGGGCAGCTCGGGCGGCGCACCTCGCCGAGAGCGGTCGTCGGCTGCGTTGTGACAAGGTCCGGCAGCGGGTAGACTTTTTTGAGCTGCGCGGCAAAAAGCTCAGCGGCGCGCTTTCCCTCGCTGCTCGTCGGGTAATAGAAGACGATGATGCCGCGATTCTTCCCCGCCTGTCCCGCGCCAGAGGCATTGGAGTGCAGGGCAAGGTAAAAGTCGAATCCGCCGAGCTGATTTGCCTGCGCGATAGACGATGCGGCTGTCATCTCAGGGGTATTTCGCACGAAGGCGATGGTGTTGGCGTAGAGATACGGCTCCAGCTCATCCGCCAGCAGGTTCATCCAGTATTCCTCGCTGCCGGTGCCGGTCACATAGGGGTTCCACTCCTGCGTGGAGGGACTCAGATAGATCTTGGGCATACGCAAAAACCTCCCATCGGCTCATCGTATGCGCCCATCACCCATAGGATGCCCATTTGGGCAAAAAAAGAGACCGCCGAAGCGGTCTCTTTTTTGATTGATGTGCTGTGTCTTATACGGACGCGGCCTTCTTTTCCTTCTTGTTCTCGATGGTCTGGAGGACAAAGATGGCAGCGAGCACCGCAAAGCCGGCAATGTCGCTCACCGTACCGGGGATGATCATCAGCAGACCGCCGGCGATCAGCGCGATGCGGCTGATCCACTTGAGGTCGTGGATGAGATAGCCCATCAGACCGGAGGCGATGGAGAGCATACCGAGCGTCGCGGAAATCGTGATGGTGGCAACGCTCAACACGGTCACGTCGTCGCCGACGAAGATCATCTCGTTGTTGAAAGCGAAGATGTAGGGGATGATGAAGGCCGCGATAGCGAGACGGGTCGCGTTGAAGGCGGTCTTCATCGGGGGAGCCTTGGCGATGGCGGAGCCTGCGTAGGCAGCCAGCGCGACGGGCGGGGTGATATCGGCGACGATGCCGAAGTAGAAGACGAACATGTTCGCAGCCAGAACGTGCATATCCATGCCGTTGATGAGGATGGGCGCGCAGGTGGAGGCCATGATGATGTAGTTCGCGGTGGTGGGAACGCCCATGCCGAGCACGATGCAGCAGATCATCGTCAGGAACAGAGCGATGATGAGGTGACCGTTGGAGAGGCTGACAACGTAGGTGATGAGCTTGCCGCCGAGACCGGTCATCGTGATGCACACGGAGATGATACCGGCGATGCCGCAGGCGATACCGATGGAGATGCAGTTCTTACCGCCGTTTTCAAGGCCGTTGACGAACTTGGTCGGGGTCATGCGGTCATCCTTGTTGATGAGGCTGACAGCGATGGCGGCGATGGTGGCGTAGATGGCGCTCTTGGCCATGGTCTGACCGCTGACGATCATGTAGACCAGCAGGACCAGGGGCAGGAGCAGGTAGATCTTGGGAAGGAGCTTGCCCCACTTGGGCAGCTCTTCGCGCGGCAGGCCCTTGAGGCCGAGCTTCTTGGCCTTGAAGTGCACGCCGAGGAAGATACCGAGGAAGTACAGGAACGCGGGCAGGATCGCGCGGACGATGATCTTGGAATACTCAAAGTCGGTCATTTCCGCCATGATGAACGCCGCAGCGCCCATGATCGGGGGCATGATCTGACCGCCGGTGGAGGCAGCAGCCTCGACCGCGCCGGCGAACTCGCCGGGATAGCCGGTCTTCTTCATCATCGGGATGGTGACCGAGCCGGTGGTAACGGTGTTACCGACGGAGGAACCGGAGACCATGCCGCAGAGGGCGGAGGAAACGACCGCGACCTTTGCAGGGCCGCCGCTCGCCCAGCCGACCAGCGCGTTGGCGCAGTCGATGAAGAAGTTGGCAACGCCTGTCGCTTCCAGGAAGGCGCCGAACATCAGGAACAGCGCGATGTAGGTCGAGCAGACGGAGATCGGCGTGCCGATGATGCCGTTGGTGGTGTAGAAAACGTTGTACACGACCAACTGAAGGCTCATGTGGCGGCCGACGAATGCGTAAAGGATGAACACGCCCGCCACGCACAGGATGGGAACACCGACGGCACGGCGGCAGCACTCAGCGAGCACCAGAATACCGATGATGCCGAGGATGATCTCCGTCTGGCCGATGGCAATACCCATGGAGACGATGCGGTTGAAGTTTGCTACGTAATAGAAAAACGGGATACAGCCGACGATCGCCAGCAGAATATCGTACCACGGCATGTGGTTGGGCTTGACGTCGCCCTTCTTCGCCGGGTAAACAAAGAACGTAAAGAGAACGACCATGCCGACGAACAGGCAGCGGCGGATCTGGCCGCTCCACGTCGCCCACAGGTTCATGTAGACCATGAAAGCCATAAAGGCGGCAAGCACGAAGCGGACGACCTGCTTCGGCACGCCCTCCCAGATACGGACGTTGGACTCACGGTCGTATTTTTTCATGATCTCGTCGACATCGGCGGCAGTGCCGACGTCGGCTTCATTTTCAACGATCGCTTGATCCTGAATCTTCTTATCAATGTCAGCCATTGAATGTTATCCTCCTTTTTATTGCAGCACACGGCGCGTCAGAATACGAAAAACTCGTAATCGAGCCGCACCAGTGCATTTCTTCCACACAAATCACGCAGACTGATGTCATCTCCGCCGTTCACCGACAGAAAAAAGTCGTAAACGGTGGCGACGGCATAGCACACCCCGGTTCGATCCTGATGGATCCCGGTGATGAGCAGCGCTCCGTCCTCAGTGTAGCTCAGTTCCTCCCCGGGGTTGAGTTCGACCTGCACACCGGCGCCGTAGGCGTAATATTTACACTCTTCGGCGTAGAGCCTGCCATCACAGACCTCGAACGTGTCTGTCAAAGGGTACTGGTTGACGGAATGCTTGTAGGTAATGGAGAACCGCTCTCCCTCGTCCATGCGGTAGCGCGCATAGAGCTTGCCGGTATCTTTGTTCCTCAGCGTCAGATAGAAACCGGCGCGGGCGGTCAAGAGTAGGGCCGCTGCAATAATCAGTATTATTGCAGCGGCCGTGCTTAAACGTTTACGCAGATGCACACTTGCACTCTTTCAGAAAGGGGCTTTCCTTACAGGACGCCGATCTCCTTGTAGTACTTTTCAGCACCGGGGTGCAGGTCGAAGGAACCAGCGACAGCATCCTCGGGATTCAGGAAACCAAACTTGGCCTGTGCGTTGGCGAGCTCAGCCTGGTTGTCGAACATGGCCTTGGTGATCTCGTAGACGACGTCCTCGCTCAGATCCTTGGAAGCGGTGAAGACAGCCTTGACAGCGACGCAGACGACGTCACCGTTGAGGCAGGGATAAGTGTCGCCGGAGAGGTTCTCCTGGACCAGGAACGGATAGTTGCTGGTCAGGTAAGCAACCGCCTCATCGCTGAGGGAGGGCATGTTGAAGCTGTAGGTGGTGGCGAGGTCCGTCAGAGCGGGGGTGGGGGCGCCAGCCACGGTGAAGGCAGCGTCGCACTGGCCGTTCTTGAGAGCGTCAGCGCCGCCGGCGAAGGAGTCGTACATGACGTTGATGTCATCGAAGGTCATGCCGTAGGCCTCGAGGACCTGCGCAGCGTTCAGAGCGGTGCCGGAACCGACGTCGCCGACGCAGACGGTCTTGCCCTTGAGCTGGGCAATGTCAGTGATGCTGGGGGAGGTGACGAGCTGAACGGTCTCGTTGTAGACGCCCGCGACCCACAGGGAGTTCATATCGGCAGCGCCGTCGAACATGGTCTCGCCGCCCGCGCCGTTATGAGCATAGTTCAGAACGTCGGACTGGAGGATGGACATCTGAGCGGAACCGGCAGTGACGAGCTGAACGTTCGCCTTGGAAGCGCCGGAGTCGACCGCGGTGAGGCTGGAGAGGGACAGCTTGCCATCGAGAGTGGTAGCAAGCGCGTTACCGACAGCGTAGTAAGTACCGGTGGTGCCGCCGGTAGCCAGAGTGATCTTCTCGGGGGTGGTGGAATCGCCGCCGTCCTGACCGTCATCGGTCTTCTCACCGCCGCAGGCGACAAGAGCCATGACCATGGTGAGGGAGAGGATAAGAGCTAAAAACTTTTTCATACGCAATCTCCTTTTTGATTCGTTCGAACGCCCTCGGCGTCATTCGCACCGTTCACACCGTGTGGGGGCACGATGCAGACCCTACGATTGAGCCGGGCGGCGTCTAAACTTACTCGTCCTTTTCAGGACAGTCGCATTATAACAGAATGAATAATTTATTTCAACCCACTTTGCCAAATTTGGGCGTTTCGCTGAAATATGCTGCTAAATTTTTGTTAGGCAAGTGCCCCAAGGCCTGTCTTTTTGTTTGCTTTCCCGATTCTGGTTCCAAATAAAAAACAGGGCGGCCTGCGGCCGCCCCGTTTTCCACGAAAGTTCAAAATGCTACTTATTCATTTTTCACATGCTGAATATGCTTTTTATTTCTTTTCCTTATTGTCCACGACTTGCTTGAGCATGACGGAGAACTCGTCCATGCTCATCGCGCCGAGGTCGCCGTCCGCGCGGTGGCGCGGGGAAACGGTGCCGTTCTCCATGTCGCGGTCGCCGACGACGAGCATATAGGGGACCTTCTCCATCTGCGCGTCGCGGATCTTGCGGCCGATCTTCTCGTTGCGGTAGTCCACGCTGACGCGGAAGCCCATGTCCTCAAGTTTTCTCGCCTGCTCGGCGCAGTAGTCGGCAGCACGGTCGGTGACGGGCAGGAAACGCACCTGCTCGGGCGCCATCCACGTCGGCAGCGCGCCGGCATACTCCTCGATGAGGTAAGCGAGCGTGCGCTCGTAGCAGCCGAGAGAAGTGCGGTGGATGATGTACGGCAGCTTCTTTTCGCCGTTCTCGTCGATGTAGTACATGCCGAAGCGCTCAGCAAGCAGCATATCGATCTGGATGGTGACGAGGGTATCTTCCTTGCCGTAGACGTTCTTATACTGGATATCGAGCTTGGGGCCGTAGAAGGCGGCCTCGTCGATGCCGACGGTGTAATTCACGTCGAGGTCCTTGAGGATGCGCTCCATCACGCTCTGGGCGTGATCCCACTGCTCTGCCGTGCCCTCGTACTTGTTGTTCGGGTTCGCAGGATCCCACTGGGAGAAGCGGAACGTGCACTTGTCGAGAAGGCCGACGGTGCCGAGGCAGTACTTGGCAAGGTCAAGGCAGCCCTTGAACTCCTCTTCGAGCTGGTCGGGGCGCAGGACGAGGTGGCCTTCGGAAATGGTGAACTGGCGCACGCGGATGAGGCCGTGCATCTCGCCGGAATCCTCATTACGGAAGAGGGTCGAGGTCTCGCCCAGGCGCATCGGCAGGTCGCGGTAGGAGCGCTGGCGGTTCAGGTAGACCTGATACTGGAACGGGCAGGTCATCGGACGTAGGGCGAAGCACTCCTTCGTCTCGTCATACGGGTCGCCGAGGATGAACATACCGTCGAGGTAGTGATCCCAGTGGCCGGAAATTTTGTAGAGGTCGCGCTTGGCCATCAGCGGGGTCTTGGTGAGAAGATAGCCGCGCTTCTGCTCCACATCCTCGACCCAGCGCTGGAGCACCTGCACGACGCGCGCGCCCTTGGGCAGGAGCACCGGCAGGCCCTGACCAATGCAGTCGACGGTGGTGAAATATTCGAGCTCGCGGCCGAGCTTGTTGTGGTCGCGCTTCTTGGCCTCTTCGACCTGGGCGAGGTAGGCGTCCAGCTCTTCCTTCTTCGGGAAGGCGACGCCGTAGATGCGCTGGAGCACCTCGCGGTTCGAGTCGCCGCGCCAGTAGGCGGCGTTGCAGGCGGTCAGCTTGATGCCGTTGCCCTTGATGCGGCCGGTGGAGTCGAGGTGCGGACCGGCGCAGAGGTCGGTGAACTCGCCCTGCTTGTAGAAGCTGATGACGGCATCCTCAGGCAGGTCGTTGATGAGCTCGACCTTGAAGGGCTCGTCCTTTTCCTCCATGAACTTGATGGCCTCGGCGCGCGGCAGCTCAAAGCGCTCGAGCTTGAGCTTTTCCTTGCAGATCTTGCGCATTTCGGCTTCGATCTCAGCCAAATTCTCCGGCGTGAAGGAGAACGGGGCGAGCATATCGTAGTAGAAACCGTTGTCGATGCTCGGGCCGATGGCGAGCTTCACCTCGGGCCAGAGGCGCTTGACGGCCTGCGCCAGCACGTGGGAGCAGGTGTGCCAATAGGTCTTGCGGTACTCGGGATTTTCAAACGTGAACTGGTTTTCTTCGTTGATCTTGACTTCTTCGGACATTGTATGTTACCTCCATTGTTCCTTGAGGGTGCAAAAAAGCTCCACCCCCGATGTCTATCAGGGGTGAAGCATCGAAATACTCCACGGTTCCACCCTGCTTGCGCGTTGCGCGCCGCTTGTGTCCGCTGTAACGGGCGATCCCGTCCCGCTTGTTTCGCGGGCGGCTCAAGGGTGGTACTGCCGGCTCTGCACGCAGGACGCTTGCACCAAATGCGTCCCTCTCTTGGCGGCGAACTCCGGTTTCTTCCCTATCCAAGCCATTTTGATGATGGGAGTGTACACCCGCCGCGCGCGTTTGTCAAGCAAAAAGTGCGCACAGTGTGCGCACTTTTACAATAAATTCATCAAAACTCCGGCGGGCGGTTCTTCGTCGGCTTGTCGCTGTCCTCGTCCCTGCCAAGAAGACCGGAGAAGAACTTTTTGCGCTTTTCGCGGCCCTCTGTCTCTTTCCGCTCCCGCTCTGCTTCCCGCGCAGCATTTTCAGCGTGCTGATCGAGCCATACCTTCGCCGCCTGCTTTTCGATCGGAGAATAGTCGCCGTCCACAATTTCACGCAGCTCTTCATCAGTCTTTCCCCGATGAAGCTCTGTAAATCGCTCAAGCCGCATCTCCTCCGGCTCAAAGAATGCCATGCGGCCGCACCAGGGGCAGACGTAGAAATCGACCTCCACATGGTCGGTCCAGATATTCGAGCCAAGGCTCGAACCGTTCATTTCCAAAGTCTGCGCGCCGCGATCTTCCATCGCATGGCCGCAGACACAAAGCTTATCGAGCATGTAAGTTCTCCTTCCCGCGCTCAGCTTTCGGCAGCGCGTCGTAAAATGCGAACGTCTCTTCAAAAAGCTGCTCGCCGTAGGAGCGCAGCTTTTCGCAGTAATCGTCGTAGGCGCGCAGCATTCGCCGCGCCTCGTCCGTCAGTACCGCGCCGCCGCCGTGCTTCCCCCCTGCGGTGGAGGTGAGCAGCTTGAACCCCAGCCCCTCCTCGGCACCGCGGATGACCGTCCACGCCTTGGAGTACGCCATGGACATCGACAGTGCCGCCGCGCGCAGCGAGTGCAGCTCATCCACGAGCTTTAAAAGCTGCGCAACGCCGGGACCGAAGCATTTTCGGTCAGTGAATATCTTCGCGGAGATCGCCACGCGGAGCCCTCGGTCCATCTTCAGCACTTCCCTTCTTTTTTTGATTATATCGGACCGCATCGTTCCCGTCAATACGGCAAAAAATAAGAGGGAGCGCCCCGCTCCCTCTTATTTCACTTCAGCGTGTTGTAGTGCGTATTTTCGCCGTCGAACAAAAAGCCGTCCGTGTCGTGCACGCGGCCGTTCGACAGCATCTGCCGGTAGCGGAGATCATTGGAATAGAACTCGTCGTTCGGGATACCGGTCAGACTGCGGCCATTGCTGCGCAGCTGCGCGTTCGCGCTCTTTTCGGTCTCGGGGTTCAGATAGGTCTTGCCGTAGAGGTTGCCGTTTTCGTGCGTGATGGTCTTGTCGCTGCCGAAATAACGGCTGCGGTCGCTCGCGCTGGCCGCGGCGTTGCGACGGCTGGTCGACGTTCTCGCACTGCCGTCCGCGCTGCCGTCCGCTGCGTCCACATCGTCGCCCATCATGCCGTCGCCGGTCACGCTGTCGTCGTTCGTGTCCTCGCCGCTCATGTCGTTACCAGGCGTGTTGTCGTCGTTCTTGCCGCTGTCCGGCGTGCCATTGTCGGTCGTACCGGTCGACGGGCCGTTGGCGGTGTTGCTGTCCTTCTTCTCCCCGCAGCCCGCGAGCGAGAAGAGCAGCAGCGCCGTCACAAAAAGCATGGCAAGGGTCTGCTTCATTGCTGCATTTCTCCTTACTTTCATCTCCCGCGATACCCAAGCAATAGTATGCGCACGAAGCAACAAGAAACCAGACGTAAATTTTGTCAAAACACGTGTCGCAGACGCTGACTCGGCAAAAAGCCTCGCAGAGTTTCGCGCCCATAGGCGCGAAATAATTATAATCATTTTTCTGACGACATGTGCGTCAGAAAAATACTTCTCGCCCGCAAGTGTGGAAATCGCTTGCCTGCGGCAAGCAATTTCTGCGCGCAGCGGGTGTAAAAAGCAAAAAAAGAGGACACCTTACGGTGTCCTCTTTTTTTGAGTATTTTACTTGCTCGCCTTCGCGGCCTTGAAGGCCTCGATCAGCATCGGGGTGACCTTGAACAGGTCGCCGCAGATGCCGTAGTCGGCGATCTCGAAGATCGGCGCGGTCTCGTTCTTGTTGACCGCGATGATGCACTCGGACTCGCTCATACCGGCCTTGTGCTGGATGGAGCCAGAGATACCGAGAGCAACGTAGACCTTCGGGTGGACGGTCTTACCGGTCTGACCGACCTGATGGTCGGCAGTGAGCCAGCCGGAGTCGATGGCGACACGGGAGCCGCCGACAACGCCGCCGAGCACGTCAGCGAGCTCGTGTGCGAGCTTGATGCCGCCCTCAACGTCCTTGCTGATGCCGCGGCCGACGGAAACGATGTAATCGGCGCCGATCAGGTCAACGAGCTTCTTGGCAGCCTTGACGACCTCGACGACCTCGGTCTGGAGATCGGCGGCGTCGAGCTTGACGTCATACTTGGTGATCTTGACGGCCTTGGCCTTGGCTTCGTCGTAAGCAGCCTTCTTCATAACGCCGGGACGGACCGTTGCCATGGAGGGACGGAAGCGCGGGCAGATGATGGTGGCCATCAGGTTACCGCCGAACGCAGGACGGGTCATCTTCAGGTCACGGGAGACGTCGTGGTCCTTACCCATGACCTTCGCGGTAGCCATGCCGTCGATCTTAGCCTCGGGCAGCGTGGAAGCGCCGCGCAGGAAGTCCTTGTAGATGGGCATGTCAACGTCGAGGTGGGTGCAGTCGGCGCAGAGACCGGTGTGCAGACGGGCTGCGCAGCGGGGGCCGAGGTCACGGCCGATGTTGGTCGCACCGATGAGGAAGGCCTCGGGCTTCATCTCGGAGATGACGTCGCAGATGACCTTGGAATAGGCGTCGGTGGTGTAGTTCTTGAGCAGGGGGTGGTCGCAGACGATGACCTCATCAGCGCCGTAGCCGCCGATGCTCTCGGCGAGGCCATCGACGTTGTCGCCGACCAGCAGACCGCAGAGCTTCACGCCCAGCTCATCCGCCAGCTTGCGGCCTTCGGAGATCAGCTCATAGGAGGTGGACATCATCTGGCCCTGACGCTGTTCGCAGAAGACCCATACGTTCTTGAACTCTTCGATCTTGGAGGAGTCATAGTTGGGATTAGCAAGTTTCACTTCGTTACGCATCGTATTGATCTCCTTTCCTTAAATGATATGTTTTTCGAGCAGGATGCCGGCGAGCTTCTCGCAGGTAGCCATGTCGTTGCCCTCGAGCATCTGGCCAGCGCCCTTCTGGGGAGGCGTGAAGGAGGTCAGGATGTTGGTCGGGGAACCCTTCAGGCCGATGGTCGTGGCGTCGATGAGGGGGTGATCCTTCAGCGCCTCGTAATCGAGGACCTTCATGGGCTTGGAGTAGCACTCAAACACACCGGAGACGCTCATGTAACGCGGGGTATTGAGCTCCTTGATGCAGGTGATCAGGCACGGGGTCTGCGCCTTGATGGTCATATAGCCGTCCTCGAGCATACGCTTGACGGTCAGGGTGTCGCCATCCTTGGTGATGTCGGCAGCGTAGGTGATCTGGGGCAGGTGCAGCTTCTCAGCGATCTGGGGGCCGACCTGAGCGGTATCACCGTCGATGGCCTGACGGCCGCAGAAAACGATGTCATCGTCGTCAAGACCGATGGTGTCGATCGCGGCGGCGAGGATCTGGGAGGTGGCATAAGTATCGGAGCCGCCGAACTCACGGGCGGAAACGAGATAGCCGTCATCCGCGCCCATGGCCATCAGCTCGCGCAGCATACCCTCTGCCGGCGGGGGGCCCATGGTGACGACGGTGACCGTGCAGCCCAGCTCGTCCTTGAGCTTGAGAGCGGCCTCAACGGCGTTCATATCATCGGGGTTGATGATGGTCTGCATGGAAGCGCGGTTCAGGGTACCATCGGGATTGACGGCAACCTTACCGGAGGTATCGGGGACCTGCTTAACGCAAACAAGAATCTTCATTATATCTTTACCTCCTTTTTTAGTTCACACCAAGATACTTGGCGACGACCATACGCTGGACTTCGGAAGTGCCCTCGTAGATCTCCGTGATCTTGGCATCGCGCATCATGCGCTCAACGGGATACTCACGGGTGTAGCCATAGCCGCCGAAGAGCTGAACGGCGCGGCGGGTCACATCGGACGCGGTCTCCGCGGCGAAGAGCTTGGCCATGGCAGCATCCATGGAGTAGTCCTCGTGATTCTGCTTCTTCATGGCAGCCGCGTACACGAGGTACTGGGCAGCCTGGGTGCGGGTGTGCATATCGGCCAGCTGGAACTGGGTGTTCTGGAACTGGCTCAGGCGGCGACCAAACTGGACGCGCTCCTTGGTGTACTTGACAGCCTCGTTGATGGCGCCCTCAGCAAGACCGAGAGCCTGGGAGGCGATACCGATACGGCCGCCGTCGAGGGTCTTCATGGCGATCTTGAAGCCTTCGCCCTCCTTGCCCAGCAGGTTCTCCTTGGGGACGACGCAATCCTCGAAGACGAGGTCGCAGGTAGAGCTGCCGCGGATACCCATCTTCTTCTCGTGCTTACCGGTGGAGAAGCCGGGGAAGGTGCTCTCAACGATGAACGCGGAGATACCGTGGTTGCCCTTGCTCTTGTCGGTCATCGCGAAGACGACGAAAGTGGAAGCGACGTTACCGTTGGTAATGAAGCACTTGCTGCCGTTGAGGACGTAGTCGCCGTTCTCATTCTTGACAGCGATGGTCTGCTGGCCGGAGGCGTCCGTACCGGCGCCGGGCTCGGTCAGACCGAACGCGCCAATCTTGCGGCCGGACAGGAGGTCAGGCAGATACTTCATCTTCTGCTCCTCGGTGCCGTTCTCAAAAATGGGAGCGCAGCAAAGGGAGGTATGGGCAGAGACAACGACTGCGGTGGTACCGCAGACCTTTGCGAGCTCTTCCACGCACATAGCGTAGCTGAGAACATCGCCGCCCGCGCCGCCGTACTGCTTGGGGAAGTAAATACCCATCATGCCGAGCTTGGCCATCTTTTCGACGGTCTCCATGGGGAAGCGCTCCTCCTCATCGAGTTCCTCAGCTAAAGGCTTGACTTCATTTTCTGCGAATTCGCGATACATTTTGCGGACCAGCAGATGTTCTTTGGACAGATGGAAATCCATAGTCTTTTGCTCCTTCACTATAAAAATAATTGGATTGTCTAATTTTTCACAAATCAGTTCCGTAATCGTAATTATATCTGCTCCGTTAAGTTTTCGCAAGTGGAACTGCATTCCTTTTCGGAATTTATCCCTTCTGCTGAATTCCCTTCTTCGATTTTGGCGCTTTCGCACGCAAAATGACGGCGTTCCGCCATTGTTTGGAATCATTTCCTTTCCAAAACAGAAGGATATTGACAAAAATAAGCAAAAAAGGGGACGATCCTGCCGGATCGCCCCCTTCATAGACAGGGATGCTTGTGATTTACTTCTTGCTGTAATCATAGAAGCCCTTGCCGGACTTCTTGCCGAGCTGGCCGCCGCGGACCATCTTCTTGAGCAGCAGAGCGGGACGATACTTGGGATCGCCGGTCTCGCTGTAGAGGACGTTCATGATGGCAAGGCAGACATCGAGGCCGATGAAGTCGCCCAGAGCGAGGGGGCCCATCGGGTGGTTCGCGCCGAGCATCATGGCCTTATCGATATCCTCAACGGAGGCAACGCCGGTCTCGACCAGGCCGATGGCCTCGTTGATCATGGGGATCAGGATCTTGTTGACGACGAAGCCGGGAGCCTCGGCGACCTCAACGGGCTCCTTGCCGATCTCCTTGGAGAGGTTGTAGATGAAATCGAAGGTCTCCTGCGTGGTGTTGGCGCCGCGGATGACCTCAACGAGCTTCATGCTGGGCACGGGGTTGAAGAAGTGCATGCCGATGACGGGGTGCTTGAGGCCAAGGCCCATCTCGGTGACGGAGAGAGAAGAGGTGTTGGTTGCGAAAACGGTCGTCTCCTTGCACATCTCGTCGAGCTCGCAGAGCAGCTCGCGCTTGGTGCCCATCTCTTCCTTGACACACTCGATGATGAGGTCGGCGTCAGCGGCGGCGGACTTTTCCTCGACGAGGATGTTGTTGAGGATGGCGTCCTTGGCCTCTTCGGTCATCTTGCCCTTCTCGACGCGCTTCTGCAGGGAAGCGGCGAGCTTATCCTTGTGGCGCTGAGCGGAAGCGACGCTGGAAGCGTACATCAGAGCGGTGTGGCCCTTGGCTGCGAAGACCTGGGCAATGCCGCTGCCCATGGTGCCGGCGCCGAAAACTGCAACTTTCATTTGTATGTCCTCCTACAAATTAAATAATTATCATGAAATCCAAACGGACTATCACTGATTGGTAAAGGGGGCGTGCTTGCGCTTTTCAAGGAACGCACCCATGCCCTCCTGCTGGTCGGCGGTCTCGAAGCAGGAACCGAAGTTCTCCTCCTCGATCACGACCGCGCGGTCGATATCGACCTGAAGGCCCTCGTTGATGGCCTTCTTGGATGCGCGCACCGCGATGGGCGCATTGGCGGCGATCTGAGAAGCGAGCTTCTCCGCCGCGGCGTAAAGCTCCTCGAGCGGATAGACGGCGTTGACAAGGCCGATGCGCAGCGCTTCGTCCGCCTTGATGTTGCGGGCGGTGTAGATCATCTGCTTGGCCATGCCGGGACCGACCAGACGCGCAAGGCGCTGCGTGCCGCCGAAGCCCGGCGTGATGCCGAGGCCCGTTTCGGGCTGGCCGAAGACGGCGGTATCGGAGCAGATACGGAAGTCGCAGCTCATGGCGAGCTCGCAGCCGCCGCCGAGCGCATAGCCGCCAACTGCCGCGATGGTCGGGATGGGCAGCGATTCGAGCTTGCGCATCACGTCGTTGCCCTGCTTGCCAAAGGCCTCGGCCTCCTCCTTGCTGAGCTCCTTCATCTGCGCGATGTCCGCGCCCGCGACAAAGGACTTCTCGCCCGCACCGCGCACGATCAGGCAGCGGATCTCGTTTAAGTCCACCGCGTCGAGCGCCGTGTCAAGGTCCGCAAGGACCTGAGAATTCAGCGCGTTGAGCGCCTTTTCGCGGTCGATGATCAAATAGGCAATGCTGCCCTTCGGTTCATATTTGACAAAAGACATGGTATGTCTCCTCCCTGTAACATTCAGCTGATCCTATTATATGGGGGCTTCTTTCTTTTTGCAAGAGAAAAATCACTTTTTTCAAAAAAGTTTCCCGTTTTCCCGACGGCATTGCAAGAAATATTGCATTTTTTGTGTCTTTTCTCCCATCGCATCACGGAACTTCTGCAAAAATTTCAGGAATGACTTGTCTCTTCCGCTATTTTCCGCTATGATAGCAGATGACTTTACGAAAAATGAGGCGTTTTTTATGCGAATGCGCAAAAAGAAAAATCTGCTCCCCCGCATGGAGCGCTGCGAAGCCTATCAGATCAAGGACCCCTATGAGCGCAAGGGCCATTGGCGCGACTTGATGCCCGAGGCGAAGGATATCCGCGTGGAGCTTGGCTGCGGCAAGGGCCGCTTCACCGCCGAGACTGCCGCCGCTGAACCCGACGTGCTGCTCATCGCGGTGGAAAAGGTCCCCGACGCGATGGTCGTCGCCATGGAGCGCGCGGCGAAGGCAGAGCTGCACAATGTCTTCTTCATCGACATCGATGCCAACCAGCTGCCTGAGATCTTCGATGCGGGTGAGGTCGACCGCATCTATGTCAACTTCTGCGACCCGTGGCCTCCCAAGCGGCAGGCCAAGCGCCGGCTGACGCACGGCAACTTCTTAAAGCTCTACCGCAAGGTGCTGAAAGACAACGGTCAGATCCACTTCAAGACCGACAACGACCCTCTGTTCGAGTGGTCGATCGAGGAGATCCCTCAGTTCGGCTTCACGCTCTCCGAGGTCACGCGCGACCTGCACGCAAACGGACAGCGCGGCGTGATGACCGACTATGAGGCGAAGTTCTTTGCCGAGGGCAAGAACATCAACCGCTGCGTTGCCACGATGCAGCCGTGGGAAGAGCCCGAGGAAGAGGAAGCGCCTGAAGAGGCGGACGAAACAGCTGAATAAGATAAAAGGAAGGCTTTCAGCCTTCCTTTTTGCTTTCTTCGAGATACGGTGAGTACATCATCACCGCGTCATTCACGGCGACGGGCGTTTCCGCAAGCAGCCTGCCCTGTAAGTCAAAGGTCTGGCGGTAAAGCTCGTTGTGGCGGACATAGCCGCCCCAGTACTGCGCGCGCATTTCGTGGTTGCGCTCGACGACCTCGTAGCGTTCCTCGAGTGCCGCACTCACGCGCCACTCGCCCTCGAGGTCCGTTTTGCCGACGCGGACGCGAAGCTGATAGGTCTCCTGCGTGTCGTTGCGGATCATCAGGTCGAGATAGGGGTAAAAGCAGGTCGCGCCGCTGCCGAAGGGCTGCGTGCGGTTTGCGTCGGGAAAGACGTCGTAGCCGTGGCGGTGGCGCTCGACGACCGTGAGCGGCGTGTGCAGCGTCATCCAGTAGATGAGGTTCGAGAGCTGGCAGAGCCCGCCGCCCGTCGCGGCCAGATACCCGCCGTTGCGCAGGATCATGCCGGGCAGATACCCCTTCCCCGCCGTCGGCTTTCCGATGAGATACCAGTAGCTCATCGTTTCACCGGGGCGCAGCAAAAGCCCGTCGAGCCGCGCACAGGCGAGGCGGAGATTCGTCACCTTGTTGCGCTGAAGCTGCATGTCGACGTCCTTGAGCTTGCGCATGAGCGGCGTATGGTGGGAAAACGCCTGATATGCTAAGTCTTCCCCGCTGTGCTCGCGCGCAAAATGCTTCCGCATCGAAAGCCATCTGAGCTTTCGCTGCGCACTAAAATACGCGCCGCCGAGCTTCAGCCGCAAATTAGAGCGTTTTTTCGGTTCGCGGACGGTCATATGCTTCCCTCCCCTGTTTTTCTGCTTTTATAGACGCAAAACGGCGGGAAAAAGTTCCAATATTTTCTTATTTCAGGCTCATCACGTAGATTTGGCACGGGTTCCACTCGTCCCAGAGCGTCGGGAATACCTCAAACTCGCCAAAGCCGAGAGCGAGGTAAAAGCGGTTCGTCGCGTCGTACTCGGGGTACTTCCCCATCTGCACGGTCTTGACCTGCAAGAACGAGTAGCCAAACTCCTTCGCCCGCTGCTTCGCTGCTTCAAAAAGTTTCCTGCCGATGCCGCGGCGGTGGTACTCTTCCAGCACGCCCATGACATAGAGCTCCACCGTGTCCTTTCCCGTCTCAGCAAAGTAGAGGAAGCCGACGGTGTTTTCTCCGTCGAATGCGGCGAAAAACGGCTGCGCCGCGCTTTTTTCGATGTATTCCTCCCGCGCTTCGGGAATGCCGAACCAATCGGGCAGCGCCTCTAAAATCAAGCGTGCGATGCGCTGCTTCTCCTCTGCCGCTGTGATCTCTCTAACTTCCATACATTTCTCTCTTTCATTTTGCAAAGAAGCGGTATGGCTGCGCCATACCGCTTCTTATGTAATTTAGCGCTGGCCCTTGTCGTAGGGGATGCCCTCGGCCTTGGGGGCGCGGGAGCTCTTGGACGTGAACGCCAGCACGAGCAGCGTGACGATGTAGGGCAGCATGCGGTAGAGATGGGCGCTGATGCCGATCTCGGCGAGCATGTAGACGCCGTCGCCGTTGATGTCGATGCTCGCGTAGCTCGCCGCGATGCACTTGAAGAGGCCGAACAGCAGCGAGGAGACCGCGATATTCACGGGCTTCCAGTTGCCGAAGATCATAACGGCCAGTGCGAGGAAGCCGAAGCCCGCCACGTCGCCGTTCGAGGCGCAGTTTGCCGTTGTCAGCGCATAGACGAAGCCGCCCATGCCCGCGAGCGCGCCGGAAATGGTCGTGCCCGCGTAGCGCATCTTGTAGACGTTGATGCCCAGCGAATCCGCCGCCTGGGGATTTTCGCCGCAGGCGCGCAGGCGCAGGCCGAAGCGCGTCTTATAGAGCAGGATCGACAGGATGATGAAAAGCAGGATGCAGACGTAGGTCGCAAGGTAGACCTTGTTGACGAACGTCTCGCCGAAAAAGCCGAGGTCGGTGTTCTTGTCGATGCCGAGCGTAGACTTTTTGATCATGAACCAGCTCGCCGCGTCGCCCGTGAGCATCTGCAGCGTATTCTGGTTGGCGATGATGCGGATGAAGAACAGCACCAGTGCGGGGGCCATCAGGTTCAGCGCCGTGCCGCCGATGGTCTGGTCGGCACGCAGGTTGATAGAGGCAAAGCTCAAAAGCAGCGAGAACAGCGCGCCGAAGGCCGCCGCGACCAGCATCGTGAGGAGCTCCACGCCCTGCAGCGCGACCCAGTTGCCGCTCTGCTTGAGGGAGAGGATGGCGTCGCTCGTCTGCAAAATGCGCACGAACCACACGCCGATGAACGCGCCGAAGACCATGATACCTTCCAGCGCCAGGTTGATGATACCGCTGCGCTCGGCGAACACGCCCGCAAGCGCCACGATCATCAGAGGGACGGCATAAATGAGCGTCTGCTGAATGAGGAATGTCATTTCGCGTCGCCTCCTTTCTCCGTTTCCGCTTGTGCACCGGCTGGTGCGGAAGCTGCCGCCGGTGCGGGCTCCGCGTTGGCATCCGCGCCGTCGTCCTTCTTCTTGCCGAGCTTGCCGATCCACATCTTGATGACCAGCGAGAAGGCGCTGAGGTACACGATGACGGCGATGATGACGTTCGTGATGTACTCGTTATAGGCTGTCAGGTTCGTCAGCTGCAGGCCCGAGATATCGAGCATCGACATGAACAGCGCCGTGAAGATGATGCCGATGGGGTTACAGGAGGCGAGCATCGCAACAGGGATGCCGTTGAAGCCGATGGCAGGGAGCGACTGGTACGTGGACCAGAAGAACTCTGTGTTGCCGGAGAGATAGTAGAGTGAAGCGCCCGCCGCGCTCAGTGCGCCCGCGATCGCCATGGAGATGACGATGTTACGCTTGTCGGCGATACCGGCGTAGCGCGCGGCATGACGGTTGGAGCCGCAGGCCTTGAGCTGATAGCCGAACGTCGTTTTGGACATCATCACGTAAACGCCGATGGCAAAGACGATGGCGATGATGATGCCGCCGTTGACCTGAGAATTCGGAAACAGCTTGTCAAGGCCCATCTTCGCGGTGGCGACGCCGTTGTAGGTCGTCTTGTAGATGTAGCCGGTCTTGGTGGACTCGGTGACGTTCTTGAAGTTACTGATATCAAAGAGCCATGTGACGAGGTTTGCCGCGATCCAGTTCGTCATGATGCAGGCGAGCACCTCGTTGATGTTGAGCAGGGCCTTGAAAAGGCCGGGGATCGCGCCCCAGATCGCACCCGCGAGCGTGCCGCCGAGGAAGGCGAGCAGCCAGATGAGCGTGGTGGACATCGTCTCGGACGGAAGGCCGAGGGCGATGGAGAGCGACACGAGCGTACCGATGAGGTACTGGCCCGGCGCGCCGATGTTGAAAAGGCCTGTTTTATACGCCATGCCGACGGAAAGGCCCGTCATGATGAGCGGCGCGGCACGGAAGAGCATGTTGCCGATATTCGTCGGGTTGAAGCCCCACATCAGCGTGCCGGAGGCGTCGCGTCCCGTGGAGAACAGGCCACCGAACACGATGCGGATACCGTCCCACGCCGAGGAGAGCGAGAGGTTCGGGCTCGTGAGGCCGACGATCAAAATGACGATGCTGCCGACGGCGAGGCCGATCAGGATCGAGAGGATAGACGCCGCGACGGACTTGAAGCCTTCGCTTTGCAGGAAGTGTTCTTTTTTCATACGGCCGCCTCCTCCTTCGCCATGCGCTTGGCGCCGGCCATGTAAAGGCCGAGCTCTTCGACGGTGGTTTTCTTCGGGTCGAGCTCGCCGACGATCTCGCCCTCGTACATGACGAGGATGCGGTCAGAGAGGCTCATGACCTCGTCCAGCTCGAGCGAGACGAGCAAAATCGCCTTGCCGCGGTCGCGCTCGGCGACGAGCTGGCTGTGGATGAATTCGATGGCGCCGACGTCAAGGCCGCGCGTGGGCTGCACGGCGACGATGAGGTCCTTGTCGCGGTCGACCTCGCGGGCGATGATGGCCTTCTGCTGGTTGCCGCCGGACATGGAACGCGCGCGCGTGATCGCGCCCTGGCCGCTGCGCACGTCGAACTTGTCGATCAAGTAGTTGGCATAGTCGCGCACAGCCTTGTTGTTGATAAAGCCGTGGTTTTCAAAGCGCGGCTCGTTGAAGCGCTGGAGCACCATGTTCTGCTCGAGTGTGAAGTCGAGCACGAGTCCGTGCTTGTGGCGGTCTTCGGGAATGTGGCTCATGTGCTCGCCGCGGTGGCGGATAGAGGCATGAGAGATATCCTTGCCGCAGAGGGTGATCGTGCCGGAGGAGGGCTTGTCAAGGCCCGTCAGGCCGTAGATGAGTTCGGTCTGTCCGTTGCCGTCGATGCCGGCGATGCAGACGATCTCGCCCGCGCGCACGTTGAAGGAAACGTCGTTCACGGCGTTGCGCTTCTGCACGTGGGAGTGGACGCAGAGGTGGTCGACCTTCAAGACCTCGCCCGCAGGCTTGGCCTCGTCCTTCGTGACCTCGAGCTGCACGGGGCGGCCGACCATCATGTTGGAAAGCTCCTGCTTGGTGGTCTCGCTCGTGTTGACCGTGCCGATGTACTTACCCTTGCGCAGAACGCTCACGCGGTCGGAAACCTCCATGATCTCATTGAGCTTGTGGGAGATGAAGAGGATGGACTTGCCTTCGCGGGCAAACTCCTTCATCGTGGCCATCAGCTCCTCGATCTCCTGCGGAGTGAGCACCGCGGTCGGCTCGTCGAAGATGAGGATCTCGTTGTCGCGGTAGAGCATCTTCAATATCTCGACGCGCTGCTGCATACCGACCGTGATATCCTCGACCTTGGCATCAAGGTCGACGTTCAGGCCGTAGCGCTTTGAGATCTCCTCGACCTTTTTGCGCGCCTCTTTCTTCTGCAAAAAGCCGCACTTCGTCGTCTCCGCGCCGAGGATGATGTTATCGAGTACCGTGAAAACGTCCACCAGCTTGAAATGCTGGTGCACCATGCCGATGCCGAGCGCGGTGGCGTCGTTCGGGTCCTTGATGGACACGACCTTGCCGTCCTTTTTGATGATACCCTCCTCCGGCTGATAAAGGCCGAAGAGAACCGACATTAAGGTCGATTTTCCCGCGCCGTTTTCACCGAGCAGGGCGTGGATCTCACCCTTTTTGAGCTGTAAGGTGATGTTGTCGTTGGCGATAATACCGGGGAATTTTTTGGTGATGTTCAGCATCTCGATCGCGTACTGATTCTCCAAGTTTTTTCGCCCTCCTTCCGTTTTGATGGCCCGCACGCGCTGCGCTGCGAGGACGGAAACCATAATTACATTATACTATATCACGTTTCCCGATGAAAAGCAAAAGGTTTTCGCATGTCTTTCCCTGTCAGAAATGTGAAAAAGAACGGAAGACCGAAGTCTTCCGTTCTTTTATGTATGCGCTATTGGGAATTAGCCGCCGATGTAGTTGACGTTGACGTTGCTCAGGCCGGCGGTGGAGGGGTCAGCCATCTCGGAGTTGTTGTCGATGGTGATGTCACCGTTGAGGACCTTCTGGAAGAGGTCTTCATAGTCGGCAACGGAGAAGTTCTCCATGGACCAGGTAGCGGTCGGCAGGCCGACAGCGTTCTCAGCAACGCCCAGGGATGTGGCAGCATTGCCGATCTCGTCCCAGGTGCCATCGTAAACCTTGGCGATCGCCCACTCGGCAGCATCGCTCAGGCCCTTCATAGCGGAGGTGACGACGGTCTCGGACTCGCTGGACTGGTCGACGTCGACGCCGACGACCTTGCCGTCCTCAGCGGAAGCGGCAGCGGCGACGGACTGGAACATGGAACCGCCGCAGGCGAAGACGATCTCAGTGCCGTTGGAGTACCAGCCGGAGACCATGGTCTGCAGCTCGGGGGAAGCCTGGAAGGAAGCGCCGTACTCCCAGGAATAGTTCAGGTCGACGGTCTTATCCATTTCCTTAGCAGCGTCGTTGGCGCCCTGAGCAAAGCCCCAGCCGTAACGGATGCAGGCGGGGTTCGTGCCGCCGCCGCCGCCGGTGAAGCCGAGCTTCTCATAGCCTTCCTTGACGACAGCGTAACCGGCGAAGTAGCCGCACTGCTCTTCGTTGAAGGCGATGCCCGCAACGTTGTCAAGGCCGAGGGACCAACCGTCGATGAAGACGAACTTGGTGTCGGTGAATTCCTTAGCGGCCTTCTCGAGGGCCGTGCCCTGCATGAAGCCGGCGCAGACGATGACCTTGGCGCCGCCGTCCACGGCAGCCTTCATGGCGTCGTAACGGTCGTCATCGGTAGCCTGATCGCCGTTGGCGGGCTGATAGTACTTGTAGCTCAGGCCGTTGTTGGCGGCATAGAGCTTCACGCCGTCGAAGGTGCCCTGGTTGAAGGACTTATCCTTCAGCTGGCCGACGTCGGTGACGAACGCGATCTCATACTTGCCGTCTTCGGACGTCATGTTGTCGTCGATATCGTCAGGATTGGTGTAAGTGGTGGTCCCGCCCTGATTGTCGTCGGTCTTCTTATCACCGCAGGCAACGAGGGACAGAACCATGACGAGAGCGAGAAGCAGCGCAAAAAACTTCTTCATTCTTCTATCCTTCCTTATTTTTCCGGTCGGCGGCGGGCCGCTCTCCGGTTTATTTTGAAGTGCGGACGCACTTCGTCTGACAGTATAGCAAAAGCAAAGGGGAGAATCAAGTCCGATTCTCCCCAATTTTACTTTTTTTGTGATAATTGATGGGATTCTTTACAAAAAGTCCACACTTTTTACACGTTATTTTCTCAGTCGAGCTTCAGGTCGCCGTCCTTGACCCAGCCGAGGCGGCGGCAGACCATATTGATGAGCGGAGCAAGGATGGCGGGCAGCACGATGGCGACGAGGATGAGACCCAGCCAGTCAAAGCCCGTTGGGCTCATGGCCGCCGCGCCCTTGGCGACAGCCTCCTCGCTCGGGGAGACCCAGCCCGTCCACACGCCGATGAGGCCACACAGGCCGCAGGTACCCATACCGGAGTTGATCGGCGCACCGTTCATCTCAAGATGGAACACACACGTGGCGATAGGGCCGGTGATGGCGGAGGCGAGCGTCGGCGCGATCCAGACGCGGGGATTTCTGACAATGTTCGGCATCTGGAGCATCGATGTGCCGAGACCCTGCGACACAAGCCCGCCCCAGCGGTTTTCTCGAAAGCTCATCACGGCGAAGCCGACCATCTGCGCGCAGCAGCCTGCGACGGCCGCGCCGCCGGCAAGGCCCGTCAGGCCCAGCACCGAGCAGATGGCGGCGGAAGAGATCGGCAGCGTGAGCGCGACGCCGACAAGCACAGAGACCGCGATGCCCATCCAGAACGGCTGGAGCTTGGTCGCATTGTCGATGATAATGCCAAATGCCGAGGCCGCCGTGCCGATGGGCGGGGCAATCCACTTGGCGAGCGCGACGCCGACCAGGATGGTCACGGCGGGCGTGACCAAAATGTCGATCTTCGTCTCCTTGCTCACGGCCTTGCCGCACTCGGCGGCAAGGATCGCGATGATGAGCACGGCGAGCGGGCCGCCTGCGCCGCCCTCGGCGTTGGCCGCATAGCCCACCGCCGCGAGGGAGAAGAGCACCATCGGGGGTGCCTGCAGCGCGTAGCCGATGGCAATGGCCATCGCAGGGCCGGAGACGGACATCGCATAGGTGCCGATGTCCGTCAGAAACGGAACGCCCAGCTGCGCGCCGAGCGTCTTGATGATCGTGCCGATGAGCAGCGAGCAGAAGAGGCCCTGCGCCATTGCGCCGAGCGCATCGATGCCGTAGCGCTTGGCCGAGACTTCAATGTTTTTGCGTTTGCAGAACGCTTTGAATTTTTCCATGATATCCTCACAGCCTAAAAATAAAATAGTGTCATGCGCAGGTGTCTTGACACGTGCACATGACACTATAATCGTTTGTCGCAGGATTGTCAACCCTTAATTTCCGTTTTCCTCCAGCAGAATGCCGAGCGCGCGCAGCGCGCTTTTCGTGCGCTCGAAGGCCGCCTCGTCGGGACAGAGGAGCGTATGGAGGTGGATGCCGTCGGTGAGACTGGACAGCGGCTCCGCCTTTTTGCAGCGCTCAATGAACTGGCTGACCTCGTAGCGGTTCGAAATTTGCAGCGGGCCGGTGAGCTGGCCGTAGACCGGGTGGTCAACGATCACGTCGATGACCGTACAGCCGTTGTCGACGATGGTGTTGAGCTCGGCTTCCATCTCCTGCGGCGTGTGCTTCACGGCGACACGGCGGAGGATGCCGCGCGCCTCCTTCGGCGTCACATAGCCGCGCGGAGTGGCGAGAATTTCCTCGCCCGAGGAGCGCAGCAGCGCGATATCGCCCACGATGATCTGGCGCGAGACGGAGAATTTTTCCGCCAGCGCGGAGGCGCTGACCGGCGCGTCCGCCGCGCGCAGCACGTCGGCAATGGCCTTTCGCCGCTCGTCAGAATGCATGCTTCCTTCCCCCTTTTTCCGCCCAAAACGGGCAAATTCCGATTCCGTTTCGGATAATTCTTCTTTTCAATTACTCTTTGTTGTCAGTTTTCGGCCGTTTAGTACTCAAAGCAGCTGCCGCCGACGAACTCTCGCACGATGGAATCGCGCGGGACATAGTCCGTGCGCAGCGACGGCACGGAGTTGACAACGTCCATCAGGTCGCTCAGCCCGTGCTCGGCGATAAACTGATCGTCAAGCTGGCTGTAAAACTCAGGGATCTCCTTCAAATACCGCGCGAGGATGCACGGCTCGTAGTCGTGGAACGTGTCGATGTGGATGCTCGCGTTCGGCTTGTTCGGCATGATGTAGTTGAGCTCGCCGCGGTCGACACTCTCGGCGCGCTCGACGGTCTGACGCAGCGAATGGCCGCGGCCCTGATAGTCGCGGATCATGCGGCGCGCCACGCGCAGCTGCTCGGGACGAACGATGCGGTCCTTGTGCGTGATGATACGCGTACGCGGGGCAACGTAAACGCCCGTAGCTTCGCTTCTGAGCTGGTCGAAAATCAGCGGGTTGAGCATGTGGATGCCCTCGGCGATGATGACGGCGTCCTTGTCGCCCTGCATGGGCTTGTAGCCGCCGACGCCGCCTGCTTTGAAGTTGTAGACCGGCAGCTCCACGAGCTCGCCGTCCATCAGGCGGTGGATATCCTCGATTAAAAGCTCTCGGTTGACGCAGTAGGGCGATTCCCAGTCGCTCGCCTCGGGCGGGCGCTGATCAAGCGGCAGGAAGAAGTTGTCCATGCTGAGCATGCACACCTTCACGCCGAGGTTTTCGAGGTATTCGCGCAGCCGCATGGCGGTCGTCGTCTTGCCCGAGCCGCTCGGGCCCGTGAGGCAGACGATGGGCTTCTGGCGCTTATTCATCAAAATGCTCGCCGCGGCGGAGCTGATCTTGTCGTGAAAGACCTCCTCGCAGCGCAGGACGAAGCGGGTATCGTCCTTCATGTTGGTCACAATGTTTTCAATATCGATCACGCGCATAGCATGATAATCTCCTTACTTTTGGGATTCTGCCGCCATCTTTACGGCTGTTTCGAGCGCGATTTTCATCATGGCGGTAAAGCTCGTCTGCCGCGCCTCGGGCGAAAGCTCCTCGCCGGTGAGGATATTGTCGGAGATCGAGCAGAGGGAAAGTCCGCGCTTTTTCGTATAGGCGGCGTTGCAGTAGAGGGCGGCGGCTTCCATCTCGATGGCGAGCACGCCCATGTCCGCCCACTTGAGCGACGGGTTCGACGCGTCGTAGAACGTGTCGGACGAGTAGAGGTTGCCGACGTCCATGCGGACGCCGAGCTCCTTCGCCGATTCAACGGCGGCGGAGAGCAGCTGAAAGTCCGCGATGGGGGCAAATGTGCCGCCAAGGCCGTACTGCGCGGCGTAGTTCGAGTTGGTGCACGCACCCATGCCCGCGACCACGTCACCGAGCTTCAAGTCCTTTTGCAGCGCGCCCGCCGAACCCACTCGGATGATGCTCTCGACATCGTACTGCGTGAACAGCTCGTAGGAGTAGATGCCGATGGACGGCATCCCCATGCCGCTGGCCATCACGCTGACGGGAACGCCCTTGTAGGTGCCTGTGTAGCCCTGCACGCCGCGGACGTTGTTGACGAGCTTCGGGTTTTCAAGGAACGTTTCGGCGATGAACTTCGCGCGCAGCGGGTCGCCGGGCATCAGGACGGTTTTGGCAAAATCGCCTTTTACGGCGCTGTTGTGCGGAGTCGGCATAGAAAAGCCCTCCTCTTTCTCAGAATTGGCCCTTGGCCTCGAGCTCCTTCACCGCCTTGACGATGCGGGAGGTGCCGAGACGGTCGGCGCCGAGGTTCAGGAAATCTTCGGCATCCTGCAAGCTGCCAATGCCGCCGGCGGCCTTGACCTTCTTGCCGCCCGTCATGTGCTTCACCATGAGGGCAACGTCCTCGCGAGTCGCTCCGCCGCCGGCAAAGCCCGTGGAGGTCTTGATATAGTCGGCGTGGGAGGCAGAGACGACCTCGCAGAGCTTGATCTTCTCCTCTTCGGTGAGAAGGCAGGTCTCGATGATGACCTTTAAGATATTGCCGTGGCAGGATATCTTGACGGAGTTGATCTCCTGAAGGATCTTGTCGTACTGGCCCTCCTTGACCCAGCCGAGGTTGATGACCATGTCGATCTCGGTCGCGCCGTCGGCCACGGCAGCCTCAGCCTCCATGCACTTGATGCCGCTGGGGGTATAGCCGTTGGGGAAGCCGATGACCGTGCAGATGGGCAGCTGACCGAAGCCGTAGTGTTGCTGCTCAGCGACATAGTGTGCGGCGTGGTTGACATAGGTCTGTGGGATGCAGACGCTCGCGCAGCCGTACTTGATGCCGTCGTCGCAGATCTCCTTGATATCCTCCCAGGTAGCGGTCTGCTTGAGGAGGGTGTGGTCCACATGCTTCAGAATTTCTTTAACGTCCATGGTTATCTTCTTCCTTTCTATTTTACGAAAGCGTCGTTTATGAGAAAAATCGTTTTATTTTAGCACGCATCCGCCGTTTTGTCCACGCCGCGGCGCAAAGCTTTCCTACAGTGCGCTGCCGTAGTACTCCGTCATTGCGCAGATGAGGAATTCATAGTCCTGCACGCCCGCGGTCTCCCAGGAGGAGTGCATCGCGAGCTGGGGCAGGCCGATGTCCACCGTGCTGACCGGCACGAGCGTATCGGAGATCGAGCCGAGCGTCGAGCCGCCGGGGAGGTCTGAGCGGTTGGACATGACCTGCGTGGGAACGCCCGCGTTTTCGCACACGGCGCGGAAAACGGCGCAGGAGCGGCCATCGGTCGCGTAGCGCTGGTTAGCGTTGAACTTAATGACGACGCCCTCGTTCATATACGGGCAGTTGTCGGGGTCGGCGTACTCGCCATGGTTGGGGTGCTGGGCGTGCGCATTGTCCGCCGAGACGAGGAAGCTGCGCGCGAGCATCATCTGGAGCTCCTGCTCGTCCTTTCCGAGGCACAGGGCGATGCGGCGCAGCGTGTCGCGCAGGAACGTCGAGCCCGCACCCTGCTTGGTGGACGAGCCGACCTCTTCATTGTCGAAAATGCAGCAGACGGCGATATTTCCGCTCTCTTTCGCCGCAAGGAAGCCCTCGAGGCAGCCGCAGGCGCACTCGAGATCGTCGAGCTTGGGAGAAAGGATGTACTCCTCGTTCTCACCAAGCAGCGTCCCCTCGCCGCGGCAGTAGAGGAACAGGTCGCTGCCGAGGATGTCGTTTTCTGCAACGTCCGCGGCTTTGGCGACGATAGGCAGGATGCCGCCGCTTTCCTTCCCGCCGAGCAGCGGCAGCGTGTCGACATTCGCCATGTACTTCATGCCGTCGTTCGCCGTGCGGTTCATGTGAATGGCGACATTGGGGATCACAAGAAGATCGCGGTCGACATTCACAAGCTTTTCGACAATTTCGCCGTTTTCGTGCACGAAGACCCTGCCCGCGACGGAGAGCGGACGGTCGAACCACATGGACATCAGCATGCCGCCGTATTTTTCGGTCGAGAGCTGGACATAGTGCGCGCTGCGGCGGTCGGGGTGCTCTTTGAGGCGGAAGGTCGGCGAATCAGAATGTGCCGCCGCCATCGCAAAGCCGCCCGTGAGCGTCTCCGGCACGCGGAAGGCGATGGTGCTCGAGCTGTTGCGGCGGACGAAATACTTCCCGCCGGGCCGGACCTCCCAGCGCTCGCGCTCGGAAAGCTCGGTATAGCCGTTTGCGAGGAGCTTCTGGCGGATGTTCTCGGTCACATGGTAGCAGGTGGGGCTATTTTTGATAAAATGCAGCAGTTCTCTTGCCGGTGCATATTGCATGGTAATGTCCTCCACAGTTTATTTTTGTTTGGCGGTATTATAGCACACGTCATGCTTCTCGGCAAGCGGACACTCCCTCTGTGCCGCACAAAACAGGGGCAGCATTTGTGCATTTGTCCATATTTGGTGGAATTATAGTTGATTCTTTTATCGAAATCCTTTATAATACAGTTGATTTCCGTCCCCCCTCCCGCATCGAGCGGGCTTTTGTTTGCGCTCTTAAGCCGGAAGGAGGCTACTTTAATGAACCGATCATCTTCTCCCGCGCCAGCTCCGGTCTCACCGTTGTGGACGCGGGATTTCACTATCATCACGCTGGGTAGCGTCATTTCGATGCTGGGCAACTCGATGTCCGGCTTCGCGCTGAGCCTGCTCGTGCTGGACTACACGGGCTCGAACCTGCTCTACGCCATCTATGTTGCGACCTTTACGCTGCCGCAGATCGTCATGCCGATCTTCTCGGGCGCGATCCTCGACCGCTTTTCCCGCAAAAAGACCATCTACACGCTGGACTTCATCTCCTCCGGCGTTTACGCCGTTTCCGCGCTCATTCTGAGTCGGGGATGGTTCAGCTTTCCGATGCTCGCGGTGTTCTGCTTCATCATCGGCTCGATCAACAGCATCTACTATGTCGCCTACGACAGCTTTTATCCCCTGCTGATCTCTGAGGGCAACTACTCCAAGGCCTATTCCATTGCAAGCGTGCTCGAAACGCTCTCGGCGCTCATCATCCCGATCGCGACGTATTTCTACAATCTCTTCGGCATCGCGCCGCTGCTCGGCATCAACGCGCTGTGCTTCTTCCTCGCCGCCTCTGCCGAGACGCAGATCCGCGCCGAGGAGCACTACATCGAAAAGCAGCGCGCCGCGCTCGCGCAGGAGCAGGAATGTGCCTCCGGGCGCCGCCTGCTGCGCGACATCAAGGAGGGCTTCCGCTACCTTCTGAGCGAGAAGGGGCTTCTCTGCGTTGCGATCTACTTTGCGGTCAGCTCGCTTGCCAATGGCGCATCGAGCGTCATCACGCTGCCGTACTTCAAGTCGACCTTTGAAAACGGCGAATACATCTATATGCTCGTCTGGGGCATGGCCATCTTTGGCCGTGCCATCGGCGGCGGCATCCACTACAAGGTCAACCTGCCCGTGCAGCGGAAATATACCATCGCGCTCACCGTGTACATCGTCATTTCGCTGTGCGAGGGCTTCTATCTCTACTGCCCGCTGCCGGTGATGATGGCCTCGTGCTTCTTAACGGGCATCCTCGGCGTGACGAGCTACACCATCCGCATCTCCGCCACGCAGAGCTACGTGCCGGACGAGAAAAAGGGCCGCTTCAATGGCGCGTTCAATATGCTCAACACCGTCGGCAGCTTCACGGGCAATCTGCTCGCGGGCGCGCTGGTGGCGTTTCTCCCCGTGCGCGGCGTGCTGACGGGCTTCATGCTCGTCACGGCGGCCGCAGCGGTCGTCGTCATCGGCGGCGGACGCAAGGACGTGTCCGCGATCTATAACCGGCAAGAATAAGAAATGTAACAATAAAAATTTGATGGAGGAAACAACATGAAATTTTCCGAAATGATCTACACCCGTCCCGATGCCGAGAGCACCAAGCAGCATCTCGCTGCGCTCACCGAGCAGCTCAAGGCCGCAAAGAGCTACGAGGAGGCCCGCAAGGTGTTCCTCGCCCAGCAGGAGCAGGCCAAGCACATCTCCACCGCCTCGACGCTTGCGAGCGTCCGCCACTCGATCGACACGCGCGACACCTTCTACGATGCGGAGGAAAAGTTCTGGAACAGCTTCTTCCCCGAGCTGGAGGAGTACAATCAGGCGTGGACGAAGGCGATGCTCGAAAGCCCGTTCCGCGCGGAATTTGCCGAGGAGTTCGGCGATCTGATGTTCGTCAACGCCGAGATCGCGCTCAAGACCTTCTCCCCCGAGATCATCCCCGAGATGCAGCAGGAGAATGAGCTGACGCAGGAGTATGAAAAGCTGCTCGCCTCGGCGCAGATCCCCTTTGAGGGCAAGGTCTACACGCTCTCCCAGCTCTCCCCCTTCAAGACCTGCGCGGACGATGAAAAGCGTCTTGCCGCGTGGAAAGCCGAGGGCCAGTGGTACAAGGACAATCAGGCAAAATTCGACGAGCTCTACGACAAGCTCGTGAAGCTGCGCGACGCGATGGGCAAAAAGCTCGGCTACGAGGGCTACACCACGCTCGGCTACTACCGTATGTGCCGCAACTGCTACACGAAGGAAGACGTTGAAAAGTTCCGCGCGGCGGTCGTGAAGTATCTCGTGCCTGTGGCCGACAAGGTCTACCGCGAGCAGGCCAAGCGCCTCGGCAAGAGCTATCCCATGAGCTTTGCCGACAACGCGCTCGAGTTCCGCTCCGGCAACCCCCGTCCCGCGGGCACGCCGGACGACATTCTCGCCCAGGGTATGAAGTTCTACAGCGAGCTCTCCCCCGAGACGAAGGAATTCTTCAAGACCATGCTCGACAATGAGCTGCTCGACGTGCTCTCCACTGAGGGCAAGCAGGCGGGCGGCTACTGCACGAGCATCATGGACTATGAAGTCCCCTTCATCTTCGCCAACTTCAACGGCACGCAGCACGACGTTGAGGTCGTGACACACGAGGCCGGTCACGCCTTTGAAGCGTGGACGAACCGCAAGCGCATCCCCGTGGACTACATCTGGCCGAGCCTTGAGGCCTGCGAGGTGCACTCGATGTCCATGGAGTTCTTTGCAGAGCCGTGGGCGGACGGCTTTTTCGGTCCCGACGCGAAGAAGTTCCTCTACAGCCACCTCTCCGGCGCGCTGACGTTCATCCCCTACGGCACGATGGTCGACCATTTCCAGCACATCGTGTATGAAAAGCCCGAGATGACGCCCGCCGAGCGCCACGCCGTTTGGAAGGAGCTGCTCGGCGTCTATATGCCGTGGATGAAGCTCGACGGCGAGATCCCCTTCTACTCTGAGGGCATGGGCTGGCAGCGCCAGCACCACATCTACTCGAGCCCCTTCTACTACATCGACTACTGCCTTGCCCAGACCGTGGCGCTCGAATTCTGGGCCATGATCCGCAAGGACCTCAAGGACGCGTGGACGCACTACATGGCCTACACCGTGCAGGGCGGCAGCCGGACCTTCACCGACCTGCTCAAAAACGCGGATCTTGAAAGCCCGTTCGATGAGAAGTGCCTGCGCGGCGTGTGCGCCGAGGCGGAAAAGGCCCTCGCGGACTTTGACCTCACGGGCATCGAATGATGGAAAAGAAACGCAGAAAGCGCGGAGAAAACTCGTACCTCAACGATTTTCACCTCAACCTTGCGGGCGAATACATCTACGACGGCGAGCTCTACGCCTGTCAGGCGGACCCCGACACACAGAAAATGCAAAAACGCAAGCTCTGGGTCTATACGGCCCTGATGCTCCTCACCGTGCTCGCGAGCGGCAGCATCCCCGCGCCGGGGATGCTCGGCAGCTCATATGTCATCCTGCCGTTCCTCGGCGAGCTCATCGCCATCTTCAGCGTTGTGTGGGCCGTCTGCAAGCTCGGGCGCGATTGGAACGCCGTGCGCGAATATGTTTATGAGCGCACCGTTCCGGCCCTTCCCGGCCGCGCGCTGTGCGTCGCCGCCTTCGCCGCCGCCGGCATTTTGTGCGAGCTGCTCTATGTCATACTGTCCGGCCACGGCGGGCAACTTTTCTATGCTTTCTTGTTCGTCATATTAAAAGTAATTTCTCTCATTTGCGCA
>URXY01000005.1 GCA_900552015.1 uncultured Eubacteriales bacterium | reverse complement strand
TGGCGGGGTCAAGGGGCAGAGCCCCTTGCGTTCTCTTGGGGGTCCAAGGGGGCCATTCTCTCACGTGAGAGAATGGCCCCCTTATCCGCGTCCCCCTGCACGGTGCAGGGAAACTGTGATTAAATCACATAATCATAATCCCCATCCTCGCGCAGTAAATCCGCGAGCGTGTACTGATCAAGATATTTATTGATAACATCGTTCAGTCCCGACCAGAGCGAGAGCGTGCGGCACTCCCCTGCGCGGTCGCAGGGCGAGCTGCCGGCCTCAAGGCACGCGACGGGGGCGAGCGAGCCCTCCATCAGCCGCAAAATCTGGCCCGCGGTGAATTGGTCGGGACTCTTGCACAGGCGGTAGCCGCCGCCCTTGCCGCGCATCCCTTCGACCACACCGCCCTTGACGAGCGTTTTGACGATGCTCTCTAAATATTTCTCCGAAATTTCCTGCCGCTTGGCGATCTCCTTGAGCGGGATATACCCGTCGGTCTGGTGCTCGGCCATGTCGATGAGCACGCGCAGCGCATAGCGGCCCTTGGTTGAAATCATCATAGTATGTTCACGCCTTTCTAAGCACATCCGTTGAAAGGCATCCGGGAGCCGGCCTTCTTCAACTTCTGATATTCCTATTATATTACGTGGTTTATGGGAATTCAACAGATTTTTTTGCAAATTTCCTCTTGACAAATCAAAACTCTCATCGTATAATCCCTACATACCTACTCGAAAGGTTGGTAATGAATGTGACTTCATTCCTTCATCCGTTTCGATGTCGCCGCGGCAGAGCTTGAGCTGCAACCGACCACCGAAACCAAAAAACAACAAACAATAAAATTTTGATATAGAACGTACATCGTTCAGGAGGAAACATTATGAGCAATATCTACACTTCCGCGGACCAGTTGATCGGCAAGACCCCGCTTCTCGAACTGTCTCACATCGAAAAGGCTGAAAAGCTCGAGGCTAAGCTCCTCGCCAAGCTCGAATACTTCAACCCCGCAGGCTCCGTGAAGGACCGTATCGCCAAGGCCATTCTTGACGACGCTGAGGCGAGCGGCAAGCTGAAGCCCGACTCCGTCATCATCGAGCCGACCTCCGGCAACACCGGCATCGGCCTCGCTTCCGTCGCCGCCGCGCGCGGCTATCGCATCATCATCGTCATGCCCGAGACGATGAGCGTCGAGCGCCGTCAGTTGATGAAGGCCTACGGCGCGGAGCTCGTCCTTTCCGATGGCGCGAAAGGCATGAAGGGTGCCATCGCCACGGCGGAAGAGCTCGCCGCGCAGACGCCGAACAGCTTCATCCCCGGCCAGTTCGTCAACCCCGCGAACCCCAAGGCGCACTATGAGACCACCGGCCCCGAGATATGGGAAGACACCGACGGTCAGGTCGACATCTTCGTCGCGGGCGTCGGCACCGGCGGCACGCTGACCGGCACGGGCAAGTTCCTCAAGGAGAAGAACCCCAACGTCAAGGTCGTCGCCGTCGAGCCCGCCTCCTCCCCTGTCCTGAGCAAGGGCGTTGCGGGCGCGCACAAGATCCAGGGCATCGGCGCCGGCTTTGTGCCCGAGGTTTTGGACACCAATATCTACGATGAGATCATCCCCGTCGAGAACGACGACGCTTTCGCCACCGGCAAGCTCGTCGGCCACAGCGAGGGCGTGCTGGTCGGTATTTCCTCCGGCGCTGCCGTGTGGGCCGGGATCCAGCTCGCCAAGCGTCCCGAGAACAAGGGCAAGACCATCGTTGTCCTGCTGCCTGACACCGGCGACCGCTATCTCTCCACTCCCCTGTTTCAGGATTGATCCTCTCTTATCCCATTGATTTTCCCCTCTCTCATCTCTCTAAACGGCAAAAGCCTGCTGCCTCATTCGGCAGCAGGCTTTTGTCATATTTGTTATTTTATCCGCGTTTTCCGCGTCCTTCGACGTTCCACTCGCGCAGGTCCTTGAGCTCGTCGTAGAGCCGGCAGTAGCTTTCGTGCCGTCCCTTGACGATTTTTCCATCCTTCACGGCCTGGCGCACAGCACAGCCCTTTTCCTTTGTGTGGCTGCATCCGACGAAGCGGCAGTCCTCCCGATACGGTGCGAACTCCGGGAAGCATTCCGGCAGGCGCGCCTTGAGCTCCAGGTTGAGTCCTGTCGTTTCAAAGGAGGAAAAGCCCGGCGTGTCGATGATCTCCGCACCACAGGGCAGCTCGTAGAGCTCGACATGGCGCGTCGTGTGTTTTCCGCGGCCGAGCGCCTGACTGACCTCGCCCGTTTTGAGCGACATATTTGGGTCGAGCGCGTTCAAAATGCTCGACTTGCCGACGCCGGAGTTGCCCGTCACGGCGGAGAGCTTCCCTACGAGCCGGACGCGAAGGGTGTCGATGCCCTCGCCCGTCTCCGCACTGACGCAGACGGTGCGAAAGCCCGCATTTTCGTAGTATTCCCGCAGCGAGTCCGCAGGGTCCAGATCGCACTTGTTGATGCAGATGAGCACATCGCAGCCCTTGAGCGCGGCGATGGCTGTCATACGGTCGACGAGGTACGGGTCGGTCTTCGGGATGGCCTGCGAGCAGACAATGACCATTTGGTCGATATTCGCGACGCTCGGACGGTCAAAGCTGTTTTTGCGCGGCAGGATATCGTCGATGCGCCCTTCGCCGCCGGGGACCTCGCAGCAGACGACATGGTCGCCCACGAGCGGCGAAACGCCCTCGCGGCGGAATTTTCCGCGCGCCTTGCAGGTGAGGAGCGTTCCATCTTCGCCTTTGACATAGTAGAAGCCGCTCAGCGCGCGCTGTATCCTTCCCGTCACGGCAGCTCCTCGCCTCCGACGCTCGGCTCTTCGCCGCCGTCGTCCACGTCGGGGCCGGAGCTCACGACGAACGTGATGGTCGTCCCCTCTTTTACGACTGTGTTCGGGGCGATGCTCTGCTCAAGCACCGTGCCGATGGGGCTCACGTCTGCGCGCGAGGACACATCGCCGACCACAAGACCCATCTGCGTCGCCTGCTGGCGCACGATATCGATGTCGCTTCCTGTAAAGGTGATGACCGTTACAGGCATCTTTTCCGAACCCTTGCTGACCACAAGTGTCACGCTGTCGCCTTCGTTCAGCGTCGTTCCGGCTTCGGGGAGGGTGCGGATGACATAGCCCGCCGTGATAGACTCGCTGTACTCCTCCAGCGTGTCGTCGATGGCGAGATCCAGGTCAAGATTTTTAAGCTGGAGCGCCGCGTTGCGCCGCTCTGTATTGACGAGATTCGGCATTTTCTCCGTCTTGGCACCGGAGCTGACGAAAACCGAGATGACGCGGTTGCCCTTTACGGTCTTGCCGCGCTCGGGCGACTGCTCGATAATCTGACCCGCCGCGTATTTGCTGCTCGCGCGCTGGCCGATCTGTTCGATCGTGAAGATGCCCTTCACGTTTTCGTCCTCGTTCGCCTCGTCGATGGTCATGCCGATGAGATGCGGCACCACATACTCCGTCGGCGTCTGCTCGCCGCCGAGAAGATCGCTGAAGATCGCGTGCCAGAGCAGCACGATGAGTGCCACCGCGGCCACCGCCGCGCCGATGATCGTGAGCAGCTTGCGCGTGCCCAGCTTGTGCGGGGATGCCTCTTCTTCCTCCTCGTCGTCCGCCTCCTGCACCTTCTGTGCCTTGGAGACGGTGTGCACGGCGGGGATATACTGCGTCGGCTCGTCGACGGCCTCGCGGTGCAGGTCCTCGATGGTGAAATCGAGGTCGACCTCGGGATTCTTGCGGAACTCTTCAAGGTCCGCGAGCATCTCGTCGGCCGAGGCATAGCGCTTGTCGATATCGGACGCCATCGCCTTCATGCAGATGAGCTCGAGCGCCTCGGGCACGTCGGGATTGATCTCGCACGGCGAGAGCGGCACGGAGGATAAGTGCTGGATGGCGACGGAAACGGCACTGTCGCCCTCGAAGGGCAGGCGGCCCGTCAGCATCTCGTAGAGCACGACGCCCGCGGAGTAGATGTCCGAGCGCGCGTCGATGCGGTCGCCCTTGGCCTGCTCGGGCGACATATAGTGCACCGAGCCGAGCGCCTCCTGTGTGAGCGTGTTGGCGGAGTTGGCAAGGCAGGCGATGCCGAAGTCGGCGACCTTGACACTGCCGTCGCGCAGGACCATGATGTTTTGCGGCTTGATATCGCGGTGGATGATGCCGCGCGAATGCGCGTGCGAGAGCGCCTTCATGATCTGCGTGATGAAGTGCAGCGCCTCACGCCAGTTGAGCTGGCCGCGCTTTTCCATATACTGCTTGAGGGTGATACCGTCGATGAGCTCCATGACGATATACTCCGTCTCGCCGCGGCTCACGTCATAGACCGAGACGATATTCGGGTGCGAGAGCATCGCGACGGCCTGCGACTCGTCGCGGAAGCGGCGGCGGAAGTCAGCGTCCTCAGCCAGGTCGCTCTTGAGCACCTTGACCGCGACGAGACGGTTCAGGCGGTGGCACTTGGCCTTGTAAACGACCGCCATGCCGCCGCTGCCGATGACTTCGAGCAGCTCATAGCGGTTGTCGAGCATTTTGCCGATCATTTTGTCCATTAAGTGCCACCTCCTTATTCAAAGTCTATGAGTGCGACCGTCACATTGTCCGGTGCGCCCTGCGCTTTGGCAAGCGCGATAAGACTCTCCAGGTCCTGCTCTGCGCTCTTTCCCGCGCATACCGCACGGCAGATATCTTCGTCCGTCGCCGTGACGACGAGCCCGTCGCTGCACAGCAGCAGCTTATCGCCGTGCGCGAGTGAGACCTCGAATGCGTCGCACTGCGTGATCTCCTCCGTTCCGAGCGCGCGGGTGATGAGATTTCGGTTCGGGTGCGTGCGCGCCTCTTCGGCGGTGATGTTGCCGCTCTCCACGAGCGTCTGCACGACGCTGTGGTCGTGCGTGATGCGGGAGATGCCGCCATTGCGGAGAAGATAGGCGCGGCTGTCGCCGACGTTGCACACGATCGTCCCATTCTCGCCGGCCACGGCGGAAACGAGCGTCGTTCCCATGCCGCGGCAGTCCTCACCCTCGAGCGAGCGCTGGTACACGGCGGTATTCGCCTGCGCCACGCAGAACGACGCGAGCTCGCGAAGCTGTTCCATGGTCATATCTTTGCGCAGCAGCGCGCGAATGTTCTTCATAAAGGTCTCGACGGCGAGCGAGCTGGCGATCTGTCCGCCCTCTGCGCCCCCCATGCCGTCGCACACGACGGCGACGATGCGGTTCCCGACGGTCTCGATGGCAAAGGTATCCTGATTTTCGTGCCGGCGCAGTCCCACGTCGGTCATTCCAAGGGCGTTCATTGTGCCGCACCCTCTCTTTCTTTCATTTCCTTGCGCCGAAGCTGCCCGCAGCTCGCGTCGATGTCGCCGCCGAGGCTGCGGCGGATCGTCGCCGTCAGGCCGTGGGACTCGAGGCGCTTCTGGAACGCGCTCACGCGCTTGCTGGGCTTGAATTCGCTCTCGACCACGTCGTTGAGCGGGATGAGGTTCACGTGTCCCGGCATCCCGCGAATTTTTTCTGCCAGCAGGTCTGCCTGCCAGTCGTGGTCGTTCACGCCGTCGATCATCGCGTATTCAAACGAGATGCGGCGGCCCGTTTTTTTGAAGTACCGGTGGCAGGCCTCAAAGAGCTCGGAGACGTCATAGGCGTTGTTTACCGGCATGATGCGGCTGCGCGTCACGCTGTCGGGCGCGTGGAGCGAAACCGACAGCGTGAGCTGCAAATTGTCCTGCGCGAGCGCGTCGATGCCCGGCACCACGCCGCAGGTGGAGAGCGAGATGTGCCGCATCCCGATATTCATTCCTTCGGGATGATTGATCAGCTCCAAAAACCGCATCACATTGGCGCGGTTGTCGAGCGGCTCACCGATGCCCATGAGCACGATGTTGGATATCTCTTTTCCGGAGTCGAGCTGCGTGAAGAGCACCTGATCAAGCATTTCGGACGGCCTCAGATCGCGCACCTTGCCCGCGAGCGTGGATGCGCAGAACTTGCAGCCCATGCGGCAGCCGACCTGCGAGGAAATGCAGACGGTGTTGCCGTGGTGATAGGACATGAGCACCGTTTCGATGCAGTTGCCGTCGGAAAGCTCCCAGAGGTACTTGATCGTCCCGTCGAGCTTCGATACCTGCTTGCGCGCGACGGTCGGCGCGGTGATGATATACTCGCGCGCGAGCTTTTCGCGCAGCGACTTTGGAATGTTGATCATCTGGTCGAACGCCGTCACGCCGCGGTGCAGCCAGGTGAACACCTGCTTGCCGCGAAACGACGGCTCACCCATCGCGCGCAACGCCTCGGTGATCTCGCCGAGCGTCATCGACTTGATATCAGTCATGCTCTCCTCCTCATGCGGCTGAGATAGAACCCATCCGTCCCGTTGCGCTGCGGCCAGAGCGTCAGATACCCCGGCGCAGCTTCCCCGTTCGGCAGGGAGAATTCCTCATAGATAAATTCCGGGTGCGAAGATAAGAACGCATCCGTTACGTTTTCATTTTCCTCGGGCAAAACGGTGCAGGTCGAATAGACCAGCACGCCGCCCGGTCTTACATAGCGCGCGCTGTTTTCTAAAATCGCGCGCTGGATATCCGGCAGCGCCTTGAACTCATGCGCGTCCTTATAGCGGATATCCGGCTTTTTGCGGATGATGCCAAGGCCCGAGCACGGCACGTCACAGAGGACCGTGTCGAACTGCTCCGCCCATTCCTCGCGGAATGTGCGGCCGTCGGCCGCGGCAGTCTCGATGCAGGTGATGCCGAGGCGCTGCGCGCCCTCGCGGATGCGCCTTAATTTGTTCTCGTGCAGGTCGCAGGCGAGGATATGTCCCTCGTTTTCCATCGCGAACGCCGCGGCGAACGACTTGCCGCCCGGCGCGGCGCAGACGTCCAGCACGTCCTGCCCCTTTTCGAAGCCCGCGGCGTAGGTCACGAGCTTTGCAGCAGCATCCTGCACCGTGAAGCGGCCCTGATAAAAGGCCGTAAGCGTCGTGAGATCGCCGGTGCCGGAGAGCTCAAAGCAATCAGGCACCCATCCGTGCGGTACGGCCTTGACGCCGTCGCCCGCCAGCTCGCGCGCGAGCGCATCCGCATCCGTCTTGAGCGGATTCACCTGCACGGTCATGGGGGCGGCCTCGTTGTCGATGCGCAAAAACCGATCCGCTTCCTCAACGCCTAAGAGCGACACGAGCTTTTTCACGAGCCACTGCGGGTGGCTGTAGGCAATGCTCAGCCGCGCGATGTTTCCCTCCGGCAGCGGTGGGAGGTTTGATTTGTGCTGCGCGACCTTGCGCAGCACGGCGTTAACGAGCCCGCTTGCGGCGCTCCGGCCGTTCGTGCGGCAGAGCTCCACGGATTCGCTGACGGCGGCGTGGTCGGGCACCTTGTCCAGAAATAATATCTGGTACGCGCCGATGCGCAGAATGTCGGCGAGCGGCGGCTGCAAATGGTCGAGCTTCTGCGTGCAGTAGGCGCTCAAAAACCAGTTCAGCAGCAGCTCGTTCTGCATCACGCCGTAGACGATGCGGCTGCAAAGCGCCGCGTCCTGTGCGCTCAACGGCGTTTTGGAGAGCTGCGCCTTGAGCGCCGCGTCTGCCCACGCGCCGTTGCGGCGGCAGGAGACGAGAACAGAGAGCGCGCATTCGCGCGCATTTGCGGTATTTCCCTTACGCATCGAGGACCGTCCCCGCGGCGATGCGCTTGCCGTTCAAAAAGGCATTTGCGGCCATGCGTTTGCCGCCGTCCTGCTGTAATTCCGTGATGAGAAGGCTCTTGCCGTCGCCGCAGGCGGCTTCAATGCCCTTTTTGAGTGCGCGCAGCGTGCCGGGAGCGTCCTTCGTCTCGCCGAGCGGCACGGCGTGGAATATCTTCGTGTTTGCACCGAGAATGCTCGCCGCGGCGCAGGGCCACGGGATGAGCCCACGGATCTGATCGATGATCTGCGTGCTGCTTTTCGTCCAGTCGATGGGCGAGAGCTCGCGCGAGAGCATGGGAGCATATGTTGCCTGCGCCTCGTCCTGCGGCACGCGCTGCGCCGTGCCGTTTTTGATCTGCTCGATGGCCTCGGCGATGGCGTCCGCGCCGAGCGCGGCAAGGTCGGAGAAAAGCTCCTCCGCCGTCTCGTCCGGGCGGATGGGCTGCTTTTTCACCAAGATCATATCGCCCGTATCGCACTCCTTTGCCATGTGCATCACGGTCACACCCGTCTCCTTTTCACCATTCAGAATGGCCCAGTTGATGGGCGCTGCGCCACGGTACTTCGGTAAAATGGATGCGTGTGCGTTGATGCAGCCGAGCGGCGGCACCGCGAGCATTTCCTCGGGCAGGATGCGGCCATAGGCCGCAACGACCGCAAGATCGGGCGCAAGCGCCTTGAGATCTGCGAGCGCCGTGCCGTCGCGCATTGCTGTCGGCTGAAAAACGGGGATATTCTGTGTAAGTGCATATTCCTTTACAGGGCTTGGCGTTACTTTGTTTCGGTTGCGCGGCTTGTCCGGCTGCGTGAAAACGCCGCAGACCTCGTGCCCGTCTGCGACCAGACGCTCTAAAATGCTGCGCGCAAAGTCGGGCGTGCCCATGAAGACGATCCTCATTCCTCGTCCAGCTCCTTTTCCTGCTCGCGGATATACTTTTCCAGTTCCTCTTCGCTGAGGATCTTGCAGTGCTCGGTGTAAAGATGACCGTCAAGGTGCTCGATCTCGTGGCAGAAGCAGCGCGCGGTCAGTTCCTCGTCCTCGACCTCAAAGGTCGTTCCGTAGCGGTCCTGCGCACGCACGCGCACCACCATCGGGCGCGTGACGATGCCGTACTTGCCAGGAACGCTCAGGCAGCCTTCAAGGCCCGTCTGCTCGCCCTCGGTCTTGATGATCTCGGGGTTGATGAGCTCGATGATCTCGCCCTGCGCGTCCTCCACGATGCAGACGCGGCGCAGGATACCCACCTGCGGGGCGGCGAGACCCACGCCGCCGGCCTCGGCCAGCGTGTCAGCCATGTCGTCGAGCAGCTGATGGAGGCGGGCGTTGAATTCGGTCACCGGGCGGCAGACTTTCGTCAGGCAGGGATCGCCTTTTTCTCGAATGGTACGGATAGCCATAGTTTTCATCCTCTTTTCTCTATTGTAAAGCATTGCAGTCGGCAAAAATGTCGAGACCGCGGTTTTCTTTTCTCGCGGAAAAGGCGAGCAGATATTCGCTCACCGTGCGCCGCAGCACGCTGTCGCTCCTGCCGCAGAGATAGACGCAGTAGCGGTAGCGGTCGTTCACCTTCACGACTGGCGCGCCCGCGGGTCCGAGCACCTCGGGCTCGAGCGCGCGCAGCGGCTCTTTTGCGCTGGCAAGCCGCAGCGCGTCACACAGCGCGCGCACAGCGGCGATGACACGCACTTCTTCGCTGCCTGAAACGGTCAGCGTGAAGAGGTCGGCGAACGGCGGATAGCGCCGCAGGCGGCGAAGGCGCAGTTCGTTTTGGTAGAAGGCCTCGTAATCCTGCTTCGCCGCGGCCTGAATGACCTCATTTTCGGGATGATATGTCTGAATGACGGCTCGCCCTACGCGCTCGCCCCGTCCGGCCCTGCCTACGACCTGCGCGAGCAGGCTGTAGGTCCGCTCGGCTGCGTGATAGTTCTGCACGTAGAGCGAAAGGTCCGCGTCCAGCACACCGACGAGTGTGACATTTTCAAAATCCAGCCCCTTGGCGACCATCTGCGTGCCAAGGAGGATGGGGATATTTTTCTGAGTGAACTCCTTCAGCAACGCCTCGTGTCTGTGCGCGGCGGCAACGGTGTCGGCGTCCATGCGCAGGACCGGAGTATTCGGAAAGAGCGCGGCAAGCTCCTGCTCGACCTTCTGTGTGCCGGAGCCGACGCGCTTTAACAGTCCGCCGCACTCGCTGCATCGTTCCATCACGGCTTCGGAATGGCCGCAGTAGTGGCACATCAGCCGCTCGTTTGCCGAGTGATAGGTCATCGGCACACTGCACCGCGGGCATTGCGGCACATAGCCGCACTCGCCGCAAAGGAGCATCCTCGCGCTGCCGCGCCGGTTGAGAAACAGGATGCTCTGCTCGCCCCGTTCGAGGTTTTTTTCGAGCTCTGCGCACAAGGCGTGGCCGATAGACGTCTCATTTCCCTGCCGCAGCTCGTCCTTCATGTCGGCGATGAGCACCTTGGGGAGCGGCAGATCGTTAAAACGCTTGTGAAGGGAAAACACCTGATAGCGCCCGCGCTTTGCGTAATATGCGGTCTCCACCGTCGGCGTGGCCGAGCCGAGCAGCATCAGCGCATCACGCTGCGCGCAGCGAAACTGCGCGATGTCGCGCGCGTGATAGCGCGGCGGATTTTCCGACTGGTAGCTTCCCTCCTGCTCCTCGTCCAGGATGATGAGTCCCAGGTCCGGGAGCGGCGCGAACACTGCGCTGCGCGTGCCGAGCACAACGCGTACCTCGCCGCGGCGGATGCGCTTCCACTGGTCGTAGCGCTCCGTGAGCGGCAGCGCGCTGTGCAGCATCACGACATCGGGGCCGAACTGCGCGGAAAAGCGCCGCATCATCTGCGGCGTCAGTGCGATCTCCGGTACGAGCAGCATCGCAGATCTCCCGCGGCGAAGCGTCTCCTCAATGAGCTTCAGGTAGACCTGCGTTTTTCCGCTCGCAGTCACACCGTACAGGAGCGCGGCGCTGCCGCCCTCGCGGCCGAGCAGCGCGGAAAGGCCCTCAAAGGCCGCCTGCTGCTCACCGTTGAGCGTGAACGGCTCCGCCTTTTCGGCGCTTTCGGCGCTGCTGATGCGCAGCACCTCCTGCTCGGAAAATTCGACAAGGCCCGATTTTTTCAGTCCCCGCAGTGTCTGCATCGTCGCGCCGGTGTAGTAGCTGATCTCTGCGGAGGAGAGCGTTCCCTCCCGGCTCAAAAGCTCTACGATCGCATAGCGCACGGGTGCGCTGCGGCGCTTGGGCTCGACTGCAGCGAGCGCGTCTTCCGCGCTGACGCAGAGCGACACCATGCGCGCCGTCTTGTCACTGAGGCGCTGTTTCATCGTTGTCTCACAGACGAGAAGCCCCTGCTGCTCAAGGGTACGAAGGGCTTTCCCCGTCCTCTCGCCACCGAGCTCGTTGAGCGCAGCGCGCTCCGCGCCCTTTGCACTGAGCACGGCGTGAAGCAAGGTCTCTTCAAGCGTGTCGGGCATGACCGCGGCAAGCGCCTCTTCGGCGCTGACGGCTTCGTTCAGCTTCCAGACCTCTCGGCTTTTGAGCCACACGCCGCCCGGCAGCAGTGTTTTGAGCGCATCGTAATACGTGCAGAAATAGCGCGCCTTCATCCACCGCACGAGGCGAATATCCCTGCCGTCCAGCAGCGGGGCATCGTCCAAAAAAGTGTCGATCGGTTTATAGACAGGCTTGTCCTCTTCGCGCACGATGTCGAGCACGAAGCCCTCGCTGCGCCGGTTGCCGCGCCCGAACGGGATGAGCACCCGTTTGCCGGGCGCCGCGGTATCCTTCAGCTCGTCGGGAACGCGATACGTGTAGAGCTTATCGGCGGCATACGGAACAGAAGAGACTGCGACACGAGCAAGCATCTTCTCTGCCATACAGTCTCCCCCTTTTTGTTGTGTTCTTGTTACTTTGCGATGTGCGTGTCGATGTTCTCTGCGGTGAGCTTACCGGCAGCGACCTCGTTGATGGCCGTGGTGACCGGCTTTTCGCAGAGGGGATAACCCTCTTCGTCGGCCTGCTCGGCGATCTGGCGGGCGCGGCGCGCGACCACGTTGACGAGCAGGTAACGGTTTTCCACGTACTTATTGAGCAGGCTCATAGCGGGATAAAGCATCATGATAATTTACTTCCTTCTGCCTTTCGGCTGATTTTTTGAATTTACTCGGACAAAATGGCCATACGTTCGGCGGGCTTGCAGTGCTCGGCGAGCATGATGGCGTTGATCTCGCGCACGGCGCGTTCCACCGTGTCGTTGATGACGAAATAATCATAGGTATTAGCGGTCTGAAGCTCGACCTTTGCGCGGACGAGGCGTTTTTGCACCTTTTCGGGACTGTCGGTGCCACGGCTCGTCAGGCGTTCTTCAAGCGCCTGCCACGAAGGCGGCGCGATGAAGATGCGCACGACATCAGGCCGCTTATGCACGACCTGCAAGGCACCCTGTACCTCGATATCGAGGACGACGTCCTTCCCCTGCTCCATGGCCTCGTCGACAAACTTTTTCGGTGTGCCGTAGAAGTTGCCGACGTACTCGGCATACTCCAAAAAGGCGTCCTCCGAGATCATTTTGCGAAACTCGTCGACGTCGGTGAAGTGATAGTGTACGCCGTTCTCTTCGCCCGGACGCGGCGCGCGCGTCGTCGCGGAAACGGAAAAATACAGGTCGTCGCGGTCCTTGAAAAGTTCCTTGAGCACCGTGCTCTTTCCCACGCCGGACGGGCCGGAGATGATGAATGTTTTTCCCTGGTACATAGTAGCTTAACCTTCCTCCTCTATCCCGAGCGTCTCCACACCGAGGCGCGCGATCAGCTTGTCGGCCGCGATGGCAGAGAGCACCACATGGTCACTGTCCATGATGAAGACCGAGGCCGTCTTGCGGCCGTAGGTCGCGTCGATCAGCATGCCGCGCTCGCGGGATTCCTGAATGAGACGCTTGATGGGTGCGCTGTCGGGACTCACCACGGCGATCAGCCGCTCGGCGGAGACCATATTGCCAAATCCGATGTTCAGCAGTTTCATCGCGGTCACTCCTTATTATTCGATGTTCTGTACCTGCTCGCGGATCTTTTCGACCTCCGCCTTGAGCGCGACCACATCGCGCGCGATGGCGACGTCGTTGCACTTTGAGCCGATGGTGTTGCTCTCGCGGTTGACCTCCTGAATGAGGAAGTCCATCTTGCGGCCCATGGGCTCATCCGAGAGCAGCATATCGCGCAGCTGCGAAACGTGCGAGCGCAGGCGGACCGTTTCCTCGTCCACGGCGATCTTGTCGGCATAGATGGCGGCTTCGGTCAGGATGCGCGCTTCGTCGATCGTCGTGCTCTGCAAGACCTCCTGCATACGCGCGGTCAGCTTTTCGCGGTACTCGCGCACCGTTTCGGGCGAGCGCTCCTCGACCATGCCCGTGAGCGTTTCGATGGTCGTGAGTCTGCCGCCGATGTCCTCGGCCAGCTTCTTTCCCTCCGTCGCGCGCATCTGGTTATAGGACGCGAGCGCTTCGTCGAGCACCTCGCAGATGTCCGCGCCGACGGATCCAAGGTCTTCCTCCGCCTTTGTGACGCTCAGCACATCGGGGATGCGGGCAAAGTCCGTCACGTCACACATGGCGTTCAGATGCTTGCCGCCGTCGAGCGCGCAGAGCTTGTCGAAGGCCTCAAGATAGCTGCGGGCAAGCCCCTCGTTGACCGCAACGATCTCCTCGTCCGCGCCGGTCGAGTCGATGGTGACGAACACGTCGACCTTGCCGCGCGAGATGGCCTTCTGCACGCGCCCCTTGATGGCGTCCTCCGCGAAGATGTAGGCGCGCGGCAGCTTTACCGTGCAGTCGAGGTAGCGGTTGTTCACGCTGCGTACCTCAACGGTGATGTCGCGATTGGATAATGTTTTTCTGGCTCTTCCGTAGCCGGTCATACTTTTGACCACGATCGTTCTCCTCCATCATTCGTGATTTGACTTTATCGATTTAGCAAGGGATGAGATAGCATCCGCCGCCGCTGAAGAGCGTGCAGCAGGACCATGCCGCGCAGCAGCGCAGGCAGGCGTTCTCATCAAAGTTCGCCGTGTGGAACGTGCGGAAGCCGTCCGGCCGATAGCCCGCGCCAGTGAGCGAAGCGAGCGCGCTGCGATACTCAGGGTTGTTCGGCTCCATCTGCACGGCGGTCTCGAGGTAGCGCTTCGCCTCATCCATCCAGCCGCGCCGCGAGCACACCACGCCCATCAGAAAGTTCCATTCCGCGTTATGGTCGCTCACACTGCTGAGCAGCCGCTCAGCAAGCGAGATATCGCCGCGGTTAACGGCTGCACGCACCTGCTGTAAACGGCTCGTGCCGTAGGTGCTGTTATAATTCTCGCCATAGCTCCCGTAGCCAGAGTTCGCATAGCCGCTGCCCGGACCGTAGGAATAGCTCTGCGAGGCGGCGGAGGCCGCCTTGCGCTGCTTCTGTATCTGGTCGTAGGCTTCGTTGATTTCTTTCATTTTTTCCTGTGCGAGATCTGCAAGCGGGTTATCGTGGTAATTGTCAGGATGATACTTGCGGGCAAGGTCGCGGTAAGCGCGCTTGACCTCCTCGTCAGTCGCCGTGGGCGGGATATTCAGGATCTGATAGGGGTCGTTCATACGGTTTCCTCGTTTTTCTGTGGTTTCGTGCGGAAATGTGTCCGTCGCGGGGGCTTATGATAGGTGCCCTTCAGCACGGCATTGCCGATGCCGTAAAGGCTCTCATAGAAAATACTGTCTAAAATGTTCGACCACACGCCACGCTCAAGCAGCGCGTAGGCGCTCGCCATGCGATGCACGGAGAGGTCGAGCGAAAGCGCGACCTCCTGCTGCGTCTTCTCATCGAGCGTTTCATCCGTGAGACCGTAGCGGTATCGCAGCGGATTGTAGCAGCCAGCTTCGAAGTCCTTTTTCAGATCGTCTGCCGCGTCGACTAAATAGATCCACCGGCCGAGATGGTAAAAGATCTCAGCCATCACGCGGCGATGAAGATCGTCCGGCGCGACGGCGGCGATATCCGCCATCAGCGCGGCAAAGGGCTCGGCGGCTTGATCGAGCGATGCGCAGTGCTCCCGCTCGCGCGCGGCGAGGTCACTGAGGTGCCGCTGCACCGAAGCGTCAAATTCCGGTACGCACTGGCTTGCCTTACGGTAGGCAGAGCGAAGAAAGAGCGCCGCCAGCCGGTACGGGAGGGACTTTAGAAGTCCATGGTCTTTAATGTGGTCCCTCAGCTGCCACCAGGCGAGCACGATGCTATGGTCGGCGGCTACTTCGAGCGACGCGGTGTGCGCCATCACGCAGCGCGCCTTACATGGGTGCGCAATGCAGCGGCAGGACGTGCACGCAGGCGCCCCCGCCTCTGAAAGCAGGATAGCAAGGAAGGTGAAATCAAAATTCAGCACGAAGCGCGCGGAAAAGCCGTATTTTCGGCCAAGCTCATGGCACAGCCCGCAGTAGACGGCCTGAAACAGCTCCTCGTCGTGCGCGTTCAGCCGCTCTTTGGCGGGGCGGATGTAACCGAACATTTGCTCAGAACAGGCGCACGATGGTGAATGTCAGCGCACCGGTGCTCTTCATGTGCCGGTCGCAGACGACTGCGGGAATGATGCCGATGAGAAACGCCGCGATGGCGATGGCATAGCGCAGGCCCTCGCTCGCAAGCGCGCCGGTCGCAAAGTAGCCGACAAAAAAGCACAGGATGGGCAGCAGATAGACCAGGATCATCACGCCGAGAAGCCGCTTCGTGCTGCTCTCGACCACGACCTTCTGGCCGACCCCCGCGCCGACCGTGTTGCGCGCCTGCGCGCGCACGCTTGCGCCCGAAACGCCGCAGCCCGCGCACTCCTCGCAGTCATGCCCGCAGGCCGACTTGCGCGGGACGGAGATCTCCGCCATGCCGCCGGGCAGTATTTTTTCGACTGTTGCGATCTGAGTCATAGTGTCTCCTTTTGGTATTGCCGGGAATTGCGTATTTATCCGATGTGGACCGTGACCTCGTAGCTGCCTACCGCGCCAAGATCGTACCCCTCAACGGAGATACGCGCGGGAACGGTGTAGCTGCCACTGTCGGCCGAAATGCCGGAGAGGTCAGCGATGACGTGGACGTTCTTGCCGGTCACAGCTTCGATATCCGCTGCTGTGCCGCGCAGCGTCACGGGAAGGGACGAGGTGAGGATGCTCACCTCGTGGTCGCCGCTGAAGTTCTCATAGCTGAAGTTCAGCGCCTCGACCTCGCGGGTCTCCACATCTTTTGCCGTGATCGTCAGCGTGACAGTCGAAATACCGCTCAGGTTGTTGACGTCATCGGGGATGGGGATGTCATAGGTGAAAGTCTCCTGCCCGCGCAGGTCCTCAAGGGCAAGCGTGCCGAGCACGAGCTCGCTGATCGAAGATATCTGTGAGGCGTCGCCCGAAAGGGTGATGCTGCTGTGGCTGAGAGCCCACGTATAATTTTCAAGCCGCGAGCCCGCGGATTCGACGAAGTTCACCGTCAGCGGCACGTCCTTCACCTTGAGCACCGGCAGCGTGACCTGGATATTGTCGCTCATGGGATGGATGTTTTTGCTGTTGATGACCTGATCGTTGAAGTCATACAGCTCGTAATCGAGCAGCTCCACGACCGTCGAGGTCGCGTTCTCGATGTTGAGCGTGACCTGCGCGTAGCTGATCTGCATGATGTCGGACTGCTGGCCGCGCACCTCGAGCGTTTCGGGCAGCAGCTCAACGGTCCCGGCGATGTAGCCCTCGGCCACATTGCCCACCACGTTGCAGCGGATCTCAATGTCCTTTTTACTCAGCTCGCCGATCTCGATCTGCACCGTGCGCACCGTGGGCGATTCCACGGATACATCGCGCGTGGAAACGCCGCTTGGGAGAAGAATATTATAGCTCACAGACTGCTTGCCCGCGTAGGTGACGGAGGAGAGATCGCACACAAGGCGGATCTGACTCGTGTCAAAGCTGTAGGCGAGCCTGCGCGGAAATTTGAGCTTCAGATCGACGGTCACGTCCTCTTCCCCGCTCACGCGCATCAGTCCCTTGTCGGCAAGCGTCGTGTCCTCATTCAGAAATTCCACGGCCACGCCGTGCACGTTGACGGTGACCTCATCGCCGTTGCTCACATAGAACCATACCATCGAGGCGATGAGCAGCGAAAGGAAGACGTAAAAAATCTGACGACGTTTAGACTTCATCGTGCTTGTCCCCCTTTCCGGACGTGAGAACCTTCCAAAGGCGCATGAGGAAGCGATCCTCCTGCGCATCGTCGGGCGTTTGCGGGATGAGCTCGTTGATGAGCAGTTTTTCAAGCGTTTCCGGCATGAGGTGGCGCTTTAAGAGCCCGCCGATGGCGACGGAAATGGTCCCCGTCTCCTCCGAGACGATGACGACGACCGCGTCGGAATTCTCGCTCATGCCGATGCCCGCGCGGTGGCGCATCCCGAGGTCGCGGCTCAGGTTCACGTTCTTCGAGAGCGGCAGCATACAGCCGCCTGCAAGGAGCCTGCCGTCGCGCATGATGACCGCGCCATCGTGCATGGCAGCTTTGACAAAGAAAATGTTCTTCAAAAGCTCGCTGCTCACACGCGCGTCGACGATGGTGCCCGTGCGGGCGATGTCATCCAGCGCGATATCGCGCTCAAAGACGATGAGCACGCCCGTACGGGACTTTGACATCTCTGTGCAGGCGAGCACCGTCTGCGCGATGGCATTTTCGATGGCCGAGACCTGCTGTGTGCGGGCGAAGGGATTGAACGACCTCAGCCTGCTCGACCCCAACTGGTCGATGAGATGCCGGATCTCCGGCTGGAATAAAACGATCAGCGCGAGCGCACCGAGGGATAGCACATGGCTCAAAATGAAATAGATGCCGCCCAGTGACAGCGCATCGGAAAGCATCAGCGCCAGCAGAAACAGCAGCACGACCTTACCGACGCTCTCGACCTTCGACGTTCCGACGATCTTCAAAAGCCAGTATATGCCGTAGGTCATCAGCGCGATATCAAGGTAATCCGACACCTTGAGCGTGAGTATATAGCGCCACGCGCCTTCCAATATGGGCATGATAATATCCATCGGCACGCTCCCCCTAACTGACCGTGAACGCAGTCTAAGCAATAGTTATTACTTATTCTAATATAAAAAGCTGAGAATTGCAACGGTAGAGCCATGAATTTTCTATGAAATCTCAGTTTTTCCGTCTGCGGCGGCCACCTCGCGCAGCGCACGCAGCGCCGCGTCGATCTCAAACGGGCGGTTGAAGGCCGAAACGCTGAGCCGCACGGTCCCGTCCGGCAGCGTCCCGGCGGTTTTGTGCGCGAATGGCGCACAGTGCAGGCCCGCGCGCAGCGCGACGCCGCGGCGTGCCATCTGCTCGGCGGTTTCTTCAGCCGAGAGCCCTGCGACCGTGAAGGACAGCACGCCCGCCTGGAGCGCCCCGTCCTCCGAAAACCGGCACTTGACGCGCGGGATGCGCTGCATCCCATGTCCCGCGCGACGCAGCAACTGCCGTTCGTGCAGCAGGATGCGCTCGGTGCGCTGCGTGCGCACAAAGTCGATGCCCGCGGCAAGTCCCGCGATGCCGGGAACATTGTGCGTACCGGCCTCCAGCCGGTCGGGCAGGAAATCCGGCATCTCCTGCCGCAGCGAGTCGCTGCCCGTGCCGCCCTCGAGGAGCGGCAGCGCGTCGTGTCCGCAGAGCAGCAGCCCGGTCCCCTGCGGGCCGTAAAGGCCCTTGTGGCCCGGCATGGCGATGAATGCCGCGCCGAGCGCGGCAAAGTCGAGCGGCAGCGCGCCCGCCGACTGCGAGGCGTCGATGATGAGCGGCACGCCCGCCTCCCGGCAGAGTCGTGCGACGTCCGAGATGGGTAGAATATCACCGAAGACGTTCGACACGTGCGTGCAGATGGCCGCGTCCGCGCCCGCCTTCAGCGCGCGCTCAAAGGCTTCGAGCGTCGCCTGCGGCGAAAAGAGCGGCGCGGCGGCGACGATGACCTCGGCGTTCAGCGTGTGCAGCGGCCGCGTGACCGCATTATGCTCGTAGCCTGATACGATGGCGCGTCCGCCCGGCGGAACAAGGCTCTTGATGGCGATGTTCAGCCCGTGTGTTGCATTCATCGTGAAGACGACCTGCTCCGCCGCCGGCACGGAAAAGAGCTCCGCCGCCGCGCTGCGGCAGCGGAACAGCGTTTCCTCGGCAAGGCGTGCGCTTTCGTACCCGCCCCGCCCGGGCGAGCTCATCGTGCGCATCGCCTGCTGAACGGCGCGCTGCACGGCAGCGGGCTTCTGGAATGTTGTCGCCGCGCTGTCGAGATAGATCATGGCGTCACCTCTTGCCGCGTGTCGCCTGAGACCAGAATGACGCGCCCCGGCTGTACGCCGCCCGTACGGCAGGCATCCAGGGCACGCGCATAGTTCCTGCGCGAAATTTCCAGCGTGTAGCCGCAGCCGCGTCCGGTGACGCCGGAGCCTGCGCGGCGGATATTTGCAGAAACGCCCGCGCCGCTCAAAACGCCCGCCATTTGCTGGGCGTGAGTGACCGAGCGCGCAACGAACAGATAATAGTCCATGACAGTCTCCCCCCACCGCATGATATGCGCGCGATCACGCGGCGTGCGGGCGAAAAGGGACGGGCGCTTTCTAAAAAAACGTCCGTCCCGAAGAAACATTCAGTTTTCTGCCTGCTCGAGCAGCGCAACAGCGTGCGCGGCGATGCCCTCGCCGCTGCCGGTAAAGCCGAGACCCTCCTCAGTCGTCGCCTTGATGCTCACGCGCGAAACAGGGATGGAGAGCGCCCCGGCGATGTTTGCGCGCATCTGTTCGCGGTATGGGGCGAGCTTGGGCGCCTGCGCGAGCACCGTCGCGTCGAGGTTGACGACCTCAAAGCCTGCGGCAGTCAAATGCAGCCTGACGCGCTTTAGAAGCTCAATGCTTGAAATGCCCCGGAACGCTGCGTCGGAATCGGGAAACAGCTTGCCGATGTCGCCGAGCGCGGCCGCGCCGAGCAGCGCGTCCATCACGGCGTGCGTCAGCACATCCGCGTCCGAATGGCCGAGCAGGCCCTTTTCATACGGAATATCCACGCCGCCCAAAATGAGCGCGCGTCCCTCGGTCAGCCGGTGCACGTCGTAGCCGTGCCCGATGCGTAAATTTGTCATTGGTATCATCCTTTCCGGAACAGCGGCGGAGCAGTCCGCCGCGGCTGAAATATCCCTGAAAAAATCGCCCCCATCGCTTCGCGCAGGGCGATTTTCGGCTTACTTGTATGGTAGGAGGTCACGATCCCTCTCTGCGCTGTAAGATGGCTTCTGCGATCGTAAGGTCGAGCGGCGTGGTGATCTTGATGTTTTCCCGGTCGCCCGCTGTCAAGTGCACTTCCTTGCCAAAGCGCTCCACAGCAGAACAATCATCTGTCAGCGCAGCGTCTGCGCGCAGCGCATCCTGAAGCGCGGCCTTCAAAAGCTCCGCGTCGAAGACCTGCGGTGTCTGCACGGCGAAGAGCGTACTGCGCTCGGGCGTGCTCTCCACGATGCCGTCGTGTGCGACCTTGATGGTATCCGTTACGGGGACGGCGGGCGCGGCAGCATGATATCGCTGCGCGGCAGCAACGGCGTCATCGATAAGCGCGCTCGTCACGAGCGGGCGCGCCCCGTCCTGTACAGCGAGAAGTGTCGCTCCCTCTGACGCCTCAAGCGCGGCGCGCAGCACGGACTCCGTCCGCGTCGCACCGCCGGGGACGACCTTCACAGGCTTTTGGATACCAAAGGTCTTGCATAGCTGCGCATAAGGTAAAAGCTCATCCTCGCGCGCGGCGATGACGATCTCGTCGATGCTCCTGGCGCGGTCGACGGCCAGCAGCGTCCGCGCGAGCACCGGCATCCCGCCGAGCTCCTGCATCAGCTTGTTTTCCCCGCCGTAGCGCACCGAACTGCCGGCCGCCGCAATGATCGCAGCACAGTAAGGCCGCGTCCGCTTCGGCGTCCGGCGGAATAACTTTTTCAGAAGGCCCATGCTCTTACTCGCTCTCCTTTGAAAGCATCGCGGCGTTGACGCGGCTCTCGGCTGCGGGATACTCCACATCCTCCGCCAGCACGATCTCAGAGACCAATATCTGCTTGGCAATATGCAGCATCTTGCGCTCGCCGTTGGAAAGCCCGCGCGTGCTGTCGCGGTGCATCAAGGCCTTGATGACCGCGCTCACCTCGTCGAGGTCGCCGCTTTTCAGCCGGTCCATATTCTCGCGGTAGCGGTGGTTCCAGTTCGAGGTCATGTCGATGCCGAGCTTTGGGATACGCGCGATGACCGCTTCGATCTCGTCCACGCTCTTGATAGCGCGCACGCCGATCGCCGCGGAATTCTCGGTCGGAATTTTGAGCGTCAGCCCGGAAATGGGCATTTTGAAGACGTAGAATTCCATTGCCTTTCCGCTGATCTTTTCGCGCACGATGCTGTCGATCACACCTGCGCCGTGCATGGGATGCACGACCTTATCTCCGACTTGAAACATCCTATGCCCACCTCCCTTCTGACAGAATGCCGAATGCGGCACTCGTCCGTGCTCCCCGCTAAAAGCGGGCCAATATAACATCACACACAGAGGAAATAATTCCCCATACATAGTATAACGTACTCGTTTCTATTTTTCAAGCATTTTTTCATGAATATTGTGAATAGTAAAGCGTTTGCCAATATTTTTTGCAAAAAATCAGGGACTCTCCTTTCGGAGAGCCCCTGAGACGGAAGACGATGATTTACTTGTTGCTGCGGCGCCAGATGTGCATCTTCTCCGCGTCGGCGATGAGCTGCTCGCGGAAGTCGGGATGCGCGATGCCGATGAGCGCCTCGGCGCGCTGCCAGGTCGAAAGGCCCTTGAGGTCGACCATGCCGTACTCGGTGACGATGTAGTGCGTGCAGGAGCGCGGGTCGGTGCAGATGGAGCCGGGCGTCAGCGTAGGGACGATGCGGCTCTTGACCGTGCCGTCCTTGCCTGTGACGGTCGAGGACATGCAGATAAAGCTCTTGCCGCCCTTGGAGAGGTAAGCGCCCATGGCAAAGTCAAGCTGGCCGCCCGTGCCGGAGATGTGCTTGATGCCGGCGGACTCGGCGTTGACCTGACCGAAGAGGTCGCAGTCGATGGCGTTGTTGATGGAGATAAAGTTGTCGATCATGGAGATGACGTGTACGTCGTTCGTGTAGTCGACCGGTGCGCCCATGACGTCGGGGTTGCGATCCATGTAGTCATAGAGCTTCTGCGTGCCGGCGGCAAAGGCGAAGACCTGACGGCCCTTGTCAAGCCGCTTGTGCTTGCCGGTGATCTTGCCGGCGAGCGCCATATCGACAAAACCGTCAACGTACATCTCGGTGTGAACGGACAGGTCCTTCAAATCGGACTGGGCGATCATCGAGCCGATGGTATTGGGCATGCCGCCGATGCCGAGCTGCAGGCACGCGCCGTTCGGGATCTGGGGCACGACGAGGTTGGCGACCGCGGTGTCGACCTCGGTGGGCGCGCCGCCGGCACCGAGCTGCGCCACGGGCGGGTTCTCGCCCTCCACGACCATGTCAACGTCCTTGATGTTGATCTCGCAGCCGGTGAGACCGTAGACCCACGGCAGGTTCTCGTTGACCTCGACGATGACGGTCTTGGCGCTCTCGAGCATGTCGGCTAAGTGAGAGCACGCGAGAGCGTAGCTGAAGTTGCCGTGCTTGTCCATCGGCGTGACCTGGATCATCGCAACGTCGACGGTCACATTGCCGTCGCGGTAGAAGCGCGGCAGCTCGCTGTAGCGCATGGGGATGAAATAGCCCATGCCCTTCGAGATGATCTTGCGGTCGATGCCGCTGCAGTGCCAGGAATGCCAGGTGAAATGCTCGCCGGCGTCCTCTGCCTTGCAGATCTCGGGCATCCACATCGTCACGCCGCCGCGGACCTTGACGTCCTTGAGCTCGTTCTGGCGCGCGGCGAGCGCCTTGTCGAGCGTATAGGGGTGGTTGGTGCACCAGCCGTAATCGACCCAATCGCCGCTCTTGATGACCTTGACGGCCTCGGCGGCAGAAGTCAGCTTCTTCTGATAGAGCGCTGCATAGTCCATGGTAACTTCCTCCTGTATGTCAATGGTTGGGATATGTCTGTCGAAACTTTAGCGATTATAGCATATCCGTCTCTGTTTGCAAAGTCTTTCTTGGCAAATACCGATAAAAAAGAGACAGGCCAAAGCCTGCCTCTTTTCAGTTCAGGGAAATTACTCCTCGACGGGAGCATCTTCCTCGTTCAGCAGCGCACGGATGCTGAGGGAGATCTTCTTCTTCTCCTCGTCGATGGCGGTGATCTTCGCGTCGACCATCTGGCCTTCGGTCAGGACGTCGGAGGGCTTGTCGATGCGGCGGTCCGCGATTTGGGAGATATGGATCAGGCCGTCCACGCCGGGAACGACCTCAGCGAAAGCGCCGAAGGTCATCAGCTTGACGATGCGCACGTTGGCAACGTCGCCGACCTTGTAGGTGTTCATGAACACATCCCAGGGGTTCTGGGTGCGATCCTTGACGCCGAGGGAGATCTTGCGCTTCTCGGGGTCGAAGGAGATGACGTACACGTCGAGGTGATCGCCGATGGAGACGACCTCGGCGGGGTTCTTGATGCGGCTCCAGCTCAGCTCGGAGATGTGGACCATGCCGTCCACGCCGCCGATGTCGACAAAGACACCGTAGGAGGTCATGGACTTCACGACGCCGTCGTAGTGCTTGCCGACCTCGATGTTCTCCCAGATGGCAGCCTGAGCAGCCTGACGCTCCTCGTTGAGCACGGACTTGATGGAGCCGACAACGCGGCGGCGGGCACGGTTGACCTCGGTCACGCGGAGCTTGACCTTCTGCTTGACCATCTGGCCAAGGTCGGAGTCCTTGGGCATACCGCTCTGAGAAGCGGGCACGAAGACGCGCACGCCCTTGACAGAGACGACGATGCCGCCCTTGTTCACTTCGGTCACGATGCCTTCGAGGACGGTCTTGTCCTCAACGGCAGTCTCGATGTCCTCCCAGAGCTTGACTGCGTCGAGACGCTTCTTGGAGAGGGTGGCGTAGCCTTCCACGTCGTTGACGCGGACGACATAAGCTTCGATCTCGTCGCCGACCTTGACGACATCCTCGGGCTTGACATCGGGGTCGTTGCTCAGCTCGGAAACAGGGATGTAACCCGCCTGCTTGCAGCCGACGTCGACCTGAACTTCGGTCGTGCCGATGGCCGTGACGACGCCGGTCACCTTATCTCCTGTATTTAGAGTCTTGAAAGATTTTTCAAGCAGTTCTTCAAAGGATTCGCTGGTCTCAGGGGCAGTGGTGTTGATGTTTTCTTCCGTCATTGTTGTTAATACCTCCATAATGATACTCGCAGGAGTAGATGCGCCGGCTGTCAGTCCCGCCACACGGCATCCGGAAAAGAATTCCGGTGAGAGCTCGTCTGCGGATTCGATCTGAAGGACTCTTCCGCAGTTCTCTCTGCAAATCTCGGTCAAATGCCTTGTGTTGGCGCTTCTTCGGTCGCCTACAACCACCATCGCGTCTACCTTGGCGGAAAGTTCTGCTGCCTCAGTTTGACGTTTCTGCGTAGCCGAGCATATTGTATCATTGATTTTCAGATTTGTACACTGTTTTTTTAGAAAATTCACGCAACTTTCCCAAACCGCACGAATGCAGGTCGTCTGGGCCAGCAAAATGCTGGGTAAATCGGCAAATTCCGCGTGATCTTGCAGGTATTCCTCAACTTCATGAACATTTTCAAAGATAACGGGGTCTTTACACCAGCCCGCGATGCCCTGCACCTCGGGGTGCGCGCGTTCACCGATGAGGATGACGCGCCGCCCCTCCCGCTCGGCCTGCTGCGCGAGCATTCGGATACGGTCAACGTGCGGGCACACGGCGCTCACGATCTCAGCCCCGCGGCTTTGCAGCGTGTCAAGCGTCTCCTTCGGCTCACCGTGGGCGCGGATAAGGACCGTTTCCCCCGCTTTTGCCTGCTCAGGGCTTGCGATAAGGCGCATGCCGAGGTCTTCGATCTCCTGCACGACGCCCGCGTTATGCACGATGCTGCCAAGCATCGCGCCGCCATGTGCTTTTGCCGTTTCCTGCGCGAGCTTGACCGCGCGCTCCACGCCGTAGCAGAAGCCCGCGGTCTTTGCCAAGATGACCTTCACAGCGGCGCGCCTCCCACCTGCTGGCCGCCGAGGGCGTAAGCCTGGCGCAGCATCTCGTCGGCGATGGCCTGTAACTCCTCCGATGTGCCGCGGCGGCCCGTGACCTCAGGCACATACGGCTCGCCGAAGATGATGCGCGTTTTATGGAAGGGCTTTTTTTGCCCGTCGCAGAACACCGGCACGAGCGTCGCGCCCGTACGCACACCGATCATCGCGATGCCCGCGTGCGCGTGCGCGGGAAGACCGTCGTGATAGCCGACGCCGCCTCGGATCGTCGTCCCCTCGGGGAAAATGAGCAGGTTCTCACCCTTGTGGAGCACCTGCATCGCGGTCTTGATGGACTGGATATCCTTGCCGTCGCGCTGGACGGGAAATGCGCCGAGCGTGCGGATGAGCCACGCGAGCGCGGGCTTTTCAAAGAGCTCAGCCTTGGCCATAAAGTGCAGATGGTAGTCGATCGGCAGGCACAGGCCGATGAGCACGGGGTCTAAGTCCGTTGAATGGTTCGGGCACAGCAGGACACTGTGCTTCGGAAGATTTTCAAGTCCCTTGACGTCCACGCGGTAGATCCACAGCAGCACCCGACCGATGATCCAGATAAACGCAAAAAAGATACGGTGCATCATTTCAATTTCTCCTGAATGAGGCTCAGCAGCGCCTGCTCGCTCTCTTCGAAGTTGAGGTTCGACGTGTCGACGCGTACGGCATCCTCCGCCTCGCGCAGCGGCGCGATATCGCGGTGCATATCCTGATAGTCGCGTTCGTTGATCTCGCGCAGCACATCTTCATATGCCTTTGGCGTGCCACGCTCGGTGAGTTCCAGGCAGCGGCGGCGCGCGCGCTCCTCGGCCGAAGCAGTCAGGTAAATTTTGAGGTCGGCGTCCGGCAAAACGACTGTGCCGATGTCGCGCCCGTCCATGATGACGCTTTGCTTTTTCGCGGTGTCGCGCTGCATTTCAAGAAGGTACGCGCGCACGCACGGCAGCGCCGAGACGTTCGAGGCGTACATCGAGATCTCCGGCAGGCGGATCTCGCGGCTCACGTCCTTTCCGTCCAACAGCATCTGCTGCCCGCCGTTTTCATCGAAGCTCATCTCAATATGGATATCCTTGAGCAGCGGCGCGATCTGAGATGCGTCCTTTGCGTCCAGTCCGCGCGAAAACGCCGCGTAGCCGATGGTGCGGTAGATCGCACCCGTATCGACATGGAGAATATTCAGGTCCTTTGCGACCGCCTTGGCAAGCGAGCTTTTTCCCGCGCCGCCGGGGCCGTCGAGTGCGATGGTAAAATGCTTTTTCATTGATGTGGTTCTTCCCTCTCTACATAGATGATGCGCGCCTTACTCTGCGTGCAGCGCGTCTGCGGCAGCCTCTCCGGCTGCCTTGCCCGTTGCCCAGGCGATCTGCAAATTGTAGCCGCCCGTGTAAGCGTCCACGTCGATCATTTCGCCGGCAAAGTACAGCCCCGCGACCTTTTTCGAGGCCATGGTCTTCGGGTCGATTTCCCCGACCTTCACGCCGCCGGAGGTGATGATGGCGTTCTCCACCGGCATGGGCGCGGCAACGTCGACCGTCCAGCGCTTCAAGAGCGTGCGGATCGTCTCGCGCTGGGCGCGCGTGATGTCGTGGACCTTCTCGTGCGGCGGAATGCCGGAGCGGTCCACGAATGTGTCGATCATCTTCTGCGGCAGGAGCGCGCCGAGCACGTTGCGGTAGTCGCTGTTTGTGCGCTTTTCAAAATCCGACAGCAGGCGCTTGTCGAGCATTTGCTCGTCCAGCGCGGGCTTTAAGTCGATCTCCAGCCGGTACTGCTTTTTATCGAAATGCCGCATGTGCGCGCTGGCCGACAGGATGAGCGGCCCGCTCACGCCAAAGTGCGTGAACAGCATTTCGCCGAAGTCCGAATGTATTTTCTTATTATTCTCGTACACCGTCAGCGCGACGTTGCGCAGGCTCAGCCCCTGCAGCGGCGCGCAGTCATACGCCCTGAGCGGCACGAGCGAACCGCGCAGCGGCGTGACCGTGTGGCCGAGTGACTCCGCCATGCGGAAGCCGTCGCCCGTCGAGCCCGTCGCGGGATAGGAGACGCCGCCCGTCGCCAGAATGACGGCGGAGGCGGGATATCTCCCTTTTTCGCCCCTAACGGCGGTGACGCGGCCGTCTTCGGCGGAAATATCGAGCGCATGGTCGCGCACGAGCTTCACGTGCAGGCGCTTGAGCTCGCGCTCGAGCGCCGCCGTGATGTCGAACGACCGGTCCGACACCGGGAACACGCGCTTGCCGCGCTCGACCTTAAGCGGCACGCCGAGACCCTCGAAAAAGGCGATGGCATCGTGCCCGTCGAAGCGGGAAAACGCAGAGTATAAAAACCTCGGGTTCTGCGGCACATGGGCGAGCAGTTCTTCGCAATTGCTCTCATTCGTCACATTGCAGCGCCCCTTGCCGGTGATGTTCACCTTCTTGCCAAGGCGCTCGTTCGGGTCGAGCAGCGTCACGGGAGCACCCTTTCGCGCGGCGCAGATGGCGGCCATCATGCCGCCCGCGCCACCGCCGATGACGACGATCTCCTTATTCATCTTCGACCTTTCCGAAAATGCCGAAGCGATCCCAAACGTGGTCGAGCTCGGTGAACGTGGCGGCAATATCCGCTCCCTTCTTGTTTGCAACGGCCAGAATGAGGGCGTTGAGCATACTCATGGGAGCCGCCAGCGAGTCGACGAACGAGATCATCTCGTTGCGTACCAGCAGCGAGCAGGAGGCCATCTGGTTGATGGGCGACATTTCGCTGTCCGTCACGCCGATGATGGTCGCGCCGCGGTCGCTCGCAAAGTGGATGGTCTTGAGCGCAAGCTCGCTGTAGCGCGGGAAGCAGATGCCGATGACCACGTCGCCCGGCGACACGCGGAAAAGCTGGTCGAACGTGCCGGCCGCCCCGCCCTGCACGAGCACGACGTTTTCAAAAATGAGCCGGAAATAGAAGTTGAGGTATCCCGCCAGGAACGAGGACGAGCGGAAGCCCACGATGTAAATTTTCTTCGCGCCGATGATGGTGTCCACCACGCGCTCGAACTCTGCGCCCTCGGTCTGGTCGATGGCCATGCGGATCTTCTCCATATCGCGCTGTAAGACGTTCGTCATCAGGTCGGAGCCCGCGAGCTCGCCGTCCGACGCCTGGATGCGCTGGATACTCGTGAGCTTGCCGCGGATCATCTCCTGCAGCGCGCGCTGCATGCTCGGATAGCCCTCGTAGCCGAGCTGGGTCGCAAAGCGCACCACAGTCGACTCGCTGACCTGCACGGTCTTACCGAGCTTGCTGGCCGTCATGAACGCCGCCTTGTCGTAATTTTCCAAAATGAATCGTGCGATGAGCTTCTGCCCTTTGGAAAAGCTGCTCATGTTCTTTTCGATATTATGTAAGATGTTCTTCGTCATAAGATCGCCTCTGTCAGTTTGATTTTGTAGTCAGGAGCTCCTGCTCCGTCAGGTCGCGCCACGCGCCGGGAGGCAGGTCGCCGAGCGTGAGCGTGTGCTCGCGCACGCGCTGCAGGCGCTTGACGTGCAGGCCGCAGGCGGCGCACATCCGCCGTATCTGGCGGTTTTTGCCCTCGTGGATCGTGATGGCAAGGAGCGCGGTGTCCCGCCCCTGCTTCAGCACGCGCACCTGCGCGGGCCGGATGGGTTCGCCGTCGAGCGCTGTCACCGCGGCAAGCTTTTTGTCGCAGCCGCGTATCTCACCTGCGACGGTGACGTGATAGGTCTTGTCGACCTCGTAGCGCGGGTGCAAAAGCTGCTGCATCCATTCGCCGTCGTTCGTTAGGAGCAGCAGCCCCTCGGAGTCGAGGTCCAGCCGCCCTACGGGATAGACGCGCGTGCCGCAGTCCCTGACGAGCTCCGCGACCGTCTTTCGCCCTTTTTCGTCGGAAAGTGTGCAGACGTAGCCGCGCGGTTTATTGAGCATCAGATAGCGCTTTTGCTCCACGCGCGCAATCGGCACGCCGTCCACGGTGATCTCATCGCGCGCACTGTCGGCCCGCTGCCCGATCATTGCCGTCTCGCCGTTGACGCGCACGCGCCCCTCGGCCATCCACTGCTCCGCCGTGCGGCGCGAGCAGAGCCCTGCCTCCGCGATAAGCTTTTGTATCCGTTCTTCTGCCAGAACGACCCCTCCCTATGCGGCGAAAAAGTCCCAAAGTCTTTCCGCCAGCGGTGTTTTTTTCGTTTCCTTCTGCGCCTGCTTTGCAGGCGCTTCGACATTTCCAGCGCTCACGAGCGCGACGCGCCCGACCTCCGTTCCATTGCAGAGGATGACGAGTTCACCGAGCGTCTGCCCCTTTTTCACGGGCAGCGCGACCGTCTCCGGCAGCGCTGCGCGCGCGGAGAGCGCCTCCCCTTCCAGAACGGGATAGAAAAAGCTCTCCTTCGCGACGGCTGTGACAGAAGCGCCGCCTGCCTCGATCTGCCCGTAACGCGCGCCTTTTTTCGCGCCGCACGCGCGGTGGCAGGCGGCAAAGCCGTAGTCATACAGCGCGGTGTGATCCGCCCAGTCGCTGCCGTCGTGGAGTGTGACGGCGATCAGGCGCATCCCACCTCGCTCGGCACAGGTGACGAGCGTACGCCCCGCGTCGCCGGTGTAGCCGGTCTTGAGACCGACGCAGCCGGAATAGGACGCGAGCAGCTTATTGTGGTTGGTCATCGTGCGCGAGCCGACGCTCGCCGTGCGCGTCGAAACGATGCGCATAAACGTCGGGTCCTGCATGGCATACGCCGCAAGGCGCGCCATATCAAGGGCACAGGAACAGTGCCCCTGTTCATCCAGTCCGCTCGGATTGGCAAACGAGGTGTGCTCCATGCCGAGAGCTTTCGCCTTATCGTTCATCCACCCGACGAACTGCGCGCTGCCGCCACTCCCGCCGCAATAGGCGGCGATGCACTCCGCCGCGTCATTGCCGGAGGGCAGCATCAGCCCATAGAGGAGCTCCTCCATCGTGAGCGTTTCGCCCTCGAAGAGGTACATCGAAGAGCCCTCGCGTAAATGTTCGCGCCTGACCGTGACCTGATCCGTGAGCTCACTGTGCTCCAGCGCTACAAGACAGGTCATGATCTTCGTTGTGCTTGCGATGCTGCGCTCCTGCGTTTCGTTCCGGGATGCCAGGATACGACCGCTCTCCGCCTCCATCAGGATAAAGGCGGCGGCGGACGTCTCGGGCGCGGAAGCGTGACAAGCAATACTGCCTGTCACGCAAACCACCGCAAGAAAAAATGAAACACAGCCGCGCAGAACTCGCGCCATAGGATCACTCCCTCAAAAAGAATGCTCCTATTATGCCCGATATCAGTAGATATCTTTCTCCTCGCGCTTTTTATCCACGAAATTCTGCACGCGGTCGAGGACCTCGGGCACAAGGTCGAGCACGCGGTCGACCGTCGCCGCCGCGGGGATGGCCACAGGCATCACACGAGTCAGACCGTCCTTGACGACAAGAAACGCCACAGGGTCGACCTTGACGCCCGCGCCCGCGCCGCCGCCGAAGTGGCTGGGCTCGGTCTTGCCGTAGTCGCCGCCGCCCGCGCCAAAGCCGAAGCTCACGCGCGAGACAGGAATGACCGTCACGCCGTCGGGCGTCGTGATGGGCTCGCCGATGATGGTGTTGGAATCGACCATATCACGAATTTTATCCATTGTGGTGTCCATAAGGTCGTTGAGCGGAGCCTTCTTTTCGATATTTTCCATAAGATACGTCCTTTCTCTTTTATGCAGTCAGTTTTTCATCCTGTGTTTCACGATTTTCGGTCTCTTTTGCTGCCGTTTCCGCTGATCGGTCGTTTTTGTGCGCCTTACGGAAGCGGCGGTACCATTTGAGCATGGGGCCGAGCAGCGCGCACGCTATCACAAGCCCGTCCCAGATACGGAGAGACAGTCCCACGGTCCCCTCCGCGCGCGTCTTTTTCGCATCGTAGTCCATGCGCAGATGCAGCGAAGGGTCCGGAATATGGAAAAGGTCTTCCAAGTGCGGCATCACGCCCCACATCGCGGCGCTCGCGTAGCCGTAGCTCTGCGCAATGTCCGCCGGATCTTCGCCGCCGAAGACGACGAGAATTTCGAGCGGGTCGATGCGAAGGCGTTTGCAGGCGCGCCCCGCCATCTCCTTGAGCGCCGCAAGCGCGATTTTGATGAGGTCCTTCCACTCGTCCCTCGTGAGCTTGGGCAGGCTGTGCCCCTTCTTTTTGTCCCGTTGCTCAGTCTTTCCCTTTTCGGCGGCTTTTTTCTTCTTTTCTTCGCCGTCCTTCGAGGATATTTTCTCCTTTGCGGGCAGCAGCGCGATGCGGAACGGGCCGATGAGGAGCGTCAGCACCAGCTCTTCGCCGAAGCGGACCACCGCGCCCACGCGGATGAGCCCGATGAGGAAAACGATCAGCAGAATAACGCCGATCACCTTCAGCGCGGTCAATCGACCACCTCCCTTTCCGTACTGCCTGTTGTTACGGCTCCTGCACCGTGTCCGCTTCCCCTGCCGTCAGCGCGCCGGGGTCAAGGATGGTGCCATCCTCGCTCATGCGGAGCTGACCGTCGGTCTCGATGCCCGGCATCTCGGGCAGCTCTTCGAGCGAACCCAGATGGAAGTCGCGCAGGAATTTTTTCGTTGTGCGATACAGTCTCGGCCGTCCCGGCACCTGCAGGCGGCCGCATTCCTCGATGAAGCCGCGCTCTAAAAGAAGCCCTATCGTGTACGAGCTGTCCACCCCGCGCACCTGATCGACGTAGGCGCGCGTCGTCGGCTGATAGTAGGCGACGATCGTCAGCACCTCCAGCGCAGGCTGGGAAAGGCGCGCGGTCTTGCGAATTTCAAACGCCTTGCGAATGGCGTCCGCATAGTCGGGAGACGAGCAGAGCTGATAGCTGTCCTCCATGCGGACAAGGCGGATGCCGCGGCGCTCAAAGGCGTAGTAGTCGCCGAGCTTTTGCAGCACCTGCTCCGCCGTCGGACGGTCGAGGTCGAGCGCAAGGCAGATGCGGTCGATCCCCAGCGGTTCGCCGCTGGCGAACAGGATGGCCTCCACCGCCGCCTCCGCTTCCCGCAGGTCCAAAGATCCCAAAGACATAGTATTCCTCGATTTTCTTTATAAATTGATGTGCTTTTCCGCATACTCGCCGCACTCCACCGTACAGTCGGTATCGGAGCCTGCAAGGCGGATGACCTTCTCGCGGCAGAGCTCCAAAACGGCGATGAATGTCGCCACGATCTCACTGCGGCTGCGGCTGCCGCGAAACAGCAGCCGAAAACGCGTCATGCCGAATTCCTTGAGCCGATGCAGGATATCCTCGGCTTTGCCCTTGACAGGGTACGGCTCGCGCCGCACGATCTCGCTCAGCGCAGCGCTCGGCGGCGCGGCGAGCTTTTCGCTGCGGTCGAAGACCGCCTGCATCGCGAGCACGAGGTCCGCCTTTTCATGGCTGTATTCGTAGACCTTCCCGCGCTTCATCGGCTCGGGGTCGCGCGTCGTGATGCTGCATCCGAACTCGCCCATCGGGCCGAGCGTCTTTGTCAGCAGCTTGATGCGCAGGTACGTGTCCTTCTGCTGGCGCTCCTTGAGCGAGGCGATGAGCTCGTCCATCTCGCTCTGCGCCTGCTCGTCCTCGAGCGAGAGCAGCATCCGCGTTTTGATGTACATCAGGTGCGCCGCCATTGTGATGAACTCGCTTGCGACCTCGAGATCGAGCTGCTTTCGCTGCTCGAGATACGCAAGGTACTGGTCCAGGATGAGCGCGATGGGAATATCCTGAATTTCTATTTTATTTTTCGAGAGCAGGAAGAGGATGAGGTCCAGCGGACCCTCAAAGTCCTGCAGCGTCTCCGCGCTGCGTTCGTGGACCACGCCCTCCAGCTTGAAAACGGGATTGTCCATTCACTTCATCTCAATACGATCAGATTTATCAGGAGGGAATATACCTGGTAGATGCCCTCGCTGAGGATATTGTCCCCCACACCGAGCCACACGAGCACAAAAAGCACCGCCATGCCGTATTTTTCGTAGCGCATGAGCGTCATGTACGCGCGGTCGGGCAAAAAGGCGAAGACCACCTTCGACCCATCGAGCGGCGAGATCGGGATGAGGTTGAAAAGCCCAAGGCCGATGCTCATGTACGCCGTCATCAAAAGAAAGTCGAGCGCGCCGCTGCAAAGCGCGGTGTCGGCATAGTGCTCCAGCACAAGGCGCGAAATGAACAGCAGCAGGACCGCCAGAAGCAGGTTGGAGACCGGACCTGCGAGCGCCGTGATGGCCATGCCCTGCTTCGGCTTTTTAAAATACCGCATATCGACCGGCACGGGCTTTGCCCAGCCGAAGCCGACGAGCAGCATCGCCGCTAAGCCGAACCAGTCGATGTGGTGCAGCGGGTTCAAACTCAGCCGGTGCTCGCGCTTGGCCGTCGGATCGCCGAGGGCGTAGGCCGCAAGACCGTGACAGGTCTCATGCACCGTCAGGCATAAAAAGACGCCGAGCACGCGCAAAAGCGCATGAGTCAGCGAGTCCCAGTCAATGGACTGGACAAGTTCCTGAAAGCTATCCACGCAATTTCTCCGTCGTCATTATGCAATTCATATCTGATCGCATATTAGAATGGATCTATTATATCAGCCGCGTTCCGCTATTACAAGCCGTTTTGCAATTTTTGTTGCATTTTGATTTCTGAAATGCAATATGCTTTTTCAGACGAATTGCACAAACGCGGAAAAAGAGCGCTCCGCCGTTTGACAGGAGCGCTCTTCATTTCTTTCATCTTTACTTTTTGAGCCGCTTATCGCTCTTGATGGACAAGTGCGTGCCGAGCGACTGGAATATCTGCACCAGAATGATGAGCAGCACGACGGCCGCAAACATCACGAGGTACTTGTAGCGGTAATAGCCGTAGTCGATGGCGATCTTGCCGAGGCCGCCGCCGCCGATGATACCGCTCATCGCGGAGTAGCCGAGGATGGTCGTCAGCGCGATGGTGAAGTTCTGGAGCAGCGAGGGAACGCTCTCCGGGATCATGACCTTGCAGATGATCTGCATGGGCGTCGCGCCCATGCTCTGCGCCGCTTCGATGATGTTGGGGTCGACCTCGCGCAGGCTGCTCTCAACAAGACGCGCGACGAATGGGAACGCCGCCACCACGAGCGGAACGATGGTCGCGGTCGTGCCGACGGTCGTGCCGATGATAAGGCGCGAGAGCGGGAAGACCATGATCATTAAAATAAGGAAGGGAATGGAGCGCAGGAGGTTGATGATAACGTTCAGGATACGCATCAGCGCCTTCGGCAGCGGCAGGACGCCGTCCTTCTCCCCCGCCACGAGCAGCACGCCCAGCGGAAGACCGATGACAACGGCCAGCGCCGTTGAAAGGATGGTCACATAAAAGGTCTCCCAGATCGCCTTGGGGAACTGCGTCTGCATGGCGGCGGTCAGCTCCGCAACGGACTGCGGAGAAAAGAGATTACTGTACATCGACGCTCGCCTCCTCTACCTGAAGATTTTCGATGCCCTTTAAAAAGTCCATCGCCTGCTCGAACTGTGCGTTCGGCACACCGAGCAGCATCCCGCCGTACACCTCTTCGGAGAGCTTCTGTGTCGTGGCCGAGATGACGGTCGCGGTGATATTTTCCTCCGTTGCAAGGCGGGCCACCAGCGGGATCGACGTCGTCTTCGCGCTGCGGAAGATGAGACGGATGCGGCGCTGCTGCTGCGGGTCGGACACGTCGATATCCGCGCCGCGCGGGAAGACAAGGTGCCGCGCAGCCGCGGACTTGGGCGCGGAGAAGACGGTCGAAACGAGTCCCTCCTCCACGACCTCGCCGTCGTCCAGAATGGCGACGTGGTTGCACACCTCCTTCACCACGCTCATCTGATGCGTGATGATGACGACGGTGATGCCGAGTTTTTTGTTGATGTCGCCAATGAGTTCGAGTATCTGGCGCGTGGTCTTGGGGTCCAGCGCGCTCGTCGCCTCGTCGCACAGCAGGACCTTGGGGTTTGTAGCGAGCGCGCGGGCGATGGCCACGCGCTGCTGCTGGCCGCCGGAGAGCTGCGCAGGATAGGCCTTGGCCTTATCGGGAAGGCCGACCGTCTCCAAAAGCTCCTGCGCGCGCTTTCTCGCTTCCGCTCGCTTCACGCCCGCAAGCTCCATCGGAAAACAGATGTTGTCGAGGCAGTTTCGCTGCATCAGCAGGTTGAAGCGCTGGAAGATCATCGTGATATCGTGCCGCGCCGCACGAAGCTGCGCGGGGGTCATCGTGTCGAGCCGCTGCCCGTTCACGATGACCTCACCGGAGGTGGGACGCTCCAGCATATTGATGCAGCGCACGAGCGTGGATTTGCCCGCGCCGCTCATGCCGATGATGCCGTAAACGTCCCCGTCAGGAATGGTCAGGGAGACGTCCTTGAGCGCGTCTACCCTGCCACCTGCGGTCTCAAAGGTCTTGCTTAAATGCTTTAATTCGATCAAGGACGCTCCCTCCTTTCCTTTCTTACTTGGCGCTCAGCGCGTCCAGCGTGGTCTGCTTGCCGCCGTAGAGTCCCATGGGCTCGACATGGATGGCGGCAACGGAGACGATGTGGGTGTCGTTTTCGGCGTTGAAGTCATCGAGATAGGGGGTGTGCTGGAAGTAGTTGGCATCCACGGTGCCGTCTTCGACAACGGTGTTGGGCACGACATAGTCATTGAAGACCTGGATGTCGAGGGTGATGTTCTTCTCAGCGAGGATGGTCTTCACGACCTCGAGGATCTCAGCGTGCGGGGTCGGGGAAGCGGCAACGGAAATGGTCTCGCCGGAGAGGGCGTCGTAGTCAACGCTTGCATCGTAGCCGTCGGTCGGGGTATCGACAGTGCTGACGACAGCGCCGTCATACTTCTCGTTGATGTAGTCAACGACCTGCTGGCTCTCGAGCGCCGCGACGAGCGCCTTGATCTTGTCGGAGTTCTCGTTGCCCTCCTTCACAGCGAGAATGTTGGCGTAAGCGGAGGAGGAACCCTCGATCACAAGGGAGTCGTCCACGGGGTTGAGACCCGCGTTGATGGCGTAGTTGGAGTTGATGACGGCGTAGTCAACATCCTGCAGGATGTTGGGGATCTGCGCGGCCTCGGTCTCAACGATCTCAACGTTGTACGGATTCTCGACGATGTCGTTCTTGGTGGCGGTGATGCCAGCGCCGTCGGCGAGCTTGATGATGCCGTTCTCCTGCAGCAGGAGCAGGGCGCGGGCTTCGTTGGTGGTGTCGTTGGGGACGGCAATCTGGATGGTGGCGGTGCTGTCGCCGGAGTCATCGGTCTTGGAGCCGCAGCCGGTCAGTGCGAGCGCGGCAGTAAGGACCAGTGCAAGGACAAGTGCGGTCAGTTTGATGGAATGCTTTTTCATCGTTTTGATCTCCTTCTATTTTTTGAGATTTTGCTGATTGGAACGAATTCTTACCATGCCGGGGTATTGCTTTGCCGGAAAATAAAAAACAGCGGGAGGTCATTTGACCTTCCGCTGTCGTTCACTCACGTTGAACTCTCAGACAGTTTTTGAAAGGAAATGACCATTTTCTTCATGACGAAGCATGCACATGCCGAACATGCGCATCATGGTCATCATCATGCTGTTGGCAGAATAGTTCTTCATGCCGTGGCTTCCTTTCCTTCAAGCATACGCAAGATGTGGGGATTCCGTTTCAATGTGCGATATCGTAGCACCATCATTCGCGCTTGTCAACACTAAATTCATATTTTTGCGAAAATAGTCGATTATTTTGCAAAAGATGGGCGTTTTTTGGTCATTTGTCCCGCTCTTCGAGAACATGGACGAGGTGAACGAGGAATTCCGTATCTGCTATTCCTCCAAGTGCCTTCGCGGCCTGCTCACTGTGCGCGTGGACGAGCTTCTGGCTCTCTTCGAGACCAAGAAGGTCGACGAATGTCGTCTTCCCCTCTTCCCTGTCCGAGCCGATGGGCTTGCCGAATGTCTTTTCGTCGCCGATGACGTCGAGCATATCGTCGCGAATTTGAAACGCGTAGCCGAAATGGTCAGCATAGCGTGCGGCTGCATCCTGCTGTGCCTGCGCGCCGCCTGCTGCGGCCACGCCCATCAGACACGCCGCGCGGATGAGCGCGCTCGTCTTGCGCAGATAGATCTCGTGGAGCTCGTCCTCTGTGAGCGCCCGGTCCTCCCATTCAAGGTCGAGTTGCTGGCCGCCGCAGATGCCCTTATGTCCCGCCGCTTCGGCAAGGATCCTGCCGCACGTGAGCGCCCGCTCGGCGGGCAGCGGCGCATTCAGCACCGTTTCAAAGGCGAAGGCCTGCAAAGCGTCGCCCGCAAGCGTCGCTGTGCACTCGCCGAAGACTTTGTGGTTCGAGGGCTTGCCGCGACGCAGGTCGTCGTTGTCCATCACAGGCAGATCGTCGTGGATGAGCGAATACGCGTGCAGCATTTCAACGCCGCAGGCCACAGGGAGAGCTTTTTCGACGTCCCCACCGCACGCGCGGCAGAATTCGAGCACCAGGATCGCGCGCAGACGCTTGCCGCCCGCGGTCAGACTGTAGTGCATCGACTCGACGAGCTTATGATAGCGCTCATGTGCAGCGGCGGACAGGCAGGAGTCGAGATAGGCGTCGATTTTTCCCTTATCGTCCGCCATACGGGCGGAAAACAGCTTCTCATCCATTTTTATTCCTCCGAAACGAACGGACTCTCGACCGGCGCGCCGTCCGCGCCCTTGGAGAGTTTCATGACCTTCTGCTCGGCCTTGTCGAGCATCGCGCCGCAGTCGCTCACGAGCTTGCTGCCCTCTTCAAAGAGCTTGAGCGAATCGGCGAGCTTCGCGTCGCCCTTTTCGAGCGCCGCCACGATCTCCTCGAGCCGTGCGAGGTCGTCTTCAAATGTCTTTGCCATCGGTCGTTCCTCCCGTTTTTCGTTCGTTCACCGTGCAGTTGAGGCTGCCCTGTCCCAGCAGGACCTCGATCGTCTCGCCGACCTCCGTGTCCGACGCTGCGCGCAGGATGCGTCCGTCCGCCGCTTTCGCGACGGCGTAGCCGCGGCCCAATACCTTGAGCGGGCTCAGTGCGTCAAGCTTTGCCGCAAGGGCTGCGAATCGCTGCTCGCGCTGTGCCATCTGGCTCTGCGCCAGCGACGCAAGATTTTTCTGCGCGTAGTCGAGCAACAGGCGCTTATCGTCGATAAACGCCATGGGGTCGCGCAGCACGCGGCTGCGCGCGAGCTTTTCATACCGCTCGGCGAGCAGCTTCACGCGCTTCTGCTCGCTCTGCACCATGCGCGTTTGCAGCACATTGAGCCGCCGTCGCAGCTCGTTCTGGTCCGGCACGGCGAGCTCTGCCGCATTCGACGGCGTGGCCGCCCGCACGTCGGCGACAAAATCGGCGATGGTCACATCCGGCTCGTGTCCGACGGCGGAGATGACCGGAAGATCAGACTCATAGATCGCGCGTGCCACGCGCTCGTCGTTGAAGGCCCACAGGTCTTCAATCGACCCGCCGCCACGCCCCGTGATGATGAGGTCCGCGACCTTCCATTTGTTCGCGTAGCGCAGTGCGCCGACGATCTCGGGCGGTGCCTCCGTTCCCTGCACACGCACAGGCAGAAGCACGACCTCGCTCATCGGCCAGCGGGCGTTCAGGATGCGCAGCATATCGTGCACCGCCGCGCCCGCGGACGAAGTGATGATAGCGATGCGCTTTGGATCCCGCGGCAGCGGCTTTTTGTGCGCGGGGTCGAAAAGGCCCTCTCCGTCAAGCTTCGCCTTGAGCTGCTCGAAGGCAATGTGCAGGTCGCCCACGCCCTGCACGCTCAGCTCCGAGCAATAGAGCTGATACGCGCCGTCGCGCGGAAAGACGCCGATGCGCCCGAAGGCCACGACCTTCATGCCGTTTTCCGGGCGGAAGCGGAGCTTTGCCGCCATGCCGCGGAACATCACGCAGCGAAGCGCGCTCCCTTCGTCCTTGAGCGTAAAGTAATGGTGCCCCGAGGGGTAGCATTTGTAGTTCGATATCTCGCCGCGCACAAAGATGGTCTGGAGCTGCGGCACGGCGTCGAGCAGCGATTTGATAAAGTTGTTGGCCTCGGATACGCTGAAGATCATCTGCTCTCCTGCCATGCCCTCACCTCTTTCGTACGTTAAAATGGAAGAAAAGCAGAGCGCCGACCGGTGCTCTGCTTTTTTATTATTCTGCGCTCACTTCGCCGCGCACAAAGCTGCCGAGGATACCGTTGATGAACTTGACCGTCTCTGGCGTTTCGTACTTCTTGGCGATCTCCACGGCCTCGTTGATGGCGACACCGTTGGGAATGTCGCTGCGGTAGAGCACCTCGTACATCGCAACGCGCATAATCGCCGAGGCAACGAGCGGGATGCGGTCGAAGCTCCAGCCGCGGGCGTACTTGGCGATGTAGCTGTCGAGCTCGGGCGCATGCTCAGCAACGCCCGTCACGATGGAACGGATATACTCCTCCTGCGCCTTACCGGGCAGCTTTTCGTAAATGTCGTCCTCGCCCCTGAGCGTTTCAAAATACTCCCCCGACAGGCGCTCATCCAAAAGCTCCTGCGGCGTTTTATCCGTAAAGCTCAGTTCGTATGCAAGGTGCACTGCGATCTCTCGCGCTGTATTGCGAATCATTCTCGTCTAACCCTTTATCTTTCTCTTTAGTTGAAGCTGATGCCGCCGACGTGGACATTGACCGCGTGCACATTGTAGCCCGTCATGCCGCTCACGGCTGCGGAAACGCTGTCCTGCACCTTGCGGGCTGTTTCGGGGATGGCATAGCCATAGCGCACCATCAGATAAACGTCGACGACGATCTCGCCGTCCTGCACCTCGGCGCGCACGCCGCGCAGGCCCTTTTTGCCGGTGAACTGCTCCGTGATCTGCTCGGTCATGTTCTGGCACATGGAGCCGACACCTTCGATCTCGCCGATGGCATCCGCCGCGATGGCGGCGACCACGTCTTCCGAAATATTGATGCTCCCGTTTTCTTCGGCGCGGGTCAGATACTCTCGATTTTCAGCCATTCTGACATCTCTCCTTGCTTGAATGCTCATATCAAGAGTATTTTACCATCTTCTTCTGAAAAATACAACAGCTAATTTACTTCCATGATCTTGATGCTCTCGGCGGTAAGTCCCGTTTCCTGCTTGACGATATCCGTGATGCGGGCCACGTCCTCGGTCTGCAGGCCCTCTTCCCCCGCCGAAACGACCACGCTCACGCCGTCCTCGGACAGAAAGACGACGCAGTCGTCATAGCCCTTGGCCGTGATCATGTTTTCGATCTGTGCTTCGCTGAGCGTGTAGGACGCGAGCGTCTGGATGCTCTTTGCCGCCTCGTTCACCGTCTCTTCGTCCACACTGTCATTCTCGCTCGCCTCTTTCAAGAGTGAGAGCGCGCTGTCGCGCGCCTGCTGGCGCGTGAGCCGCGCCGAAGCGAAATAGTCCGAGCCCTCCGCTCCGGCGGAGACCTCCGCCGCCTCCCCGTCCGCGCCGTCGACCTGCTGGGCCTGGCCCAACACCTTCGTCGGCTGCTCGACCTTTTCGGCGTACTTCCCGTTTAAGAAGATCGCCGCGCAGACAAAGACGAGGATGGTCCCGACCACTGCGTTCCGTTTCCAAAGCTGCTTCATACCTGTTCCCTCCATATGTTTTGTTCGATAAAAAATGAGTATCTTCATGGCGTCCCCTTGACCACCGTGATCCTGTCGGACGAAAGGCCCGTCAGCGCGCCGACGGCCTGCGTCACCTTGAGCTGCACATCCGCGCGGTCACCGCCCTCGCAGACGACGAGCGCACCGAGAAAGCGAGGATACCGGCTACGCGTGATCACGACCTCGGCGCCCGACCCGCTGCCGAGCACGACCGTTTCCGACGAGCGCGACTGCTCCCCGCTCTCCGTTCCGCTGAACTTGCGCGCGGCGGTCTCATCCTGTGCAAGCTCATATTCGCTGCCGCCGTCCACCGTCAGCATCAGCGAGAGACGCCCCACACCGTCGAGCGAGGATAAGATGTCCTCCATTTCGCTTTGCAGCGCCGCGCGGTCGAAGCGCTCCGCCACCGTCGGTACAGTCCCTGTATCCGCCGCTTTTTCTTCGCTCGACGGCAGCAGCAGGAGAAAAATGCCGAGCGCCGCCGTCAGAACGACATATTTGTACTGCCGGAGCGCGTCGAGCACCTTCACGGGCCTGACGCGCCTGCCTCTGTCGTGATCCATAGCTGGTCCTCCTTTGCGATGCCGAGCTCGCACTCGATATAGTCGGCGAGCGCGGCATTTTCCGTGCCGTAGAGCGTGACGGACACCGGCAGCGGCACACCGTCCTCTTCTTCCGTTTTGACCTTTGCACGGACGCTCAGCCCCAACTCGTCTGCTTTGTCCTCAATATATGCTTCCGTCTCCGCCGCTATGCGCGCGGAAAGCGCGTCCTCCCGCTGCTGCGTGAGCGCCAGCTCGAGCTGCGAGACCGCCTCACGGTACGAAGAAATGTCTACCTCGAAGGTGGACAGGTCGAGCCGCAGGAGCGGCCGCAGCATTGCGAGCATCAGGAGCATCCCGCCTGTAAAACGCACGATCTTTTTCATCGTACCGCCGTCCGTCAGGTGCTCGGCAAGGCTCACGAGCACCGCGCAGGCCACGATGCTAAGGAGCCATGAACGAAGAAAGGTCATACCGTCACCACCATCAGCAGCGCGATGAGAAACGACGCGAGCAGCAAAAACGCCCCGCCCGCCGTCATCGCCAGCATCAGCGAAAAGGCCGAGGATAGCTGCTCCAAAAAGCTTCTCAGCGTCTCGGTCCCTACCATGCCGCAGAAAAACGCTGCCGCGCGGTAGAGCAGGTATTGGAGCACCAGGCGCATGAGCGGCGCAAGGCACAGCGCCAGCGCCGCGAAGACACCAAGCACACCGAGCGTGCTCCGGAGCGTGCCCGCGCCCGCGAGCAGCGCCTCCGTCGCATCGGACAATATCCCGCCGACGACCGGCACCGCGCCGGAGATGACCGTCTTACCCACGCGTACCGCCATGCGGTCCGCCGAGCCCGCGAGCAGCCCACTGAGCGACAAAAAGCCCACAAAGACCGTCAGGATCACGCTCAGACCCCATGTGATCAGTGTCTTCACGCCGTCTGCAAGCACGGTGAGTCTGCTTTGCGGCAGCAGAGCCCCGGCCGCCGCCGCGCCGATCATACAGTAGAGCGCTGGCACGAGTACATCACGGATGAGCGAGAGAAATCCGTCGCTCATCATCAGCGCACCGACCTGCCAGACGCTCGCGCTCCCCACCGCGCCGCTGCCCGCCATCGCAGCGGCGAGCGTCGGCAGTAGCATCTTAGCCATTGCGGCGAGCTCATCCAGCGTTTCAAGGCCGAGCGCGATGAGCGAGCTCATGTCTCCCGCCGAAAGCATCGCTGCCCCCAGCACACCGACGTATGGCGTGAACGGCGCAGCAGTTTCGCCGGCTCCGTCCGCCGTGCCCTCGATGAGCCCGCACAGAAGCGCGAGCAGCATGAGCGACACCGCAGCGCGCAGCGACGATCTGACCGCTCCGCCAAGCGAGGCACGCAGCGTCTCCCACAGATATGCCGCTCCGCGCGTCATGAGCCCTTTTTCCTGTGCGCTTTCAAGGAGCTCGTCCGGTACAGCGCCGTTGAGGCCGTCCGGCAGCTCTATCGCCCGCGCAGGCAGGCACAGCGCGAGCAGGGCGAAGAACAGACAGAACAGTTTTCTCATAGAAAGTCCTCCACCAGTGCGAGCAGCTCTTCCAGCAGCGGCAGCGCACAGACGAGCGCGCACACCGCCCCCGCCGTGTTCAAAAGCGCCGAGAGCGCGCGCTGCCCCGCGTCGGCACACAGCGCACAGGAAAAACGCACTACGAGCGCGATGGACATCACCTTCAAAAGCGGCGCGAACAGCGCCGCAGGCAGCCCTGTGAGTGCGAGCGTCCGCGTGCAGAAATCCGCAAGGTCTGAAAGCGCGGGCAGCAGCAGCGCGCAGCCAACGAGCACGGCGGCGAGCATCAGCAAGAGCGCGAGCGCTTCCTCGCTCTTTTTCAGCAGCGCCGTCACCGCGCTCACGCACAAACACAGCGCCGCGAGTCTGACGAGCAGCTCCATCGCTAAAACCCGAACAGGCTCTTGATGAGCTCAAAGAGCGCGCTGATCTCACGCACGAGCAGCATCATCGTCGTGATGAGCCCGGCCAGGCTCACGAGCATCGCCTGGTCGGGCCGGTCCGAGCGCACGAGCAGTTGGTTGAGCACGGCCACGACGATGCCGATCGCCGCGATCTTGAATACGAGGTCAATGTTCATATCCGTCTTCCTTCTGTAAAGCATTGATGCTTGTCTATGATCATCTTACAACAGCAAAATACCGAGCAGTGTTCCGCCGCCAAGGCAAAGCGCCGTCATCACGCGCCCCTCCTCCCGGCTGCGCGCAAAAAGCGATCGCTCCGCGTCTGAAAGCTCCCGCGCCGCATGCGTCAGAGCCGCGCAGACGCTTTCCTCCTCTCCGCCGAGCGCACCTCCCAGCGCCGCAACGGTCTCTTTTTCCCGCTCCGCGAGCGGCAGCGTCCGCGCCGCCGCCCGCCATGCGTTCGCAAGCGTCTGCCCGCATGAAAGTCCTGCACGGACAGACGTGAAAAATGTTCCCGCCCCGTCTTCGTGTGAAAGTCCCTCCAGCAGCGTAGGAAATGGTGTGAGCGTCGCACGCACGGACTGCGCGAGCGATAAAAATCCCTCCGCGAGCGAGCGCAGCGTCCTGCGTCGCACGCTTGCCCGCGATAAGAGTGACTGCCGCAGCAAAATAGATGCCATGAGGAGGAGCGCCGCTCCCATCAGGTGCAGCATGGCAGCCCGCCCACCTCATAAGTACGCCTTCCGCCGTCTTGGCAGATAGTCACGCAGCGGGAAAAGACCTTTGCGCGCAGAAGCTCCTCAAAGAGCGGCTTCTGCATCAGCTCTTCGGCATTTGCCGCGTGGATGCTCGCGAGCAGTCCCACGCCGCAGTTTGCGGCCAGGCACAACGCGCGAATATCCTCCGCCGCAGTGATCTCGTCCACTGCGATGACCTGCGGATTCATGCCGCGCAGCACCATGGGAATGCCCTCCGCCTTCGGGCAGAGCGAGAGCACATCCGTGTGGTTGCCGAGTTCCATCTGCGCTCTTCCCTTACAGCACACGGCGATCTCGCCCCGCTCGTCGATGACCGCGACGCGCAGCGCGCGGTGTTCGCTGTCGCCGAGCGATAAAACGCGGATGAGGTCGCGCAGCAGCGTCGTCTTTCCGCCGCCGGGCGGCGAGAGGATGAGCGTGCTCAAAAATCGCCCGTCTCCGTCAAAGAGCTGCGGCGCGATACCACTCCCCAGCCCCACCTCCTCGCACACGATGCGAAGCGACAGCGACGAGATATCCTTCAGATTGCTCACCTCGCCCTCCCGCACCACGGCACTGCCGCACACACCGAGGCGGAACCCGCCCCGCAGCGGCAGAAAGCCATGGCGCAGCGTTTCGATGCAGGCATAGCGTGAATACTCCGTCACCGCACTGAGCATCTGCTCAAGGTCCTCCGCCGTCACAAGCGACGTGAGCCCTTCGGGCGCAGCGTTCAGCTCACCCTCCGGCGTGAGCACTGTCATTGGGCGCATCGCGCGCAGGCGGAACTCCTCAGTGCGCTCCTTCTGCTTGTCCGGCAGCGCGAGCGCCTGGCGCTTCAAGCGCGGCGGCAGAAATTCGCAGGCCTGCTCATAGCGGTAAATACGGCTGAGCCGTTCCATTCTCCAGCACTTCCCTTCTTCTGTGATAGTCCACTCTATGAGCGCGCGGACGGGCTTATGCACGGTCTGTCCCACTTTGCCAAAAAGAAAAAACGGGGGTATCCCCCGTTTTTTCTCAGTTGCCTGCGCCGCAGCCGCAGCCCTTTTCGCCGCCGGGCAGCACGTTCGGCGGGAAGAAATCGTCCAGCGGGAACTCCACCGCGTCGAAGACCTTGCACGGGTCCTCGCTGCCGCAGTTGCCGCCGGCGAGCGTGCACTCGTTGGACGGGATGCAGTAGTCGTACACGGGGATGAGGAGCTGCGTGTCGCGCTCCAGGCGCACGGTAGAAAACTGGCCGAGCGAGATGCACACACGGCGGATGGCCGCCTCGTCGAACACGATGGGTTCGTCAAAGGCCGCAAGAATACCGGCGGGCACGCCGCCGAGCACCCCGCAGCCGCAGCCACAGCGGCAGTTGCAGTTGTCGGCAAAGTGCGCGCACAGCAGCATCGGGTCCACGACCTCGACGACCGCCGTGGGAAGGTTCGCCGTCAGGTCGAGCGGCGCGTCGACGGCGTTCGCCGCCGGCGCAGACGAGTAGACCTTCGCCCCGCCCTCGCTGCCAAAGAGCACCACGCGCTTATCAAAGGCGGCAAGGCCTTCAATCTCCGTGTAGCGCGAGCTGCCGCTCATCATCGCCTGCAGGATGACGCGGTAGAAAAAGTGCATATCCACCGTGTAGTAGCCCCGGTTGAAGTTCACCGGCTCCACATCGACAAAGGTATAGAGCAGCTCCGCGCTGCCGCCGCGGATGCACTGGCTCGTGCTCAGCACGCTCTGCGCGCTGGCCGTGGGGTAAAAGCGCAGGTCCTCGATACAGTCCTTGTCGCGGCAGGACGAGTATATCTTTTTCGTATGGATACAGACCGCTTCGCGCACGCCGTTTGCGCCGCTGACAGGGCCTGCAACAACTTTATCAGCCATAAAGCAAGAATACCTCCTATTTTAAGTACTGGAAAGTCCGGCGCGACCGTGCCTTTCTTTCACCACAGTCTATGCCGCGCGCGAAAATGGGTGCTGCGCACAGGCGTTTTTGAAAAAGCCCTATACAATTTGAGAAAAGTGTGCTACACTAAATATAGTTTATGGTCGGCCGGTATCGACAACTTTTTGTGGTATCGTCCCTTCTTTTGTGATATCATACCTGCAATTCATCCATCCGAGGAGGTGCGCTATGGGGCGCGTCGGTTTTATTCAGGACAAGCTGGAGATCAAATTTCTCATTCTTTACGTCGCCGCCAGACTCATCGAGCCGGTCCCGTTCGAGGCAATGCAGGAGCTGACGATGTGTGACGACGGCATCGACTTTTTCGACTTTTCCGAATGCCTGAGCAATTTGGTCGAATCGCAGCATTTGACGCTCTCGGATGACGGGCTCTACGCCATCACGGAAAAGGGCCTGCACAATGGCGCGATCTGCGAGTCGAGCCTTCCCTACTCTGTGCGCCTGCGCGCCGATAAGAACATCACCATCTTCAACCAGAAGCTCAAGCGCCGCGCGCAGATCAAGTCGGATATCCAGCCCCGCCGCAACGGGACTTACACCGTCACCCTCGCCTTCAACGACGATGACGACCAGCCGCTGCTCAAGATGGACCTCATGGTCCCGAAGGAGGTCATGGCCAAAGACCTCGCCGAGCGCTTCCAGAAAAATCCTGAACGCCTCTACTCCGGCGTTTTGAACACGCTCTTCTCCGAACCCGACGAAGAAAAATAAAGCATCGTACATAAAAAGAAGAGACAGCCTTTCGGCTGTCTCTTCTTTTTGCTCAGTTTTCGCTCTGTTCTTCCCGCGCTTGCTGTAACAGTTCTTCGACCGGAATGCCGTAGAGCTTTGCGAGCGCGCAGAGGTTTGATGTACTGGGGTCTGACGTGCCGTTCTCCCACTTGCTGACCGCCTGACGGCTGACGCCAAGCGTCTCGGCGACGAACTCCTGCGTCATCTGTTTTTCCGTCCGGTGCGCCTTGAGCGCTTCGCCGAGCGAGCGGCAGACAGCCTTCTTCTCCTCGCGCACGTCTTTGGACTTGATGTACTTTCGCAGCGCCTTGACGAGCAGCACGAAGAGGTAGATGATCGCGCCGTAGATCGCAAGCGCGATTGGGAATAAGATTAGAGTGAGTTGCATAGTTGTTCTCCTTTTCGTTTGATGCGCTCATCATAGCGAAAAGCAGCGGTTTCCTCCACCAACTATCGCGCAATTTTGCGTTGCGAAGGCGAAAAGCGACGGTTTACCGCATGAAGCCCCGGCAGCCAAACGCCGAAAGCTCGCGCAGTCCGAGCGAGTGGTAGAACGCGAGAGTCTTCTTCGTGTCGTCCGTCACGAGTTGGAGTTGCCGGACGTCCGCAAATCGCTCCATCACTGCGCGCAGCAGCGCCGTGCCGACGCCGAGGCGCTGATACTGCGGAAAAACGAGCAGGTCCTGCACGAGTACGACGGTCTCACCGTCGCCAACGGCACGGGCAAGGCCGACAAGCGTTTTCCCTTCATAGGCAGCCAGCGTCAGCAGGGACTTTTCAAATCCGCGCCGCAGCGCGTCGGGTGCATCCGTGTAGGCCGTCCAGCCGACGGACGCATACAACGGCAGGATATCTTCCTCTCGATAGGTCCGATATTCGATGATCTCCATAAATTCCTCCATGATCGAAATATTGTTCAGATCATGGTCAAGCGTGATTTCATCACTGCGGGCTCCTTTCTGTCATTTCACCACGACGTTTTCCTTACCGAAGCGTTCCTCCAGGTCGCGCACGAGCGAGGGGTGCAGGTCGCAGGTCGTGCCGATGAGCTTGCCGGTATCGAGCACGCGGATGCGAACATTGTTCTCCCGCCCCTCGAACATATAGAGGATCTTTTTGAGGATGTCCATCTTCGGCCCGTTGGCCGACGGTAGCCTCAGATAGAGCGTCTGCCCCGCCGCTTTCTGTCCCTGCTCCTGAGGTACTGCGGGCGTTGAGAGCGCGGAGGACAGCGGGCGGGCAAAGTCGCACAGCAGCTGCGGCGCTTTTTCGTCGCGCACGGAAAGCGTGCCCGTGACATAGATGACCTGCCCCTCCTGCAAATAACTGCCGCACTGTTCCAGCACGCGCGCGAAGCACAACAGCTCCATCGTTCCCGTGCCGTCCTCGAGCGTCACATAGGCCATGAGGGTATTTTTCTTCGTCATCTTCGTCTTGCTCGCGGTGACGACGCCGGCAAGCGTGATCTTTTGTCCGTCGGAAAAGGTCGTCGGCCCTGTTTCCTGCGAAAAGTCCTCCATCACGCGGCCAATGGCGGCCGCACCGGACGAGCGGACGAGCGAGCGGTAGGCATCCATCGGATGCCCCGAGAGGTAAAGCCCCGTCGTGGCTCTCTCCATCGCCATGAGCTCCTGCGGCGTGAACTCGGGAATGTCGGGCAGGACGAGCGCGGCCTGCTGCGCGGTCTCCGCGCCCATGCCGAAAAAGTCGATCTGCCCCTCCACGTTCGTGCGGTTCCCCTCGGCGATGCCGTCCATCACCTTTTCGTAGACAGCGATGAGCTGCGAGCGCTTCGCGCCCGTCGAATCGAACGCGCCTGCGCGGATCAGGTTCTCGACCGCACGCTTATTGATCTCCATGCCGTCCATGCGGCGGCAGAAATCCTGAAAATCGACGAACGGGCCATTGAGCTCGCGCTCCTGCATCATGCGCAGAATGAGCCCGCGGCCGATGTTCTTGATGGCGACGAGGCCGAAGCGGATGCCCTCGGGCTCGACCGTGAAGCGGTCGGCGGAATGGTTGACGTCCGGCGGCAGGAGCTTGATGCCGCACTCGCGGCACTCGTTGAAGTACTCGCCCACCTTGTCGGACGAGTCGAGGACGCTTGACAAGAGCGCCGCCATGTACTCTTTCGGATAGTGGCACTTGAAGTACGCCGTCTGATACGCGACGACCGCATAGGCCGCGGCGTGCGCCTTGTTGAACGCGTAGTTTGCAAAGGCGTAAATTTCCTCGTAAATTTCCTGCGCAGCCTTTTCGTCGATGCCGTTCGCCACGCAGCCGGAGATATTGCGCGCGGGATCGCCGTGCAGGAACGCTTCGCGTTCGCGCTCAATGTCCTTGACCTTCTTCTTGCTCATCGCACGGCGCAGCATATCCGCCTGACCGAGCGAGTAGCCCGCGAGCTGCTGGAAGATCTGAATGACCTGCTCCTGATACACGATGCAGCCGTAGGTGATGGACAAGATCGGCTCAAGCTGCGGAATGAGGTAGGTGACCTTTTTCGGGTCGTGCTTGCAGGCGATGAATTTCGGGATGGATTCCATCGGTCCCGGACGGTAGAGCGCAATCAGAGCCGTGATATCCTCGATGTTCTGCGGCTTCAGGCTGACGCACACGCCCGTCATGCCGCTCGATTCGAGCTGGAAGACGCCGGACGTCCGCCCCGCGGCCAGCATCTCGTAGGTCGCGGCGTCATCCTCCGGGATATTCTGCAATGTAAAGTCTTTATCCTTTTCGCGGATCGTTTTGACCGCGTCATCTAAAATCGTGAGGTTGCGCAGGCCAAGGAAGTCCATTTTGAGCAAGCCGAGCTCTTCGAGCGTCGTCATCACGTACTGGCAGACGATCGTGTCGTCGTTGCGCGCGAGCGGGACATAGTCGACGACGGGGCGCTTCGTGATAACCACGCCGGCGGCGTGCGTCGAGGCGTGGCGCGGCATGCCTTCAAGGGCGCGTGCCGTGTCAATGAGCTTTTTCACCTGCTCGTCGCTCTCGTACTTTTCGCGCAGCTCACGCGAAATACGCATCGCATCGTCAAGCGTGACGTGCGGCCCCGCGGGGACGAGCTTGGCAATGACGTCGCAGTCGGCATAGCTCATGTTGAGCGCGCGGCCCACGTCGCGGATGACGCCGCGCGCGGCCATCGTACCGAAGGTAACGATCTGCGCCACATGGTCATCGCCGTACTTGCGGCGCACGTATTCCACGACCTCGCCGCGGCGCGTATCGCCGAAGTCCATGTCGATATCAGGCATCGACACGCGCTCGGGGTTCAAAAAGCGCTCGAAAAACAGGCCGTATTTCATCGGCTCGATGTCCGTGATCGACAGGCAGTAGGAAACGATGCTACCTGCCGCGCTGCCGCGCCCCGGGCCGACGGGGATGCCGACGCTCTTGGCGTAGCGCACGAAATCGGAGACGATCAAAAAGTAGTCGACAAAGCCCATGCGCTCGATCATGTTCTGCTCGTATTCGAGCTGCGCGCGCTGTTTCTCCGTTCCTTCTCCGTAGCGCTGGGCGAAGCCGTCGGCGCAGAGATTTTTGAAGTACGTGAGCGATGTGTAGCCCTCCGGCACCTTGAATTCCGGCAGATGATACTTGCCGAACGTGAACTCCAAATTGCAGCGCTCGGCGATTTTGCCGGTGTTCTCAATCGCCTCGGGATAGTCGGGAAAGAGTGCCGCCATCTCCTCGGTCGTGCGCAGATAGAAGCGCTGCGGTTCGTAGCGCATACGGTTCTCATCGTCCACGGTCTTTCCCGTCTGGATGCAGAGCAGCACGTCGTGCGCGTAGGCGTCTTCTTTTCGAAGATAGTGGGCGTCGTTCGTCACGACGAGCGGGAGACCCGTTTCCTCATGCAGGCGCAGGATGCCCTTGTTGACGATGGCCTGGTCGCGGATGCCGTGGTCCTGTAACTCTAAATAAAAATGCTCGAGTCCAAAGATATCAGATAGTGTCAAGGCATATTCCTTGGCACCGTTGTAGTCACCATTGCGGAGCCTGCGCGGGATCTCGCCGGCCAGACACGCTGAGAGCGCAATGAGGCCCTTGGAATGCTCGCGCAAAAGGTCCAGATCAATGCGCGGCTTGATGTAAAAGCCCTCCACGTGCGCCATCGAGACGAGGTAGGAGAGGTTGCGGTAGCCTTCCTCATTCTCGCACAGCAGCACGAGATGGCGGGCCTCGGAGTCAAATTCGTGCTGCTTATCAAAGCGCGTGCGCGGGGCGACGTACACCTCACAGCCAATGATGGGCTTGATGCCCTCGGCCTTGCAGGCGCGGTAAAAGTCGATCGCACCGTACATCACGCCGTGGTCGGTGATGGCGCAGGCGTCCATGCCCAGCTCTTTAACGCGGTCGAGCAGTGGGCCGATGCGGTTTGCGCCGTCCAGCAGGCTGCCCCACCGGATGCTCTGGCCAATGCTCAGAAACACATGTTCACAGGGAACGGTAATGGTATCGGCCTCGTCATATCTGGGGCAGAAGCGGCCGTTTTCATCAAACACGGAAACGCATCGTTTCAGAACGATGCCGGTCACCCGGCCGGCTTCCGCAAGAATCTCCTTCGGGCCCCAGCCGCAGCGGATGGCCACGCCCTCATCTTCGGCCTCTGCTGCTTCCTCGGCGGAGGCGGGCATGCTTTCCCGCGGCTCCAGGCAGTACATGGAAACTTCTGCAGCGCCGCAGCGGACGCTGGTGCGGGCCACGTCGATGGCCACGTTCCCGCCGCCGATGACAACGGCCCGGCCCTCCACGGGGTACGTTTCGTTTTCCGCGACGGCGTGCAAGAAGTCCACGGCGGTCATCACGCCCGCGGTGTCCTCGCCGGGAATGCCCGCGCTGCGGCCGTCCTGGCAGCCAATGGCCACGTAGAAAGCCTTATAGCCCTCCCGGCGCAGCGTGTCCAGCGTTATGTCGCGCCCCACTTCCACGCCGCAGCGGATGTC